>NZ_JBJDQT010000032.1:0-105218 GCF_044903565.1 Streptomyces sp. NPDC004065 | reverse complement strand
TCGACGATGTCGCCGTCGTTGAAGTACTTGATCGTCTCGTCGATCGCTGCGAGGAAGGCTTCCTCGTTACCGATGTCGTTGACCGCTACCTGCGGCTGAAGGGTGGGTGCGGGCTGCAGCTGGGTCGCCGCGCTCGAGGCGTTCAGGGCGGCGCGTGCGGAGGTGGCGGTGGCGGACCGGGTGGTGGGGGAGGGGCCGGCGAGGTGCGCTGTTCCCGTGGAGGCCGGGTATCCGGCGGCGGGGGCGGAGGAGTAGTCGGCCCGGCTTGCGGTGATCTTCTCCGTGAGGGTCCGGCAGACCTGGTAGGAGGCCTGGACGAGCTGCACGACGGGGTGGTGGTCTCCCAGCAGCGCGGCCATGCTGCGCCACTGCAGGTACAGGTCCTGGAGGATGTCGTCGGCCTGCGCCCGGTCGTGGCAGGCGCGTGCGCATTCGAGCCGCGCGACGGCGAGGTTGCCGGCCGCGGCGAGTGCCTGCGGATGGCGCGCACCCACGTGCCGGTTGAGGCGGCTGCCGATGAAGGCCAGATCGGTGGTGGCCTTGCGCAGCCGTAACGGGGAGCGGGCCGCCCGCGCGCATTCGACGTGGACCGCGGCGAGCTTGCCCTGCACCACCAGGGCCCGCGGGTGGTCGGCGCCCAGCATGGCGGACAGCCGCTGACTGGCTGCTTCCAATATGCCCGCCGCGTGTTCCAGACGGTCGTCGGCCTGGGCGTCGCGGGCGTCCTCGACGGCGGCCAGCGCGAGTTGGGCCACGATCAGGTACCCCTGCGGGTCGCGGGGGTCCAGCGCTGCGATGGCGTCCAGCGACGCACGGGTGAACTCGGTCGCGGCGGCGGTACGCGACGGCCCGGACGGTGTGCGGCGTGCGAGGAAGACCCGTACCCCCGCCAGGAGCCGGCGGATCTCGACGGGCGCGGCCTCGGTGGCCGCGGCGAGGAGGAGGTCGGCCTGGGCCAGCCAGTGAGCCGCCTGCCGCGGCTGTTGTGTACCGGCGCTGATGGCGGCGAGGTTGGCCATGGCCCGCACGGATTCCCAGTCCGCCCGGCCGGAGCCGGTGGCCTTCCCGGCCGGGCGCGGGGCGTCGGCCGGTGCCGGTCGGGCTTCGCTGCCCGTGCCCGCCCCGGCCTTGTCCGCCGTGTCCGTGCGGTGCAGCCGGGTCAGCAGGCTCTGGGCCTCGTCCGGGTGCCCGAGGCAGGTGAGCAGCACCGCGCAGCGGTTGGGGTCACCGCCGGGGGGATAGCCCTGCGGGGGGTCGGACACCAGACGCCGCACCAGGGAGTGCGAGGCGGTGTGGAGGCCCATCTGGTAGAGAAGCCACGCCAGTCTCAGGACGAAGGTGAGGTTGGTGGCGGAGACGGGCGGCACTTCCCCGGCGGCGCATCGGTCGGTGAACACTTTCAGCGAATCGGGCACGCCGGTGCGGCGGGTCTCCCGCAGGGCCTCCTCGGCGTGCGTGACCGCGTCCTCGTATGAACTGATCATGCTTCGCCTCCCTCGTCGCCGGCGGACAGTTGGAGTGCGCGCAGCGCGTCCGTGAGGTCCCCCACCGACCGTACGCGCAGCGGTTCCAGGTCGAGCGATTCGACCAGTTCCGATTCGCTCAGGTGGTGGAGAAACCGCAGATAGTCTTCTGTTCGGGCACACAGCGCGCTGAGCACGGGGTCTCTGATCTCCTGCGGTGACCAGGAGAGGCCGGCCGTGGGTGATATGTCCAGTACGGCGCCGTTCGAATCCCCTTGGCCACGTTCGGGCGGGGGCTCGAGGTGCACTCCGGCGTGCGCGCCGGTCTCGGACGCCGTCTCCTCGCGCGCCAGCGGTGCCGGCGCGGCACTGTGCGCCGGCACCAACACCGTGTCGGGCGGGCAGGAGGGCGACTCCCCGGCGATCAGGCTGGTGGCCAGCCCCAGCGCGGACAGGCCGGGGAAGGCCTCCATCGCGCTGTCGATCGAGGTGGCGACCACACCCTGGGGCGGGCTGTGCGAGAACCGCGGCGAAGCCGGCGACATCAGCACTCCGACCAGGGGGGAGCGCTCCGGTTCGTCAAGGATCCGTTCGACCGGTCCGCCGCCGAACGCGGCATGGTTGTGCACCGGGGTGTCGGTGGCGAGATGGATGGCGATGCGGCACGGGCCGTGCTCCGGGTGATCGTGCACCACGTCGTCGACGGTGCCGCGCAGCGGCCGGCGCACGCGCGGCGGCGTGTACGGGGCGCGCCAGTCGTCGCCCTTGGTCGCGTGGTCCATGCGCGGGGTGGGCAGACACTGGCTGGGGTGGGCGATGACGGAGATCAGTGCGAGACCGACATCCGGCCGCAGGTCGACGATCTCACCGGGGACGTCGGTGCCGGTTCCGCCGACCATGCGCAGCACGATCCGCGAGCCAACCTCGAGCGGGGCGACACAGTCGGTGAGCGTCATCGCGTAGTAGCGGGTGACCAGGAACGCGCCTCCCAGCAGGTCCTCGTCCTGGACCAGATCGACCCAGTACTCGTCGTCGCACTCGCTCATCCGTACCTCTGCCTGGTTCGGGTGCCGCATACAGCCCGAAAAGCTCAACTGCTCGTCCACCAGCTTTCCGTGGGCGCCCCGTGCGTTGCGTGGGGAACACACAACGCTGCCGTGCACCGTAGGGGTTCCGCCCGGCCGGCCGGACAAAAAGTGAGGGCGCACCGCAGCACAAGGGGCGCACGGCGGGGCGCAGAACCGGCTCGGGCGCCCCTCACGGCCCGCGCCCCAGCGCCCGGCCGGCCCCCGAAATGACCGCGGTGGCCAGCACCCACCCCGACACGATCAGGAACACGGCGACCGCCTTGTCCCAGCCCACCGGGTCAAAGGCCGGACGATAGCCCAGCGAGACGACCGGGATCAGCAAATCCATGCAATACAGCACGGGATCGAAGGCCCGCTGCCCGGACCCGCTCACCGGGGCCGGCGCGTGCATCGAGAACCAGCCGGAACCGGCCGCCACCAGCGCCAGCAACCACAGCAGCGCCCGCCGGGGGGCGTAACCGTAGCCGAACAGGACGTCCTGCACCGCCCCCCAGACACGGCCGGTGAGCCGGTCACCCCGCCGCAGATGCCGCTCGCGGGCGTGCCGCACCGTCCTGACCGCGCGTTCGTCGCCCGCCGCCTGGTAGGAGGCGGCCAACTGCTCGAAGACGCTCACCCCGGCCTCCTGGTCCAAGGCGAGCCAGGCCAGCCGGTCCTTCACCGACAGCGGTGCGACGGAGCCCAGACGCCTGTAGACCAGCCCCTCGATGTCCAGCCGGCCCGCGGCGGGCCAGGTGGCGGCGTCGTCGACCAGCGCCCCCACCGTCGCGTCCCGCAGCACGACGCGTCCCGACGGGGCTGCCCGCAGGTCAAGACGCAGCCGCGACGCCGTCAGCCGGCTGAGGATCAGCTCCCCGCGCGGCGCGGCAAGAGTGGCGTCGTGGAACGTCACCACCGACTCGACCACAGCACCCCGCAGCAGCACCTGGCCGCGGGAGCGGAACCCCCAGTCGGCGTAGAACCCGCGACCGCACGAGAGGCCGGTGGCGTCGACCCCGCCCACCCGCGCCGCATTGAGGTACACCGCGTGCGCCACGCGGGCATCGCGCAGATACACCGCGCCGGTGGCCTCGAGCTCGCCCCCCTGCACGGCGCCGTCGACCCGCAGACGCGGAGCGAACACGGACCACAGGCCGTTGGAGTGCAGCCGCAGCCTCTCTGCCGCAAGACTGCCGGTGATCCGCGCGTCCGCCAGTCGCAGGGGCGCCTCCGCGGACGGCTCCGGCACCCGGTGCGGACGCTGCACGGTGTCGCGCACGGCCGCCGCCTCGGTGCCCAGCGCCATGAGCGCACCGGGAGTCGTGCCGATGACACACCCCGACAGCCCGACGTCCCCGTCCACGGTGAGACCGTCCGCCAGCACCGCGGGCACGCACGAGCCGCTCAGGTCGAGTGAAGTCGCGGACAGGCCACGCAGATCAACAGGATCGGAAAACCGGCATTCGACCAGCACCAGCCCGAACTGCAGCTGCCGGTGCGAGAGGTCCACCGGTCCGACCACGCGCGCCCCGCGGAGACGAAACGGTCCCGAACCCGGTTGGTGCTCGGCCACCGCCTGCTCAAGAGCATGCGCGCTGACGGGCCTGCCCCGCGCCACCGCGCGCCGCACCCGGCGTATCGCCCCCGTCCTCGCCATCCAAACATCCCCCTGGTGCTCACTCTCCGCGGGCATCACACCACAACTGGGGCCGCCCTGGCCCCAATTCGGACACACTGGGGGCATGAACGAGTTCTTGAGGTGCTTCGGCGCGCAGGCCGCCGCGGAACTGGAGCGGTGGCAGAACAGCCGACGCAGGATTACCTTCGCCAAAGAACTTACCGGCGGCAGCGGAGCCCGTCTCGCCTTCGTCTACCACCAAGGCGATGCCGATCACCCTCAGCAGAAGCTGCTGCTCAAGCTCTGCGCCGACGAGGAAGGATCCGTCGACGAGCCCCGCGACCACGAGGCGGCATGGCAGTCGGGCCCGGAGTACCACCGGGGCGGGTCCGCCTTCGACTTTCCCCGGCGCCGTCTGATCCGTCAGGTCTATCCGGCGCTCAAGGTCGGAACCACCACCTGGCTGATGTTCCTGGGTGTCGCCCTGGACAAGCGTGGTCGCTACCCGCTGAGCCCGCTGAGCACGGTCCCTTCCGGCACCGGGAAAGCCCAGGTGGCCGCCGCCGTGATCCGCTCCATCTTCGAGGAGTGGAATCCCGATCACAAGGCGAACCAGGAGCTGGCCGCGCACACCTTCCTCCAGCAGGCTCTGGGCCACCGGGCCGCTCCCGACAGCCGACTCGCCCGCAGTTGCCGGCAGCTCCTCGGCTCCGCCGTGCACGACCCCAATGTGCAGCTGCCCGGATGGCCCAGCCCGCTGCCCAACCCCACCCCCCTGGCGAACCCCTCCCCGCTGGCCGGTCTGAAACCACCCACAGTGGCCCTGGGCCGCGCGCACTACGATCTGCACCCCGGCAACATCATGGTGGCCGACCAGCCGGCGCTCGAGCCCGACTCCTTCCGCCTCATCGACCTGTCACGCTTCACGGAAGAGGGGCTGCTCCTGCGCGACCCGGTCCATCTCATGCTGTGCCTGGTCTGCGACTACCTTCCCGACCTGAGCGAGCAGGCACGCGACCAGCTGAGGGCCCTCCTCCTGGACCTGGACGGAGATGGCACCGGCCTCGATGTGGACCGGGTGCCGGCCGGTTTGATCTCCACCGTCCGTCTCCTGCGCTCGGCCACCGAGTCCTGGCGCCGGCGCCGTGACTACCCCCACCCCGACTGGCACCCCCAGTACCTCCTCGCTCTCCAGGCCTGCGCGCTGATGTTCCTCACCCGCAGTGAGGCCCCCGAGGACCAACGGTGGTTCCTGCGCCTGGCAGCCTCTGCCTGCGCAGCGTTCCGGCCCATGGCAGAACCGTTCACCCCCCACCCCTCTGCACAGGCGCCGCCACCAGGCCGGGCCGCGAGCCGGCCCGCCGTCCCCGACGAAGACGCCGACCTGCTGCCCTCCGCACTGCGTGCCGAACTGCTGCGCCACCGATCGAAGTTGCGACACCTGCGCACACGCTGCGCAGACCCGCGCTTCGACACCGTGCTCACCGACAACCTGCGCGCCGTCGTCAATCGGTGCACCAGGCTGGCGGCCCTGGCACAGGACGGCGACCCCACCGAGGCCGCCGCCGTCCTTCACCAGCAGTGCACGACGGTGCTGCAGGCAGCCGAAACCCTGCGGGCGGCCCATGACCGGAGCGACGACCACGCGGCACGGACAGCGGCCCGCACCGCCTTCGTCACCGCACTGGCCCGACTGCTCGATTCCCCCGGTCGCGGTGCCGCCCACCCCGCCGACCCACGCGTAAAAGCCGAGGAGGAGTTGCCTGTGCAGGCCGGCCGGAACAACGACGCAACGCCGAGGACACCACCAGAGCCCCCCATGGCCCAGGTGCTTCCCTTCCCCCATACGCCCCGGACGAGCGGCGCCGCCGTCGAACTGTCCTCCCTTCTGCGGGACATCGATCGCCTTCCCGCAGATGCGAGCGGCCCCCGACTGGTCTTCCTCGGCCGGCGGATCTGCGCAAGAGCCGCCCGCCTCGCGAACTCGCTCACCGGCCTCGACACCACACTGCTGCGCAACCAGCTCGAGGAGAGCGCGGAGCTGATGACCCGCTTCGACGCCACCACCCCGCCCGCGGAAATCCACCACCTGCTGAGACTCGCCGGGCAACGATTGCGCACCTACGGCCGCGAGGTCTGGCCCGACGAAGTCGACTGAGCCACTCCCGGTCCGGGCCGCCCGATGAGCGCAGACAGCGTCGCGCTGGCCGCCTTCCTGGAGAACTGGCAGGAAAAAGCGGGCACAGCCCTGGAGTCATCGCAGGCCGCGATGAGAGCGTCCAGCTACGTCGAGCAGCTCCAGAGACTGCAGGCCGCCGCACAGAACCTGCATCAACTGTGCGGAGAACTCGAGCAGGAGCTGCGCAGGGTCCACAGATCTGCGACCATCACCACTGACCTCAAGACCCTGCGCCAGGGATGCCGAGCTGCTCGAAGCGAGCTGGACCATCTGCTGGCAGCTGTCGCCGAGGCGCGGGAAGGACGCGAGGCGGTCACCGGAGAACAGCTGGCCAGCGCGAATCTACGCCAGCTCCGCACCGAGATCGTCACGCTCAAAGGGCAGGCCGAGGGCAGCACGGACGATCTGCTCGAATTCACGGAAGACGTCCGCCGCGCCCTGCACACAGAAGCCCAGAACCGTCCATCAGCAACGATCCACCGCACCGAGGTCCGCCTGCAACTTCCTCGCACTGATGCCCACAACGACCGCGACGCGACCGCCTGAAACCCTCACAGGCGCACATCCGGGACCCCGGCGGCAATCCGGTGGACCGCACCCGGCCGACCCCGAAGCCGTCGCAGGGGGTGGGGGTGTCCGCCCCCGGTCAGGTTCCGGGGCGCCAGCAGGGCTGCTGTGGATGCTGCGGCTGCTGTGGCTGCGCGTGCGCCTCACTGCCGAGAGGATCTGCCGGCTGTGCCAGCGACCGCTCGACCCACTCCTTGGGCACCGCTTGTCCCATGCCGCAGAATGTGCACTGAAGTGCACAACTCCTCGAGACGGGGAACAGTGGCACGAAGAACAGCGTGAACTTGGTGACGTACTTCGTGACCGTGTGCGCGGCCGGGGTGTCGCAGTGGCGACACGTCAGCATGAGTACCGCGAGCCGGTACGAATATACGCTGGTGCCGAAGATGATCATGAGTGGAGTCCTTCGAAGTGGGGCGGAGAAGGCTGGAATGCGCGCTGGAATGAGGCGGTGGGCGTCCGCTCTCTGCGTTCCGTGCGGTGATTCCATTACGCCTTCGGTGAGGGCCTGGGTCATGACCCGGCCTCTCGTGGCTTGACAAACCCGTGACGAAGACCGGCGCAGGCCGTTCCGGGCCGGGTGACCGCAGCGTCACGGTGTGTGCAGCAACAGGCGTCGCCAGCCGGCGGGGCGAAGCACAGCGCGGACCGGTTCACGGAGCGGAGGGCCCGGCGAGGATCGCGGTCAAGGCATCCTTGATGTCATTGCGCAGAGCGTCGTGCCGTGAGTCGAAAGCGTGCTGGGGAGCCGGCCGTTGGGCTGCGTAGCGCCAGACGGGTCCGTACCGGAACTCCTCCGGTTCCCAGTGGTAGCGGGGGTGGACGTGCCCGTGGAGGTGCTCCCAGGAGTTGCCCAGAATCTCGTAGTTGAGGCGCCGGAATCCCTCGGGGTCGTGCTTTCGGCACGTCTGCTCGACGGCTTCTCCGAGCAGGGACAGGTCGAGGAGAAACCGGGCTCGCTCGTCGCGCGGCAGATCGGTGAGGTGACTGGCCTTCCCCGCGTACAGCAGCAGGCAGTACCCGGGCAGATGCTGGATGTCGCCGATGACCGCCCACCCGGTGCGCATACGGGCCAGGACGGTCGGATTCTCCCCCCGCTCGGCAGACCCGATCCGGTCGTCTTTCCAGTGCGTCATGTCTCCTGCCTATCAGCTGCCGATGCCCCGGGTGCCGGAGCAGGGCCCGGCCTTACGCCGGCTCGCGGCTGGACGCCCTCGGTACCCTGGGAGCGGTCCGCCGGAATGAGTAACGACTACTCATCACAGGGGCTCGCCGACCGGGGAGAGTGACAGCGGGTATTTTCCGATGCCGGAGGGCTTTCGCAATGGTCGTGCATCATCCGTCGCCGGCGAACGGCACACGGCAGGTCGCGTGGAGCGAGGGAACGTGGCTGAACGCGCCGCCGGCCTGCCATGAGGACGGCCAGGACCTCGTGGTGACCACGGCCGGAGGCAGCGACTTCTGGCGGCACACCGCATACGGCTTCGTGCGCGACGACGGTCACGCGCTGCTGACCGACCTGCCGGACACGAGCGCCGTCGAAGTGACCTTCACCGCCGACTTCCTCACTCGCTACGACCAGGCGGGCCTCATGGTCAGGGCCGACGACCAGCTGTGGGTGAAGGCCGGGGCCGAATTGACGGACGGCGCTGTGCACGTGGGAGCGGTGGTGACGCGGACGGTCTCCGACTGGTCGCTGTCCCCGGTGCCGGAATGGTCGGGCCGGCCCGTCACCGTACGGGCGAGCCGCTTCGCGGACGCCCTGACGATCCGGGCCAGGTGCGCCGACGGTCCCTGGCGGCTGCTGCGCGTGGCGCCCTGGTCCGCAGGGGTCACCTCGGCGGCTGGTCCGTACTGCTGTTCGCCCGGGCGCAGCGGCCTGCTCGTTCGCTTCGGCGGCTTCACCGTCGGCCCGGCCGACTCCTCGCTCCATGCCACCCCGTGAGCACGAAGGGTCCTCGCACGAGCCGGCCGACTCCGTGCGGGACCGGCATCGCCGAGCGCTCCCTGCCGTCCCCTTCCTGTCCGACACCGCCGCCTGCGAGCGGCCCTGGCCCCTGGTCGGGCGGGGTCAGGTGCTGGACCTGTTCACCCGGGCTCTGCGGCACCGCCGCGTGCAGGGCATCCTGATCCACGGTCCCGCGGGCGTGGGAAAGTCCCGGCTCGCCGAGGAGTGCCTCATCCGCGCCGAGCGCGCCGGCTTCCGTACAGCGTGGGCGGTCGCCACCGCGGCGGCGGCAGGCGTACCACTGGGCGCCATGGGACACCTGATCCCCGCGGGCGTCGATCTCTCCGACCCGGTCGCCGGATTCGCCGCGGTCGCCGCCGGTCTGCGGCACAGCGAGGAAGGCAGACTGGTGCTGTTGATCGACGACCTCCACCTGCTCGACTCCACGTCGGTGATGCTCGTACGGCAGTTGATGGACTCCGGCACCGTGCTCCTCATCGGCACGGTCAGATCCGGGGAACCCTTCGACCTCGCATCGGCCTTCGGCAGCGGCGACTCGATCCACCGGATGGACATCAGCCCCTTCACGGAAGGCCAGGTCGCCGAGGTCCTGCGGGGGGCACTGGGACGCCCGGTCAGCGTGCACAGTGTGCACGAGCTGTACACGGCCAGCGCCGGAAACGCCCTCTACCTGCGGGAACTTGTCCTGGGCGCGCTCAGGAACGGCTCCCTGACCGACGACGGTGAGGTCTGGCAACTGGCGGCCGGCTGGCGCGTGGGAACGCCCCGGCTCAAGGAGCTGATCGAGGCCCGGCTGGCCCGGGCCACACCGGCCGGCACCGAGGCGCTGGAACTGCTCGCCCTGTGCGAACCCGTCGCCCTGGCCGACATACAGGCCGTCGCAGGACTGGATGAGCTCATCACGCTGGAACGGCTCGGATACGTACGCGTGGTCAAGGAGGACCGCCGTCATACGGCCCTGCTGGCCCACCCGTTGTACGGCGAGGCCCTGCGCGCGGCCATCCCGGAACTGCGCCGCCGAACGATCCTGCTGGCCCAGGCCGGACGAGTGGAGGCCCGCGGTGCCCGCCGCCAGGACGACCTGCTGCACATCGCGTCCTGGCGGCTGGCCGCGACCGGCACCGCGGACCGCGCGCAGCTCGAACGCGCGGCCACCCTCGCACGGCACAGCCACGACTACCCGCAGGTGGTACGGCTGCTGGAGGCTCTCCCTCCGGCCGAACACACCGTCGGCAACCGGCTGCTGCTCGCCGACGCGCTGTTCCAGTCGGGCAGGCCGGACGAGGCGGAGCGCGTACTGGACCAGGCCAAAACCCTGGCGACCACGGAGGACGACCGGCTCGCCGTGGCGGTGGCCTACTCGGTCAACGCCCTGTGGGGGATGGCTCATGCGTCACGGGCGCTGGAAGCGATCAGCTCCAGCCGCACGGACCTCGATTCACCGGAGGCGGCCAGAACCCTCACCATCAGCGAAGGCTGCATCCACGCCGCCTGCGGACGCCCGGTCGAAGGACTGAAGCTGCTCGACGCCCTCGGAGACGACATCGACACGGCGGCGGACATCAGCGCATGGCTCATCGCGGCGAGCGTGAAGACCAGGGCGCTGCAGATGACGGGCGACATCGCCGGGGCCCTGTCCTGGGCGGAGAACGCCTACGCCATCCATCGGCGGGTCAACCGGCGCGCCCTGTCGGCGCCCCATCCGGTGCTGCAACTCGCACCCTCCGTCCTCGCCCTCGCCGAGGAGGGACGCATGGACGACGCCCGGACGCTGGGGGAGCGGCTGTTCGGAGAACTCGTGGGCTCCGAAGCGGGGCTGGCCCGGATGTGGGTCGCCTTCTTCCTGGCCCGCACCGAGTGGCTGGCGGGACGCGTCGTCTCCGCCCGCCGCTGGTACGCCGAGTGCACCGCCCTCGCCCGCTCGCACCACGGGACCCGCCCCATGCGCGAGGCGCTCGGCGGCCTTGCCGCTTGCATCGCCCTGCTCGGTGACGTCCCGGGAGCGGTCGCCGCCCTGTCCGACCTGAACGAGGCGGACGCGTGCATGGCAGAGCTCGAGTACGTCAGTGCGATCGCATCCCCGGGCAGAGCCCTCGCTCAGGCGTGGTCCCGGGCGGCCACCGGGCAGCTGGCGACGGCACGGGAGATCCTGATCCGGGCCGCCGACAGCCTCAGGCACACCGGGAACATCTCGTCGGAGGGACTGCTGCTGCTGGACGTGGCACGCCTGGGCGGAGCGGCGGACGTCCTCGACCGGCTCGAGGCGATCGCGCTGCAGTCGGACGGCAGGCTGGCCCGGGCCAGGGCGGACCTGACCGCCGCCCTGGCCCGCGAGGAGGCCGATGCCCTGATGAGCGTGTCGGAGGAACTGGAGGCGATGGGCTGCGATCTCCTGGCGGCGGAGGCGGCGGCGGCCGCCTCCGCGGCGTACCGCAAGAGCGGGCGCGCCCGCAGCGCGACCGCGGTCGGCGTGCGGGCCGGCGCCGTGGCGACGCGCTGCGAAGGCGCGCGTACACCCCTGCTGGCCATGGCGGAGGCGGCCGTGCCGCTCACGTCGAGGGAGACCGAGATCGCGTGGCGCGCCGCGGCCGGGGCGACCAGCAAGGAGATCGCCGAGGAACTGGTCCTCTCCGTCCGCACGGTCAACAACCACCTCGGTCGCGTCTACGAGAAGCTGGGTGTGACCAGCAGACGGGAACTGGCCCGAGTACTCCCGGACCACCGGGGCGCACAGGCCTGACGCCCGTCGGCCCGCCGTGCCGCGCCCGGTGCCGGCTCAGCGGCCCATGTCCATGCTCTCCCGCACCAATTGAGCAACGCCTGCTCAATCGCGTCCCCCGGGACGGTGCCTAGCGTTGCTGCAACCGCACAACGGCGGTCACCGAAAAGGCCGAGAAACAGAGGAAAGGAGCCTTCCATGAGATCCGGGTCGCACAACCACAACGAGATCGTCGTCGAGCACCCCGGCGAGGGCCGGTCCGGCACGTCCGCCGAGCAGAAGCCGCGTGACATCGAGTCCGTCGCCGCGTCCGAGGCGGGACCGATCGGCTGCAACCACAACCAGATCGGTGTGCTGAACCACAACCACATCAGCGTGCACGGCGTCTGAACCGCCCTCGCCCTGGACAGCCTCCGGACGCGGGCGAGCGAACACGCGCCCGCGTCCGGAGCTGTACGAAGGGGTCCGCTGAGAAGAAGGGACCAAGCAGATGAACGAGACCATTCTCGTCACCGGAGCCACCGGCAACCTCGGCGGTCATGTGCTCGCCCGGCTGCAGGCGGCGGGGCGTGGCGTACGAGGCCTGTCGCGCCGGCCTCCTGCGGAACCGGGGGCCGGTGAGTGGAGCGCGGCAGACCTCTCCGCGGGCTCAGCCGGGCTCGGCGAGGCGCTCGAAGGGGTCGGGACCGTCGTTCACTGCGCGACGGACGGCCGTACCCGTCAAGGCGATGTCCAGGCGGCCCGGAACCTGGTGGCCGCGGCCCTGCGCGGCGGCCGTCCGCACATCGTCTACGTCTCCATCATCGGAGTGGATCGTCACCCCCTCGCCTACTACCGGGCCAAGCACGAGGTCGAACAGCTCCTGGAGGCCTCCGGACTCCTGTACACGATCCTGCGGGCGGCCCAGTTCCACGACATGCTCCACTTCGCGCTCAGCCGGGCCGCGCGCCTTCCGGTGCTTCCCGTCCTCGCGCGCACCAGCTTCCAGACCGTGGACACGGCCCACGTCGCCTCCCGCACGGCAGAACTCGCGGTCGACGAACCCAGGGGCCGTGTGGCGGACCTCCCCGGGCCGCAGACACTGACGATGGCGGAGATGGCCCGCGCCCACCTGCGCGCGTCCGGAACCCGGCGGCCCCTGCTTCCCGTGCTCCTGCCCGGACGAGTGCCCCGCGCCTACCGGGAAGGGCTGCATCTGGCACCAGGCCCCGTCCCCGGCAGCCGCACCTTCGAGGACTTCCTCGCGGGCGCGCCGGCGGTCCGAGTACCGGCGGCGGCACGCAAGCCCCGGCTCCGCGCCGAGCACAGCAGGCCCAGGCCCTGACCCGCGCACGCGCCTTTCGTGTTCAAGGGAATCCATGGGAGGGAGAGTCCATGTACACACCTGAACGGTTCGTTCCCGACGAGGACTCCGTGCGTGATCTGCTGGCCAATCAGGGGGCGTCCGACCTGATCACCATGACACCGCGCGGTCTCCTCGCCACCTTGCTGCCCTTTGAGTACGCACCGGACGCCGGCGAGCACGGTTCCCTGCTCGGACACGTCGCCCGCGCCAACGACCAGTGGAAGCAGCCCGTGCGGGGCGAGGCCATGGTGATCGTCCGCGGACCGGAGGCGTACATCACGCCGACCTGGTACGCCACCAAGCGCGAGCACCATCGCGTCGTGCCGACCTGGAACTACATGATCGCGCATGTCTACGGGCGTCTGGTCGTCCACGACGAAGCGGCATGGATCGAGGCGCAGATCCGGCGCCTGACCGACCGGCACGAAAGCGGCTGTCCCGCACCATGGTCCGTCGACGACGCCCCGGCGGAGTTCGTCCAGCGGCAACTGCGCGCCGTCGTCGGCGTCGAACTGGTCATCAGCCGCATCGAGGCGAAGTTCAAACTGAGCCAGAACCAGCCGCAGGAGAACCTGGAGGGTGTCATCAACGGGCTCCAGGCCCGCGGATGGGCCGACGACGCCGCTGTCGCGGCCGCGGTCCGTGCGCACGACCCGCGCTCCGCCACTGCCTGACGGCGCCGGCGAACGCCGCGGCGGCCGTATCCGGCGCTCTCGTGCGCCACCGCCCTGGGACGGCACTCAACGAGGCAGATCCTTCGACCCGGTGTCGAGATTCAGGGCCCGGGGGAGTTCCGCGCGGTTGCGGATACCCAGCTTGAGGTAGATGCGCTGCAGGTGGTTGTCCACGGTGCGGACGGACAGCGTGAGGTGCTCGGAAATGCCTTTGCTGGTGTTGCCGGCGGCGGCCAGCAGGGCGATTTCCTGTTCCCGTCCGGTGAGGGGTGCGCAAGCGCCGGCGATGGTCGCCAGGAGCGGAGTGCGGGCGCCTTCGCATCGGCCGGCGAGGCGGGCGGCGCGGGTGGTGGCGGCCGTCGCCGCACGGGAGTCCCCCCGGCGTTTCCAGGCACCGGCGGCCGCGGCCGCCGCCTCGGCGGCGAGGATGGGTGTGCCCATGTGCTCGAGTTCCGCCGAGGAATCCATGAGACTCGCCGGATCGTCGTCCGCCAGGGCGGTCACGAGGCGCGCGCGTGCGTGCGTCAGCGCGCCGTCGCACCGGCGGGACAGTTCGTTCAGGCGCTCCCGGACGCCTTGCGGGTCGCCGAGGCGTCCGATGTCGGTCAGCAGGAGCACCTCGGAGATGAGGTGGCCGGTGCCGCGGGCATCGGCAGCGGCCGTGCGCAGCAGGTCCCGGGCCTGGCCGAGTTCGCCCCGTGCGACGTGCAGCCAGGCCGTGCCGAGCGCTTCCTCGCCGGCCAGAAAGCCGCTCGGCGCGTTCGCTTCGACGTCGGGGACGAGCGAGGCCGCCGTGTCCGTGTCGCCGACGAGCGCGGCACAGGCCATCAGACCTGACAGATAGGAGCGCATGCCCCTGGACAGCCGATGCGTGCGCGCCACCGCGGCGGCCTCGCCGTACCATCGGCGAGCGCTGAGCGGACGACCGGCCAGCCACTCCGCACGTGCGCTGTAGAAGGCCAGGAACTGGCGGGCCACCGGGGCGGGCGCGGCCTGGAGGACGTCGCACGCTCCGACGGACACGTCACGAGCCTGGTCGATCATCCCCTTCTCCATCAGCGACAGTGCGAGCGGTGCGGCCTGCAGGGCAGGGTGAGGAAGCAGCCTGCCTTCCCCGATCGTCTCGTGGACGGACCTCGCGTGTTCGGCCAGGGACCGCGCCTCTTCGACACTGCCAACGAACACCAGACCCAGGGCTTTCGCGTTGAGCGCGATCAACCAGGCGTCCAGACCCTCTTGGGGCGGGGCCTCTCCCAGATCGTCGAGCATGCTCAGCCCCCTGGCAGGCGTGCCGCCCACGGTGAGAATGCCCCCCTCCAGGAAGCGGAACTGGTTGGCGAGGACCGGGTCGGACAGGGCGGACTGGGCCGTGACACACACGGTGAGCGCTCTGTCCGAGTCGGGTGTGGACCAGAAGAGGTTGGTACAGCGGGTTCCCGCGGCGATGGTCTTCTCGTGGTCGTCGCGGGCGCCGGCTTCGGCTTCGGCCAGGACGCTCTCCGCGCGTTCGAGTTGTCCGGCGTGCATGAGGGCCCGGCCGAGCAGGACAAGGCTTTCCGTGGTGTGCTGGTCGGCTTGGATCGCGGAGAGCAACTCGATGACTCGTTCGTTGTCGTTGGAGTTCATCGCGAACTTCGCGGCCCGCAGGAGCAGGACGCAGTCGGCGGTGCCGGTGGCGTCCAGTCGCCAGGAAGCGACACGGAGGGCGTCCTCGCGGCGCCTGAGGCCGTGAGCTTCGAGGCGCTCGGCTTGGCGCAGGGCGATGTCGTAGCGCCGCAGGGCGGGGGTGCGGGCAGCGATGACCCCTCCGTACAGGGAGTGGGCCAGGGCGACGGTCACCCTGCGCCGATGTGCGGAGACACGGACGATGCCCGACCGCTCGAGATCGTCCAGGACGGTGCGGTCGGCGATGGCCGCAGCGTCGGTGCGGGAGAGCTCCCCGCAGAAGGCGAGGGATTCGAGTAGGGGTCGCGCCGCGGAGGGCGAGGCAGAGATCCTGGCGGCGATCAGGTCCATCAGAGTGGGAGTGAACGGCAGGCGTGTCTCCGAGACGTCCCAGACTCCGTCGTTGAGGGCGAGAGCGCCTGACTCCAGGGCGCCCAGAACCAGCTCTCTGAGAAGCAGGGGATTTCCGCCGCTGGCGGTGAACAGCGCGTGGTGGGTACGTCGGCCCACGGGACCCTCGAGGACGCGCTGTAGAAGTTCTTCGAGCTGGTGGCGAGCCATGTCGCCGAGATCGATCCGACGGACGTGGTCGCTCCGCTGCAGCAGCGCATGGATGGCGTCACTCGTCTGTTCACCGGTGCGGGCGGTGCCGATCAGGCTGACCACCCGGGAGTCGAGGAGCTGGCCCAGCAGGACAGCGGACGAGTTGTCGAGGAGATGCAGGTCGTCGACGAGTACGACAGTGGGCCTGGGGCGCCCTGACAGGACCTGCGCGACGGCGCGGAAGCCGCGGACGGGGTCGGCGATGTCGACGCCCGAAGGGAGAATGTGGGCGATCGCCCCGAGCGGCAACTGGGCGGCGGCCCGGCTTGCCACCGCCCTGGCCGTACGGCGTTCACCGGCCGCCGCCAGGTCCAGGAACTCCTCCGCCAGGCGCGTCTTCCCCACCCCGGGCGCCCCGAAGATCAACCAGCAGTGGACGCGGTCCGCGGCAAGATCCTGCCGGAAGGAGTCCAGGTGCGGTTCGCGCCCGACGAGTGGCCATCGGTCCATCCAGCCCTGCATGCCGTACCCCCTCACGGTGCGACGCCACTCATCCTACCTGTGGCCTTACAGGGCACGGCCGCCGGAGGAGTCGCCGACTCCAGCACGACGTCGGCACGACGCCGGCCGGCCCGGTCATGGCCGGGGCATCACCATGGCGTCGCCTGTGACGATCGGGCCGGCGCCGCCCTGGCTCCACCGGCGGTGAAGCCGATGGCGCGGCCGCCCGGATGCCGGCCCGTCCGCCAGGATTCTCCTCCAGGGCCGCCTCGGCGATCCGGCGCGGAAGGAGCGCGCCGCCGGGCAGCCGCCGGCTGAGTACCCGCTGCTCATACGACGTGGCGCCGCCGGACGTAGCGTCCGACTCGTCCGCACAGCCCGGCCGACTCCACCGAGCGTGGGCTCCCGTCGCCCGCGCCCGGCCCGGACTCACGCCCGTCAGGCCCGGGCGGCGCTCGTTCGGCCCACCGCCGGTCCCCGCGCAGGAAAGAACCTGATGAACAGACCCACATCCTCGGCATACGCAGCGACGGCGGAGGCAGCGATCTGGCTGTCGGCGGCGCTCATGGCGTTGCTGCACGTGCTGCCCACGCCGTTGAACCCGGTGACGGACATGGTCAGCGAGTACGCACTCGGCGAGTTCCCGCTGCTGGCCGATGGCTGCTTCCTGGCAATCGCCGTGGCCGCCCTCACCCTCGCCCTGGGTCTGCGCGACGTACTGCCGGCCGATCGCACCGTCACGACGGCAATCGCCGGTCTCGCCGTCACCGCACTCGGCGCCGCCGTCCTGCCGTTCTTCCTCACCGATCCGCAATCGCCGCCCTCGTCGACGCACGGAAGAATCCACGTGACCGCGGCGCTGGTCTCCATGACCTCCCTCACGGCGGCGATATTCGCCCTGGCACTGCGCTTCCGGGCCATGCCGCGATGGAACCGACTCGCCCTCCCCGGCTTCATCTGCGCGGGGATCATGGCGGCGAGCATGGCGCCCATGCTGGTGCGGACGTGGCCGGGAATCATGGAACGCCTCCTGATCCTGGCCGGAATGCTGTGGATCGCCATGACGTCCCGGTTCCTGCGCACGGGCGCGGGCCGATGAACGCCGCCCCGCCTCCGGCAACCGCCGCCCGCCTCGACACCGTGGAGACGTCCCCGCTGCGGGACATCCTGGCGTTGACCTCGCGCAGCGACGTGCTGTCCTTCGCCGGCGGACTTCCCGATCCAGCCCTGTTCGACCACGAGGGCCTGCGGACCGCCGTCGACCAGGTACTGACGCACGCGCCCCGCAGGGCCTTCCAGTACTCACGCACCGAGGGAGATCCCGCGCTGCGCGCGGCGATCGCCGCACGCCTCGACCGCCGCGGTCTGCCTACCGCTCCCGACGACCTGCTGATCACCAGCGGGTCGCAGCAGGCGCTGGCGCTGGCCACCACCGCCCTGCTGGAGCCGGGAGACACGGTCCTGGTCGAAAACCCCAGCTATCTGGCCGCACTCCAGTGTTTCCGGCTGGCGGGGGCCCGGGTTGTGCCCCTGCCGACATGCGGGGGCGAGTGCGATCCCGCGGTGCTCACTGAGGTGGTACGCCGTGAGCGGCCCAGGCTGCTCTACGTGATCCCGAACTTCCAGAACCCCACCGGCAGCACCATGTCGGCGCGGCTGCGTCAGGAGGTGGCGCGGAACGCGGCGGCGCACGGGCTGTGGATCGTCGAGGACGACCCCTACGGCGAACTGCGCTACCGCGGCGATCCGGTCCCCGCGATCGCCGCACACCCCGGAGCCGAGGACCGCACGATCGTGCTGGGCAGCTTCTCCAAGATTCTCGCCCCCGGCCTGCGAGTGGGCTGGCTGCGCGCACCCCGCGGCGCAAGACGGGCGTTGACCGTCGCCAAGCAGGTCGCCGACCTGCACACCTCGACGCTGGACCAGGCCATCGTCGGCGCCTATCTGGCCGGTGGGCGCATGGAAGGACACATTGCCGGCCTGCGTCAGGCCTACGGGGCCCGATTGGCAGCCATGGTCGCGGGCCTTCCCGAGGCACTGCCCGAGGGAAGCACCTGGAACGAGCCGGAAGGGGGCATGTTCCTCTGGGTACGCATGCCGGAGGGAATGGACGCCGCGGCAACTCTGCCGTCGGCGATGCGCCGGAACGTCGCCTACGTTCCGGGAGCCGCCTTCTTCACGGACAGTCCCGTACCCGCCAGCATGCGCCTGACGTTCACCACCCATGCCCCGGACGAGATCGCGGAGGGTCTCGCCCGCCTCGGCACGGTTCTCCGGCGATCTCCGCACGACCGAGGCATGCCGGCCGCCGCACAGCCGACCGCGGGGTCACCGGGCCGACGGCCGAGATGAGCAATGACTGCTCAGGCGGAGGTGTGCCGGAAACCGCAAGGCTGTTCGCGCCCCGTGGAACTGCCTGGGGCGTGGTGTCGAGAAAGGCAGACCTGAACCGTGAAGACGTGGTCGGTTCCCGGTTTCACCGAGATTCGCGAGCTGGGGGCCGGGGCAAGCGGACGTGTGGTGATGGCGGTCGAGATGGCCTCCGGCACTCCTGTCGCGGTCAAGTACCTCAACGAGCGGCTGACCGGGGACGCCCGCTTCCTCGAGGAGTTCCGTGCCGAGGCCGAACTGCTGAAAGAGGTCGACTCCCCGCATGTAGCGCGCCTGCGCCGGTACGTGGAGAGCCGGGACGGTGCCGCCATGGTGCTGGAGCTGGTGGAGGGGTGCACTCTGCGGGCTCTGCTGCGGCGGGAGGGCGCTACGACGCCCGAGGCGGCGCTCACCGTGCTCAAGGGGTCGCTCCTCGGCCTGAGCGCCGCGCATCGGCTGGGCATCGTCCACCGCGACTACAAGCCCGAGAACGTGCTGGTCACCCGGGAGGCCTCCTCGAAGCTCGTCGACTTCGGCATCGCCGCGCGCGACGGGTCCGTACCCGACGGCGCGTCGGGAACCCCGATGTACATGGCACCCGAGCAGTGGCGGGGGCATCCGGCTTCGCCCGCCACGGACGTCTACGCGGTGACCGTCACGTTCTTCGAGTGCGTCACCGGGGTCCGCCCGTTCGGAGGGCGGCATCTGACCGAGGTCGCCGCACAGCATCTGTCCGCGCCCGTGCCCGCCGACGCCGTTCCCGAGCCACTGCGTGCGCTGGTACTGCGCGGGATGGCCAAGAGCGCGTCCGAGAGGTTCGGTTCGGCCGACGAGTTCCTCGACGAGCTGGAGACCGCCGCGGCCGCCGGATACGGCCCCGACTGGGAGGAGCGGGGCCGGCGCGCCCTGGCCGCACTCGCCACCGCACTGCTCCTGGAACTGGTCCCGTCCCCGGTCGGCGGGACGGACGCCGTGACCGATCTCGCCACCACGGAAGGTGGCGGGATGCCGACGGCCGAAGGTCCTCACCAAGGGCGCCGAGCACAGCGGTCCGGCGGTCGTACCCGCGGCCCGGGTGTGGTCGGCGCGGTCCGGCGGCGGCCTCGCAGAATTCCCGCGATCGTCGCCGCCACCGTCGTACTGGGGGGCGTCGCCGTCACGGCGATCGCCACCACTCAGGGATCGGCCGGCAACACCGCGCTGACCACGCCTGCACAGGACTCCCAGGCGGACGGCGGGCCGACGGCGCACCCCTCCGCCGGTGACATCGGTGATCACTCCCCGGCGGCGTCCCCGACACCGGCGAACGGTTCCCTCACGGCCGGCCCCCCGGGCTCTTCGGACGGCCCGGCCGGCCGCGCGGGCCAGAACCCCGGCACAGGCCGCACACCGGCAGGCGGCAACAGCAGCGGCACCGGAACCGAAACCGGAACCGGTACCGGCACCGGCGCCAGTGCCGGGGGTGCCACGGCCGGAGGGCCCTCGCCCTCCACCGCGCCGCAGCAGCCGTCCGCGTCGCCGCCGGCCGCCCCTGCCGCGATGGCGGTCCGCTCGGTGGACATCACCTCGCTGAAGGAATCGACGCAGGTACGAGGCGCCGATGCGGCGATCACCGTCACCACGACCGGGACCGATCCCGTCACCCTCGTCCTGACCTGGTACAACAGCGAGCAGGCCGGCGTTCCCGGACAGCAGGACGGCACCACCGAGACCTACCGGCTCAGCGGCCGTACCAGCTACCGCCTCTCCTACCGCCACGCATTCACCACCTGCCCCCGGTACTGGGGGCTGCGGGTCAGTACCGCACCCGGCGCCGAGACCGGTGACAGCTACCGGGACATGGACGCACTGGCCTGCATTCTGGGGCCGATCGGCTGAGCAAGGACTGGAGAGCGAGCGGCATGCCGATGAGCGACGACTGGCCCACCCAGCGTCTCGGGCGCCACCACCCCGGCCATCAGGAGGACGACTCCCCGGAGTACCTGTCGACGGGGTGGACCCCCGCTTCCGCCCCGCCGTCCCCGCCGTCGTCGTACGGACGCGGCGAGCAGCCCACGGCCGTGACGGTGTGGAACACCGGTGTCCACCCCATGGGCCCGATGCCGGAGCAGGCCACGCCGACTCTGCGCCTTCCCGAGCAGGAGGCTTTCGACGACCGTACCTCCACGGTCTGGCGGCACGGCCCGCGGCAGGGCGCGGGCCGTTTCCGGCGCCGCACGGGACGGCTGCCGCGGTGGACGGCTCTCGTGCTGCTGATCGCTGCCGTAGCCGGCGTGATCCTGTGGCAGCGGGACACCCCGGACCTGGCCGTCACCCAGGTCACGGTGAGCGTGCGGCCGGCCGAGTTGCCCTGTGACCGAACGGCCGCGGTGGTCGCCGTGGTCACGACCAACGGAGCAGCCGGAACGATCCGCTATCGATGGGTGCGCAGCGACGGCACCGACTCGGGCAGCCTGCGGCAGAACGTACGTGCGGGCCAGGAGGAAGTCAGGCTGCCGATGAAGTGGACCTTCCACGGCAGAGGCACCCACAAGGCGCGCGCCGTCGTGGACATCCTCACCCCCACAGCGCATACGGCCTCGGCCTCGTTCACCTATCGCTGCGCCCCGTAGGCGCTGTGCTTCGCCCCTCAGTACGCGAGGGGCGATCAGCTCACTCGTCGCGGCCCGCGCCAGGTGGCTGATCCGGGTCGGGACGATGTGCCAGCGCCGAGCGGAGGTCGCGTCGGCTGGAGACGCCGAGCTTGTCGTACACGCGGCCGAGATGGTTGCTGACGGTTCTGGTCGAGAGAGTCAGCTTCTCCGCTATGTGCTGGGTCGTTTCCCCTGCCGCGGCGAGCCAGGCCACCTCTGCCTCCCGTCGCGTCAGGGGCGCCCCGCCCTGGGCCAGGGCCAGGCCCGGCGTGCCGACCCCTTGGCATGCTTCGGCGAGTCTCGTGCACCGGAGTGAGGCAGCGGTGGCCTGCCGCGGACGGCCGTCCCCACGGAACGCGGCCGCCGCGCCGGCGGCCGCCTCCGCCGCCAGGAGTTCGTACCCCATGTCCTCGAACTGCTCGGAGACCGACAAAAGCGCCGGCGCGTCCTCGGCGGCCAGTGCCGAGGCGAAGGCAGCCCGTGTCCGCGCCAGAGCGGCATCGCACTGATCGGCGATCTCCCGGAGCCTGTTCTCGGCCTGCCCGGCTCCTCCCAACCGGGCGATGTCGGTCAGCAGCATGCCCTCCGCCGAGAGATCTCCTCCGGCCCTTGCGGCACGGGCTGCCGCGCCCAGGACGTCCCTGGCCCGGGTCAGGTGTCCGGCCAGTACGAGTTGCCATGCATGGCCGAGGGCCCTGCTCGGAGCGTCCCAGCAGTCCACACCGCCCGCTTCGCGGCCGGCTTCCTCCATCGTCCTCAGTTCGGCCAACGCGGCCTCGGCCGATGCGGAGTCGCCGAGCACGCTCGCGGCAGCGGACAGTCCGCCCAGCGCCTCTCGCAGAGGACGGGCGCGATGGTGGCTTCGGGCGAGAGCCGCGCACTCGGCGTACCAGCGGCGCGACGACGCGGCCCGGCCGGCCAGCCACTCGATCACCGCGAGGAAGTAGGCGAGCCACATCCGGGTGAAGTCCGAGTCCGAGCGGACCAGTTCCGCGAACTGGCGCTCCCCCGAGGCTCGGGCTTCCGGCAGGTGTCCTCCTTCGGCGAGCGCCAGCAGCAGCGGCGCCTTCTGCAGCGCGGGGTCGGGAGCCGTCGTCGTCTCCCGCGCGGCCCGCTCATGGATTTCGACGGTCCGCTTCGCCCAGGTCACAGCCTCCTGAGTCCGTCCCAGCATCTGCAGCGCCCACGTCCTGACCACCGCTCCCTTGAGCCAGGCGTCAAGATCGTTCGCGGCTGCGGCATCGCACCGCAGGAATTCGTCGAGCAGCCTCAGGCCCGCGACGGGGCTGCCCTGGGCCACGTGCGCGGAGCCGTCGACCGCGGCCAGGACGGCGGACGCCTCCGGTGACGTGAGCTGTTCGCGGACGGCGGCGGTCAGCTGAAGGGCCTTGGCGGAGCTGCCCATTCCCCAGATCATGTTTGCCGACCACGAATCCACCACTGCCAACTTTTCCCGGTCAGTGGCGGCCAGGGAAAGGGTTCGATTCAGAATGTCCCCGGCTCGCTTCGACTGTCCGGTTTCTATGAGGGCGGAGGAGAGGGACAGCCGGCTCTCCACCGTGTGTTCTCGCTCGGGGACCGCTTCCAGCAGCCGGATCACCTGGGGGTAATCACGACTGTGCCGGGCAAGGGTGGCGGCCTGAACCAGCAGTCGTGGATCGGCGGTGCCTGTCGCCGACAGGCGCCACGATGCGATATTGCGCAGATCATCCTGTCGCCGTGCCCCCCGGGCCTCGATCCGTGCGATCTGCTGGAGCAGGACGTCGTGCTGCCTCAGTGTCGGGCTCCCCGCACGAATCATCTCGCCGTACAGGGGGTGTTCCAATCGGAGTATGTGACGTTTTCCCTCCCGCGTCGTTCGCATATAGCCCCATCGTTCGAGCTCGGCCAGATCCTCCATTGTCGCGACCGCTCTCGCGTCGGCGAGTGAAACGGGTTCGCACAGGGCGAGCAGTTCGAGGACGGCGGTGCCTCGGGGTGTTGCCTGGCCGAGCCGCGCAGCGATCAGCTCGCGGAGACGAGGTGTGCCGAGCCGTGATCCGCCCCGGGTCAGCTGCCACACCTCGCCGTCGTGCCGCAGGGCGTCGCTGCGCAGTGCGCCCAGTGTGAGCTCTCGCAAGTACAAGGCGTTGCCGCCGCTGATCGCATGGAACTGATGCGCCGTGTGCCGCGCGACAGAGCCCTGGAGAGCGGCTTCGAGTACAGCCGCCACTTGCTTCTCCGTGAAGGCGGCTATGTCCAAGCGGCGTACGCAGTCACCTTGGCAGAGGGCGGAGTAGGAAGAAAACGGCTCACCCGACCTGACCGTGCCCAGAAGAAATACGTTTCCCGAATCCATCAACTGCCTCAGTAGCATGACGGACGTGTTGTCGAGGAGATGGAGATCGTCGACCAGGAGAACAAGGCGTCCCTTCCTGTTTCGTCGACCGATTCCAGCCTCAATGGCATGAAATCCTGCAACGGGATCCGTGAGGTCGATTCCGCGGGGTATGATGTGCGCGATCGCACCGAGGGGAACGGCGGCCGCCGCATGGGTCGCGACTGCCATTGCAGTGTCGAATCCCGCAGATTTTGCCCGCTCGAGGCACTCCTGGGCCAGACGTGTCTTGCCTACGCCGGACAATCCGTGGATCAGTATGCCTTTGACGTGATGGTCCGGAAGCACCTCGCGGAAGAGATCCATCGCCGACTTCCGGCCGATGAACGGAAACGGCCTGTTCCAGGATATTCCTGAGGGCTTCTGGACGGTCTCATCGTCGGACATGACACCACTCTTTCCGCTGCCGTCGCCACCATGAGCCGCCGCCCGACGGGTCCGGCAGTCCGACGGTACCCTGATCGCCACCGGCCGCGTCGCGGTGATCTGCACTACTTGGTGAACTGGGGAAGTTTCGAGGACTGCGGCGTCCCGTTCCGGACGTTGAGTACGCATTACTCAAGCGGCAGGGCGCTGGGCGGTGTGAGGTAGGGCAGGTCAGGACGACCATGCGGTCGTCTCCCAGAGGGTAAGTCGTGAAGATCATGGTAATACCTGCAGGCCTGTCGACGCCGCCGCGCTCCTCACAGTACGTGAGTCTCGGACTGAGGCACGCTCCCGAGGCGCCGGCCGTCGCTCGTCGGGCAGCGAAGCGGCTTCTGTCCGCTCGTGGCTGCGACCAGGACGTCCTCTACAAGGTGATGCTCGTCGTGTCGGAGCTGGTCACCAATGCGGTCGTCCACGCCGCGCCACCGGTGAAGCTCTCCATGCGGATCCAGGAGAGGGCCGGCGGGCCGGACAGGGTGCACGTGAGCGTCACTGACGGAGGGCCCCGCCCGCGACCGGACGGCCCGAAGCGCGGCGGACATCCGGAGGAACACGGACGCGGCCGCTTGATCGTGTCGGAACTCGCCGAGGGCATGGGAGCGGCGTGTCCCGAGGCGGCCGCACAGTCCCATGTCTGCCACTGGGCAACCATCGAACTGCGCTCATAGCGTCCATCCCGCCGGGCGTCGTCCATGGGCACCGATGCAGCGGCCCGGCCAGGCCCTCCGTCTTGTCACCGTGCGCTCCCCACTTCGTCCGGGGCCGCGACAACGGAACCGAACATCCTGAACCGACTGCCCTCAGAGGCCACTGCCACCGTGCGGCCTCACCTCCCAGCCCGAACGGCCCCGGCGGTTCGCGTGCCGCTGTGAAGCGCGATGCCGCAGCCGCTGCCGGGACGGATTCGACGTGGGCACTCACCGCTGACTCACCGCTGACTCACCGCTGACTCACCGCTGACTCAGCGGTGACACCGAGACACACAATCCGCCGAGAAGGGATTCGACATGTTCAGACGGCCGATCCTCAAATGGGCATCCCCGGTCACCGCGCTGGCTGCGCTGGCGCTGTGGCTGCTGATCCCCGTCAACGCGTCCGCATCGACGCCCGACATATACGCGACCGCGATCGCAGCGGCCAAGAGCAAGCTGGGTTTTGCCTGTCTGCCCGGCGGAACCGGCCCCGTCGTCTTCGATGCCGGCGGACTGACCCAGTGGTCCTATGCGCAAGCCGGTGTCGCGATTCCTCGTGAGCCGAAGTACCAGGTCTACGCCGGCGCCGACTTCGGCGACGACATCGACTCGGCCCGCCCGGGCGACCTGATCGTCTACTACAGCGACAGGCACCACGTCGGCATGTATGTCGGCGGAGGACAGATCATCCACGCCTCGACAGCGGCCGACGTCGTCCGGTACGCGAGCGCCACGAGCATGCCCATCTACAAGATCATCCACCCCTATGCTCATTGACCGGTCCCGCCGGTCGTGGCCGCGTAGACAGCGAGCCGCGGAAGGCCCCGGCACCGAAGGAATCCCCCCTGCGGCCGTGCAGGTGCTCGCCGGGGAATTCCTCTCCAGCGCCGGTTCCGGAGCGACCTTTCCCTACCTGGTCGTCTATCTCCGGGACATCTGCGGCCTGTCCGGAGGCCAGGTCGCGGTGGTGCTCGTGGCCCGCTCCCTGGCCGCCATCGCCGGATCCGTGGGGGGCGGCGCTCTCAGCGACCGCCACGGGGCCGCCCGCACGGTGGTCGCACTCGCCGCGGTCGCCGCAACGGCGGCCGCCGTCATGGCCGGCAGCCACGGGAACGCCATGTGGCCGGGAGTCGTGGGAGCGATGCTCTGCACGGGCGCGGAGGCGGCGCGCGTACCGGCGCTGGATGCGCTGCTGGCCCACTCGGTGCCGGAAGATGCCCGGCGCACTGTGTTCTCCTGGCACAACACCGTGGTCACCCTCGGGGCCCTGCTCGGTGTCGCGGCCGCGTCCGGTGCGCTCGGCGTTCTGGGCATCCCGGCCGGTCTCCGCTGTGTCTACGCCGTCGACGCCGCGTCGTTCGTCGTGCTGGCGCTCCTGGCGCTCCTGGTGCACCGAGTGGGCCGTCGCCAGGGAACACCCTCCGGCACGGCTGCCGGTCGTGGGGCGCGCCATCACGATGATCTCGAGCACGACGGAGCAGTGCGGGCCCCCGGCTATGCTGCCGTCGCCCAAGATCCCGCCATGCGACGGGCGTTCGTGTTCGTGCTGCTCGTGGTGGCGGCCGGGTTCGCTCAGCTCCAGATCGGCCTTCCGGCCCTCACGCTGGTGACCGGCCAGGTCGATGTCCTCGGCTGGCTGTTCGCCGCGAACATGCTCATCGTCGTCGTGTTGCAGATGCCGGCCCAGCGCGCTCTGCAGCGACTTCCCCGGCGTGTTGTTCTCGCGGGAGGCGCCGCCTGCATGGCTGGGGCCTGGGCCCTCGTCGCTGTCAGCCCCGCCCCTGGGCCGGGGACCCTTGCCGCCGCGGCCGTGGTGTTCGCGTGCGGGGAGGTCGCCCATATGCCGGTCATCACCGCGCTGGTCAACGACCTGGCGCCGCCGGGGCTGGCCGGCCGCTACAACGGCGCCCACACCCTGGCCTGGACGAGCGGGTTCGCCGTCGGCGCCCTGGCCACGGGGACGCTTCTCGACGCCCGGTCCATACAGCCGTTCTTCGCGGCCTCGGCAGCCGTCCTCGGCCTGGCCGCGCTCACTGCCCTGGGCCTGGACCGCATCCGATCGAGGGAGAGCAACGGATGACGCGACACGACGGTGTGAGTCCCGTGCGCGCGGCCATGGCGCAAGCCGAGCGCGCTCTGGACGCGGGCCGGGCCGAGCAGGCGGAGGAGCTGCTGAGGGCCGTGCTCACCCCCGCCTCACCCGCGGAGCGACGGGCGATGGGTACCGCGCCCCTCACCGAGGAACAACTGGAGGCGCGCGGCATGCTGGCCGCCGTGTGGCGCGTCCGGGGCAGGTACCGGCCCGCCGGGCTGCTGCTCGCGATGACGCTCGCCGCCGCCGAAGCCGGCCTCGGACCCTCGTCGACCGCCGTGGCCTGGCTGTGCAACCAGTCCGGCATCCTGGGCAAGTACGTCGGAGACTTCGACAACGCCGAACGCCATTACCTCCGGGCGCTGAAGATCTACGAAGACGCATTCGGGCCGGACCACGATGCCGTGGCCATGGTGTGCCACAACCTCGGCGGGCTGGCTCACGCACTCGGTGACGCCCAGGG
Organism: Streptomyces sp. NPDC004065; assembly: GCF_044903565.1. Taxonomy (NCBI): domain Bacteria; kingdom Bacillati; phylum Actinomycetota; class Actinomycetes; order Kitasatosporales; family Streptomycetaceae; genus Streptomyces; species Streptomyces sp. NPDC004065. The sequence goes on along the minus strand of NZ_JBJDQT010000032.1, from coordinate 77,855 downwards.
CGGGGAGCCGTGGGCGGCCCGCGCCGTGCGGATACGTACCCGGCTGCACGGGCCCGAGCACATCCTCACCGCACTGGACGTCGCCGCATGGGCCGCACTGCTGGAGGGTTGCGGACGCCTGGACGAGGCCGAGCGCCACCTGCGGCAGGCACTGGCCGTCTTCCGCGACGTCCATGGGCCCCACCACTACGAAGTGGCCGTCACCCTGCACAATCTCGCGGCGCTGCGCCACCGTCGCGGCGACCTCGCCACGGCGCGCCGGCACTACGCGGACGCTCTGCGCCTCAAGGAGCGTCTGCTGGGTACCGACCACCCCGACCTGGCACCGACGCTCGCCAACATGGCGGCCCTGAACGAGTCCGCGGGGAACACGGCACGAGCGCGGGTACTGTACGGGCGCGTCATCCACATCCTGCGAGACCGGGTCGACGGCACCTACCCCACCCTGGTCCAGGCTCGAGCGGCATGTCATCGGCTCACCGCCGGACGCTCCGAACCCGTCGCTCCTGTCGCCGTCCCGGTTGAGGACACGGCGGAGAGATGAGTCATGGCCCGCAGACCACGAGTCCGGAGGAATGATGCGAGAACCGCGCCGCGACGGCGGCCTTGACACACACCGGCTGGATGCACTCATCGAACTCTCGGCCGCCGCATCCGATGCCGACGCCGTCGCCGAGTTGCACACGGCCAGTTGGCGGGCGGCCTACGCGACGCTGTTCCCCGACCACTACTTGCACGGTCCACTGCTCGCGGAACGCCGTGAAGTCTGGCAGGCACGGCTGGCCGAGCCCCTCCCGGGCTCGGCCCTGTTCCTGGCCGTGGCAGAGGGGGAGTTGCTCGGCTTCGTCTACCTGCAGCCTCGGCCGGACGGCCGAATCCTGCTGGACAACCTGCACGTCCGTCCGGGCGGGACAGGCCGCGGGCTCGGCACACGGCTCCTGCGGCGCGCCCTCGACTGGTCCGCCGGCGCCCACCCGGGACGGGACGTCTACCTGGAGGTTCTCCAGGGCAACACCCGTGCCGTCGCGTTCTACGAACGCCATGGCGGCCGTCGTACCGCATCCCGCGTCTACCAGTTCGAGCAGGGCTTCGAGCTTCCCGGATACGAGTACACCTGGCCCGCCACGGAGGTCTCCTCGGACGAAGTCCCCTGAGCCGGCATCCTGCGCACCGTGCTCCGCGCAGGCGCGGCCGGACCGGCGAGCCACCGCACGGCGGAGCCGCGCCCTGGAGCTCCGATGCTCCAGAACGCGGCTCCGCAGAAATCCACCCCGATAAATCTCCGGGACCTGGAGATCGACTCTCAGGAACCTTCCACCGGGAAGAGGGCGACGTCGTCAATGAGGAAGGGGCTTGTGTTGACGTCGTCCTCTTTGGCGACGAAGGAAATCTTCACACGCTTTTCGGTGGTGGACACAAGGTCCTGGGGAAGGTGAACCTGCACCCTCTCATAGCCGGTGTTGGCATCCTTGTTGGTCCTGTAGTCCAGCTGGTACACCTGACCGTCCACGGACGCCGTGACTTCGAGCTGACGGAATCCCGCCGTTCTCGGAGTCACGTACAGCCAGTACGAGAGGACGTAACTGGTCTTGGGGTCCAACGTCACTGTCCGGGAAATGCTTTGCTGGCCGTAGAACCCGTACCCGCCGAACCCCTCGCCGCCCAGTTCGGCCTTCCACGTTCCGGTGTGGGATCGATAGCGCAGGCCATTGTTGATCGCGTGGTGATGCGGAGAGGAGCCGATCACGCTCCAGGAGTCCATCCAGCCCGACTCGCCGTCCTCGAAACCTCCGTTGTAGATCACGCTGCTCGTGGCTTCAGCAGAGGGAGCCCCGAACACGACGAGGCCCGTCGAAGCCAGGGCGGCCGAGATGATCGCGATTCTGCGCAATCTTCTGCGCATGCAACCTCCTTGTCCTTCCGAGAGAATTCTTGCGTCGACGCGTGCCGTGATTCTGTGACGGGCACGAGACGCACGCCGGAAATGCAACGCTTCACCACCTCGCGCGGATGTGCATGAGTAGGCGTTGCTCATGATCGGTGGTGGGGCAGATCAATGGGGGTCGGTATCGCCGAAACTGGTACCGGGGCTCAGGGCGCGGGGCCGCTTCTCCCCGCTGAGTACGAAGTGCTCATCTTCCCGGCCGGCGGCAGGACGATTCTTGGCCGAGCGGCCGCGGTACCCGACGGGCATGCCGGGGCCACGGGGCACGCGTTCGGAGAAGCAGCGCCCATGGGCGGTTCGCCGAGCCGAGGTTGCTGCGGCGTTCGGGTTCTCTCCTCGATGACGCATCGATCGTTTCGCTTTCCGGACGCCGTCAAGAGGAAGAGGAAGACGATGGTAAGACACAGAAGACGCACATACCGGCGTCCCCTAGTGCTGACGCTGGTTGGCGCCATCGCAGCGGGCGGACTGCTCCCGCTGGCCTGGATGTCCAGCGGTGCGGACTTTCCCGCCCCGGGCCTGCCGAAGACGTTCACCCTTCCCGCTGATCCCGTGTCCGCCGCGGCCTCCCACGGCTACCTTCCCCTCTCGTCGAGCGTGGACCGCTACGGCAACTACCGCATCAGCGCTCCGCTGTGGAGCCCCGACGGCCGGGCAGGCATACAACCGGACATGGCTCTGCAGTACTCCAGCGGCAGCCGCACCGACGGACTCGTCGGCAAGGGCTGGTCCTTGTCCGGGTTCTCCTCCATCACGCGGTGCGGCAAGACACTGGCGTCGGAGGGCGCTGTCGCGGGCGTCGGCTACGACACCGAGGACGCGTTCTGCCTCGACGGCATGAAGCTGGTCCCGGTCGAGACGGACGGGGACGAGGTGGAGTACCGCACGGAGAACGACACCTTCGCCAAGGTGACTGCCACGTCGGCGGGGAGCGTGGGTCTGTCGGACTTCGAAGTGAGGTTGAAGAACGGCAGGATCCGGACGTACACGCCGGTTACCGCGCCGCGGATGCAGTCCAAGGTCACCTGGACCAAGGGCGCCACTCCCGTCATCGGCAACCTCTCCGAGCCGGCGGGAACCCCGCACGTCATGTGGCTCATCGACGAGGAACGGGACCGGGCCGGCAACAGCATGCACTTCGAGTACACCAACACGGTGTCGCAAGGAGCGCTGGAGATCGTCCCGGACCGCATCACCTACACCGCCCATGGAGATGAGCCGGGACGGAGATACGTCAGGATTCGGACCGAGGCACGGCCGGATCCACGCTTCTCGTGGACGAGCGGTGTGAAGATCAGGCTGTCCAGGCGTGTATCGGCAATAGAGTCCTACGCTCCCAACCCGGTCACTCAGCAAATGGTGAGCAAGTACGTGCTCTCCTACGGGCCGCCGGGAGCGGAGGACAGGTCACTGCTGACCTCGATCGAGCAGTGCGCGGGAGCCGGCGGCTGCCTGTGGAAGAAGAACTTCGACTGGAGCCTCACCACGCGCCAACCCACCTTCACCAACAAGATGATCGGCACGGCCTCGCCCCCGGCCCAGTCCGGGGGCGACAGGGCGTCAGCCGCCTCGCTCGTGGTCGCGGACCTCAACGGGGACGGCCTGGACGACATAGCTCTGAACCAGGGCGGCACCGTGGTCCACGACAACGAGGTCCGTCTCGGTACCCGCCGCGCTGACGGCGCCGCACAGCCTCTCAGCCGCAGGGTGACCAACAGTGCGCCCAACCCTGCTCTGGTACGGCCGGTCGACGTCAACGGGGACGGAAGGGCCGAAGTGTGGGGCCCCGGCACGGCAAGGGACCGCAACCGCCTGTTCAAGTGGAACGACACGACGGGGACCTTCGAGGAAACCGGTGTGCAGTCCGCGGAGAATACCTGCGGGGTCGTCTCGGGCGGGCGCTTCGCCTGCGCTCCGGCTGAGTGGGCCGACTTCAACGGCGACGGCCTGCTCGACCTGGCCGAAGGCCGCTTCAACGGCTACACGCCGTCCACTCATGACATCGACTTCGGCACCTACGCTGTGCGCTACAGCAGGCCCGGCGCATCCCTGGCAGAGGCTCTGGAGGCCGCAGTGCCCACCGGAGGCGTTCGTGCCGGCTGCCGCGCTGCTGTCGGAGACCTGGACGGAGACGGCCGGGCAGACCTGCTGGTGCAGCGCAAGGACTACGCCGCACCGGGCGAGGGACGATGCAAAGCCGGCGAGACCTACGCCGTGGGCATCGCGCGCGGCACCACACGTCTGTCGAACCATGACAACAGCGCAGGCACCGACGCCTACTCCTTTCTGCTCACCGCGCCCAACGGGACCGAGTGGGGTTCCGGGCAGGGCGACTTCAACGGGGACGGCCTGGCCGACAGCATTCTGAACGGCCGGACGCTGTGGAACACGGGCAATGGCGTCACGGTCGCCGCGGGTCTCACCTCGGCAGGTGTGCGCGCACGCGACGGAGTCGCGGCCGACCTCAACAACGACGGTCTGGCGGACTTGATCGATCTGAACAATTCCCTGGGCCGCATGGAGATCAGCGTCGCCGAGGGCGACGGATCCTTCCACACCAGCGAGCACGTCTCGGGCCGGCTCTTCCTGGACACCGCGTTGGACACGACCCTGGCACGGCTCGGCGACTTCAACGGCGACGGAAGGACGGACGTCGTCTTCATCACCGCGGACGGCACCATCAAGGTGGCCGAGCAGAACGCCTCCACCTCCGACCGGATCACGGGTTTCACGGACGAGGACTCGGCCTCCCGGGCAGAGCGGGTGAGCTACTCCAACGAATGGTCGGCGTACCCGGCTGGTGACGCCGACAACAGCTGCACGTACCCACTGAGATGTGTCCGTGACGGCCTGACAGTGGTGAGGTCCGTCACCGCTGAGGCGCATGGCCTGGAGCGCACCATCCACTACGCCTACGACAAACCCGTCGCACACATGCGAGGCCGAGGCTTCCTGGGGTTCACCCGGGTCACGGTCTGGGACCCCTCCACACCGATGGAGACGACCACCACGTACGACCCGGGTCGCGGTGACGTGGCCGAGACGGGCGCGTGCGATCCGTGCCGACGGCACTATCTGCGCGGGTCAGTGCCTGTCAGCGTGCGGCAGGTGATCCCCCTCCTCAACGGTGAACAGCTCTCCGCCAGGCCCGCTCACGCGAACGCCCGTGTCACCCTCAGTGTCCCGTCCAGGGAGCTTCGCCGACTCAACGAAGGGCGCACAGTGGCCCTGCTGGACGCCACCAGCGACGTGGACGAGTGGGAGGAGAGCGTCAATCTCACGTGGGACGAGGACTTCTCGGCCGCGAACTCCGGGAAGACCCACCTCTGGGCGATCGGCAGCGTGCCCGGCAACGCCAGACACCTGCACAGCAGCGCGACCTACGACGACTTCGGGAATGTGAAGGAGTCGGTCGACGCCCGTCGAGACGGTGTCACCAGGACGCTGACCACGACCTACGAAAACCGGACCGGCCCCTGGCTGATCGGGCTCGTCCAGGACCAGTCCCAGACACGTGACGAACCCGGCACGGGAGCCGAGACCACCCTCACGCGGCGCCTGCACTTCCACCACAACGACTTCGGCCGGCTGGACCTGGTCGAGGTCGAGAGGGACAACAAGGACGCCGGGGTGCGCAGCACCCGTACGTACCACCATGACGACTACGGCAACATCAGCACTGTCGTCCTCAGCGCCGAGGGCGAGCCGGACCGAACCTCCCACGTGGAGTTCGACGCCCCCTACCCAGGAGCCCCCGACGAGCACATCTATCCCAGCCAGTTCTGGTCCGAACACACCGACAGCGCGCACAGCCCGTCCGTCTGGTTGGTCACCCATCCCGGACTCGGCGTGCCCATCGCCTCGATGGACGTCAACGGTGCTCAGAACTCAGCCTCGTACGACGGATTCGGGCGTGTACTGAGCCAGACCACGGACGGCGGGGAGACCTCCACCTTCCGCTACGAGCCCCGCACCAACAGCGCAGGCGCCGTCGGCACGAGAACGGTCTCCACGACGGGTGCCGACCCGGCAGTACCCGGCTCGGGCCAGATCACCGTGGTGGACAGCGACCCGGCTGGCGCCGTCGTGCGCCGAAGCTCCACCGGCTTCGACGGGACGGCCATTGCCGTTGAAGCGGTCTACGACCGACTCGGTCGACTGGTCACTGAATCCCGCCCGGCCCGCGAGCCAGGTACACGCGGGTGGACACGGTACGACTACGACGGGCTGGGCCGGCTCCTGGACACCACACTGCCCGGAGGCAAGCACATCCGGTCCGAGTACCCGTCCATGACGGAGAAGATCACCACCGATCAGGAAGGCCATCGGAACAAGGTCGGCGTCGACGCTGACGGCCGGGTCATCTCCACCAGCCGCATGCTCCAGCGGCCGGCAGCCGCCGACAAGGAGATCACCATGCGCTACACATACGCCCCCTTCGACCTGGTCAAGCGGGTCGAAGACCCGGAGGGCGTCACGACTGACTTCACGTACGACACCCTCGGGCGCCGCAGCGGCTCGACGGAACCGGACCGCGGGACGACCGTGACCCACTACAACGGCTTCGGCGAAGTCCGGGACACCACCGTTCCCGGAGGTATGAACAGCTACACCTACGACGACCTCGGCCGCACCACACAAGTCAGCACTCCTGAAGGCAATCGCACCTTCACCTGGGACACCGCCGTCAACGGTCTGGGGCAACTCGCCCGCGCCGACAGCCCGGACGGCATCGCCCTCAGCTACCGCTACGACAGCCTCGGCCGGCTCTCAGGGATGGACCTCAAGGAGAAGACCACCACGTACAGCCTCGACCGTGACTACGACAGCCACGGCCGCATCAACACCATCACCTACCCTCAGGTGCCGGGCCGTGACCGACTGCGCCTGAAGTACGGCTACAACGCGTGGGGTTACACCACCACTGTTTCCGACGCCTCCGGCGCCGAGTCGCTGGGCAGACTGTGGCAGGCAACCGCACGCAACGCCGACCTGGCCCTGACCCACGGGCAAATCGGCACCAGCGGACTCACACTCGACCAGGACTTCGCCCCGGACTCCGGAAGCCTTGTGTCCACCACCGTGTCCAAGGACACCGACAAGCGCAGCGAGATCGGTTACACGTACTGGGACAACGGACTGGTGCGCACCCGCACCACCAAGGACGGCTCGGTGCAGCGGCGGGAGAGCTTCGGCTACGACTCACTGGACCGCCTGACCACTTGGGGCGTCGGCAGCGCGGGTACGGCGGACCCCGAACCCCGCCTGTCCGATGTCACGTATGCCTACAGCGACTCCGGCAACCTCACCGACATCAGCCGCGGCACCCCTTCCGAGCATCGCACCTACGGCAAACCGGACGGCAGCCAGCCCCACACCCTCACCGGGCTGGACGACCTCGTCACAGGCGCCCACACCGACTTCACCTACGACGAGCACGGCCGGCAGACGACCTCGGAGCATCGGACTCTGGACTACACGTCCTTCGACCTCCCCGACACCAGCACCATCGACGGGGTCAAGCAGACCTTTCAGTACGACGCCTTCGGAGCACGTGTGAAGAAGACCGGTCCTGATGAGGCCGTGCTCTACCTGAAGGGCTTCTACGAGCGCCACCAGCGAGGCAGCCAGGTCGAACACGTCTTCCGCGTTCCCGGTATCGACGGGCTCGGCGCCGACATCGTCTACGACCCCGCCAGTACACCCAAGTCGCGTGTGCTCTACCACGTGGAGGACGCCCTGGGCAGCACCGTTCAGACGCTCACCGACGAGGGCAAGACCCTGAGCCGCACCTACTACGACCCGTTCGGCGAGCGCGTCGCACCGGACGGGGACCGCACCAAGACGGCGAACAGCGCCATGCCCCGCGGCTTCACCGGCCACGAGCACGACGCCGGCGGCGTCATCAACATGAACGGCCGGCTGTACGACACCATCATGAAGCGCTTCCTCAGTGCGGACCCGTTGATCAGCAACCCTCTCAACAGCCAGACATGGAATCCCTACAGCTATGTCGGCAACAGCCCGCTCAACCACACGGACCCGAGCGGACTCGGCCCGTGCGTCTACGCCTTCATCGGCGAGGATCCCGGACCGCCGCCCGGCTGCGGTGACGACACACCCGCTGGAAACGCGGCCATGACCGTGCTGCAGCTGGTCAGCAACGGAGTGCTGGAGCAGCCGGGCTGGGGAAGCGGCGCCCCGACGGCGGCCGGCGCCACAGTCCCCGGCTCCGACGCCAACGGGCACACGGAGCCCTGCCTGCTCGGATGCGTGGGGCAGACCGGCGAGCCTGCCACCGGGCTCACACCCACCGAGCCTTCCGCAGAGGCACTTCCGGCCCTGGAGTCCCCCGGAGGCGGACGGATCAAGGACAAGCGGGACCCCGATCCGAGTGACGTGGTCACATTCGAAGGGGTACAGATGCACGAGGCCGCGGCCAATGCCCTGGGCAGACTCATCGCTGCGGCTCGCAAGGCGGGCATCGGGCAGAACCTGCTCAAGCCCGTCTCCGGGTACCGCTCGTACGCCGCCCAGAAGACCCTGTTCGACGAGGCGCTGAAGAAGTACGGATCCGAGAAGGTCGCCCGCCAGTGGGTGGCTCCTCCCGGCTCCAGCGCCCACCAGTCCGGTCGGGCAATCGACCTGGACATGGGGAGCGCCACGGTCAAGGAGAACGCCGCCAAGCAGCGCGAGACCGAAGCCTACAAGTGGATGGTGGAGAACGCCGAGAGCTACGGGTTCTATCCCTACGACAAGGAACCCTGGCACTGGGAGTACAACCCTCCGGCCCCCGCAAAGCCCTAGTAGGACTCCGTTAGGTCTTTCGCGTGGTCGTGGTCAGCGGCATGGTGGGTGTGTGGATGCACATGAAGTGAACCGTGTTCGGGCGAAGTTGGCGTTATTCGTGGCGGATGTGTTCGCCTCGGTGCCGCGCAAGGACCAGCGGGCCAAGAGCGACTGCTATCTGCGGGGACTGATGGTGGACGGTCGCCGCAAGTCGATCCAGGCCATGGCCTCGCGACTGCCGGACGGCAACGAGCAGAACCTGCAGCAGTTCGTGAACCAGTCCACCTGGGATCCGGTGCCGGTGCGGCGCCGGATCGCTGAGCGGATGGTGCCACTGATCGGCCCGGATGCCTGGGCGGTCGACGACGTGTCGTTTCCCAAAGACGGCAGAATGTCGGTCGCCGTTGCCCACCAGTACTGTGGGGCCCTGGGCAAGCAGGCGAACTGCCAGGTCGCGGTCAGCGTGCACGCGGTCACCGACACCGCCTCCGTCCCGCTGCAGTGGCGGCTGTTCCTGCCCAAGGAGTGGGACAGTGATGTCGATCGCCGGCGTCGCTGCCAGGTGCCCGATGGGGTCGGGCACCGTGAGAAGTGGCGCCTGGCCTTGGACACCCTGGATGAGCTGGCCACCTGGGGCCTGGTGCCACCGGTGGTGGTGGCCGACGCCGGCTACGGGCAAAACGCCGACTTCCGTGCCGGGCTGGCCGACCGGGACATCGCCTACGTGGTGGCCGTCCGCTCGGATGTGACCGTCCACCCACACCACGTGGCACCCGTTGCCCCGCCCTGGTCCGGCAACGGCCGCCGGCCGCAACCCCGCTACCGGGACAAGCCGTCCTCGGTGGCCGACCTGGCCACCAGCCGCGGACGGCAGGCATTCACTGAGGTCACCTGGAGGGAAGGCTCTCGCGGGCCGATGCGCTCGCACTTCCTGGCGCTGCGCGTGCGGCCCGCCGGGGTCCGAGCCCGCCGCCTGGTCCAGGCCGCCGCCATCGCGCGCGACGGCCAGTGGGATGGCGTCTTGCCCGAGATGACGCTGCTGGTCGAATGGCCCGAGGAAGCCGAAGCACCCACCGACTACTGGCTGTCCAACCTGCCGGCAGACACTCCGGTCACCGAACTGGTCCGCCTGGCCAAGATCCGCTGGCGGATCGAGCACGACTACCGGGAACTCAAGCACGACCTCGGCCTGGACCACTTCGAAGGCCGCTCCTGGACCGGCTGGCACCATCACGTCACCCTGGTCACCGCCGCCCACGCCTTCCTCACCGAGCAGCGGCTGGCCCCAAAAGCCGATACAGCGGACTCACCCTCTACCAGACCCTCGACGCCCTCCAGGACCTGCTGAACTGCTGGACCGGCATCTGCACCACCTGCCACCAGCCCCTACCCAGCGGGATACACACGGCACCAAGATCGAGACAGACCTAACGGAGTCCTACTAGCCGATGAGTGATCTTCGTGGTCGCGGCGGTGCAGGCGTGACCACGAAGATCATTTTCCAGTCTTGGCAGAGCATCCGCCACGGGCGACCTGGAGCTGAACCGGGCCCCGATTTCTCCGCACAAGGGCGCCGAGCACGTCCGGGAAGGCACACTGATGACGAGTAAGCCCATTCTGCTGGCATCGGGTTTCGCGCTCGCCGAGGGCCCGGTCGTGCACGGGTCGGGAGCCCTGTGCGTGGCGGACGCGTTGGCCGGAGGGGTCCGCGTGCTTCACCCGGGCGGCGGCGAGCGGCAGCTGCTCGCGGGCCGTAAGGGCGTCGGCGGGCTGGTGGTTCACGCCTCGGGTGCCCTGCTGGCCTCGGGCCGGACCGTTGTCGCCACGGACTGGGACCCTTCGGCCGGCACGGAAGGCTGTGTGGAGGTCCTCACGGACCCTCGGATCACGGGCTTCAACGATCTCGGTGTGGGGCCCGAGGGGGAGTTGCTGGCCGGGATGCTCCGTTACCGGCCCTTCCGCGGCGAGCCGGCGGCTCCCGGCGGCCTGCGCGTGGTCGACGTCGCGGGGGCCGTGAACGACAGGCCCGGCGAGGTGATCTGGCCCAACGGCGTGGCCGTGGCGGGGGAGTGGCTCTACCTGAGCGACTTCGCCACGGGCACCGTGCTGCGTGCCCGGTGGTCCGCCGGGGAAGGGCAGGAGCTCACGCCCTGGTGGCGGAGCCCGAGCGGGCAGGCCGACGGGCTGGCGGTCGACGCGGAAGGCGCGGTGATGGTGGCCCTTGGATCGGGCGGCGCCGTGGCCCGGGTGCTGCCCAATGGGGACACCGCCGAACTGATCCCGGTGCCGTCGACCTTCGTGTCGAGTGTCTGTTTCCGTGGCGCAGGGCTGGAACGCTTGGTGGTATGCACCGCCGACAACACCGACTCTCCGCAGCTCGGCGGGTGCGTCTTCGAACTTCCCGCGCCGGTGCCCGGTACCGCCGTACCGCCGGCGGCAATCCCTCTTCCTAACCCGACGTGACCCGGCACGGAAGCCGGGGATGTCAGGGGCGATCGCTCCTGTCGCGCAGCCTTTTGACCGCCTCTTGGACGACTCCGCGAAGAACCATCGCGGTCACCAGCGAGAGGAACAGTGCCAGTGACCCGAGGATGGCCCAGGCAGCGATTTGATCGGCGGCGGTCATGGAAATCCTGTCGAGTCAACGAGGTCGGGCGCTGCCACAAAAGCCGCCCGTGCCGCAGGTGATCGAGAGCATTGATTACTCAGGCCGCAGCTTTCGGGGATTTGAACTGCCGACGACCATTCTCGAGAGCGTGCCGAAAGAGCTTGATCGTCAACAGAATCTGGTCGGGCAGCGGTTGTGCCGGCGGCCCCGGGGCACATGCGCATGGATCGCCGACTCATGGATTTGGGTACTCACTACTCAAGAATGCGGTCCCAGGACGTAGTGAACTCGCTTCTCAACGCGCCGGACTCCTCCGCCGGCGCGATGGGATGGGCTGTCCCTCCACCGGTGCAAGCCCATCAGCACGGGCCGGCTGCCCCCCGGCCGGCCCGGTGAGATGGGCTGTCCCAACGCGCCGGGGCAGCCCATCGGCACGCTCCAGGCCTCCTCGTCGGGCACAAGGTCCTGCACCTGTACGCCGTCGACCACACCCCAAGCCCATGACGTCACGCACGTCTCGTATGACGGGACAAGCGCCGGATTCGGGCTTCGAGGATGCCCGGGCATCCGCCGGACCGGCTCCGCTTGACCTGAACACCGTGACAAGGGCTTCACTGTGGCCAGGGAGGTGGTCTTCATGATCACGACGAACAAGGACACGAACGCGATGCGAGCTTTCCAGGGGCTGGAGAGCCAATCCTCGTCGGTTCGGCTGCAGGCAGCGCTGGCTTTCGGCATGACCCCGGACGCGGGGGTCATCGGCAAGCTGATCAAGCGATGCGCGATCGAGCCCGAGTTCTATGTGCGCGAAATGCTGACATGGGCTCTCACCCGCCACGCGACATCGATGACGATCCCGCTGCTTCTCGACGAAGTCCGCTCGGATTGCGCGCAGGCACGAAGCCAGGCGCTGCACACGCTGTCCAAGATCGGGGATCGGCGAGCGTGGCCGGTGATCACACCGGCGCTGCTGTCCGACGCCGACGACGAGGTGGCCCGGAGCGCCTGGCGGGCAGCTGTCGCACTCGTACCCGAAGGCGAGGAGCGCGAGCTGGCCGTAACCTTGGCGACGCAGCTCGGGCGCGGCGAACGCGAGACGCAGCTGAGCCTCAGCCGGGCGCTGGTCGCGCTCGGGGAGGTGATGCTGCCGGCACTGGGTGCCGCGGCGATGGACCCGGATCCTCGCGTCCGCGCCCACGCGGTCGCCACGGAACGGCTGTGGCGCGACCCGGATGCAGGATTCGAGTTCGCGATCGAGGAGGCGAAGCGCGTCGCTGTCCTCGGCGGGCCCGGCCAGGAGAGGCGATAGGCAGTGCTGATCGGTGATGTCGCGCGACGGTCCGGGGTCAGCGCCCGCATGCTCAGGCATTACGAATCGCTCGGCCTGGTGCGGCCCACGGGCCGTACCGACTCCGGCTATCGGGAGTACTCGAGTGAGAACATCCGGCGAATCTTCTACATCGAGAGCCTGCGGTCGTTGGGGCTGTCGCTGCGCGACATCGGGCGCGCGCTCGATGATCCTGACTTCGCGCCCGCCGAGCTCGTCGACGACCTCATCCGCCAGACGCGAGACCGCATCGCAGCGGAGACGGAGCTGCTCACACGACTCCTTCGGATCGATGCCGCGAAACCCGCCGCCTGGGAGGACGTCCTCCAGATCGTCGCGCTCCTCCAGGCGTTGGGGTCGATGAGCGCGGGGGCACGGCAGCGCGCGGCGCTGTCTGCGGTCGCGGAAGTTCCCGTGCCGGTGGAAGCACTGGTCGAGGCTGTGCTGAGCGAGTCCGAGCCGAATGTCGCCGGCGCCCTTCGCTGGGCTCTGGCGCAGTCGGGACAGGAGGGGCTGGCCCTACTGGCGGAGGGCCTTGGCTCGCCCACGGCCGAAGTGCGGATACGTGCCGTCCGGTCCATCGCCGAGATTCCGGACGGTGAGGCGACCGCCCTGCTGCAAGACGCCCTCACGAATCCCGACATCGTGGTGCGCGGGTATGCCGCTCTGGCGCTCGGGGCACGTGGAACGGCCGACGCGGTCCCGACTCTCATCGACATGATCGTCGAGGAGAGGAACGACGCCGACGCGGCCGACGCACTCAGCACGCTGGCGAGTGATCCCGCGCTGGCGGATCACATCGCCACTGGGCTCGCGGACCGCCTTGCCCATGACGCCGTTGGACCGCCCGCACGCCGTCGGCTGACTCAGGCCCTCGCGGACATCCCGGGGACCCTGGCATCCCGTGCCCTCGCGGACCTGGCACACGACGAAGACCGTGTCGTTGCGCTGACCGCGACATACGCTCTCCAGCTGCGGGACGCACACTGAAGCGGGTTGCCGGTACGGGTCGCCCCTCGCCCCGATACCCCCTCGGCGGCGGGTTCGTACCGTTGGTCGCCCGGACGACGCAGCGGCCGCCGGCCGGTGAGGACGAGAACCGGGCAATCGGCCGGGGGCGGCCGGATTCTCCTCCCGCACAGATTGAGCAACGCCTGCTCACCCGGCTCCCCCGGCGCGGCCCCTAACGTCGCTGTGACCGCACAGCGGCGGTCACTGAGGCAGCCGAGGAAAGGAGCCTTCCATGAAGTCCGGATCGCACAACCACAACGAGATCGTCGTCGAGCGTCCCACCGACGCAGCGCCCGCGACGACCGCCGAGCCGAAGCCGCGTGACATCGAGGCGGTCGCCGCCTCCGAGCAGGGCCCGTCGGCCGCAACCACAATCCGATCGGCCTGCTGAATCACCATCACATCAGCGTGCACGGCGCCTGAAGCGCACCCAGGGATGGATGCAGGGCAGGTGCCGGCACGGCGGCCTGCTGCTCGCCGTGACGCCGGCCGCGGCGGAGACCACCACCGGTCACGCCGCGCGCCAGGCGTACCGCACACGTCCGACAGCCATGCTGGACTGCCTGCCGGACGCGCTGCCCCCGGGCAGCACATGGAGCGTGCCGGACGGCGGCATGTTCCTCTGGGCCCCCCTCCCCGACGGATGGGACACCGAAGCGTTCGCGCCGCACACCCTGCACAGGAACGTCACTTGCGTGCCAGGCGCCCCCTTCTTCGCGGGCGCCCCGCTGCGGGCCTCCATGCGCCTCGCCTTCATCACGCGCGCCCCGCAGGACATCACCGAGGGACCGACGCGGCCGGCAGCCCCGTTCAAGCAGTAAGGACGAACCGAAGTGACCCCCGACGCATCCAGCCGCTCCCAGGCTCTATGGGCTCTGACGATCACCAGCGCGGCCGGTTTCATGATCGGCCTGGACAATCTCATCGTCACCACCGCCCTGCCCTCCATTCGCGACGACCTGGGCGGAGGCATCGAGGACCTCACCTGGACCGTCAACGCCTACACCCTCTCCTTCGCGGCCCTGCTGATGACGGGTTCGACGCTGGGTGAACTGTTCGGCAGACGCAAGCTGTTCATCATCGGACTGGCGGCATTCACCGCGGCATCCGCCGCCGCGGCCCTCGCCCACGGCCTCCCGGCCCTCATCGCGGCGCGGGCCGCCCAAGGCATGGGCGCGGCGGTGCTGCTTCCGCTCACACTCACCTTGCTCACGGTCGCCGTACCGGCCGAGCGCAGAGGGATGGCCTTCGGAATCTGGGGCGGTGTGAACGGCAGCGCCATCGCCCTCGGGCCGGTCATCGGTGGTGCGGTGATCGACCGGCTCTCCTGGCAATGGATCTTCTGGCTTAACGTCCCTGTCGGCCTTCTCCTGCTGCCCCTGTCCCGTCTGCGGCTGGCTGAGAGCCACGGCTCCGCCCGGCGGCTCGATGTGCCGGGCACCCTGCTCGCCACCTCCGGCGTCTTCGGCCTGGTGCTCTCCCTCGTGCGCGGGGAGAGCGCGGGCTGGACCAGCGGAGGCGTCCTCGCCGGATTCACCGGCGGGGCGGTGCTGCTCGCCGGCTTCGTACGCTGGGAACTGCGCACTCCGTCGCCGATGCTGCCCATGCCGCTGTTCCGTAGCCGCGCCTTCAGCGTGGTCAACGCCATCGGCCTGCTGAACTTCTTCGGTCTGTTCGGCGCCGTGTTCCTGCTCACCCAGTTCCTCCAGGGCGTGCAAGGCCATTCGCCGGTGGAGGCCGGCGTGCGCATGCTGCCGTGGACGGCTCTGCCCATCGCCGTCACACCGCTCGCGGGCGCGATTTCGGACCGTATGGGCAGCCGTGGCATCCTCGTCCTCGGGCCGGCGCTCCAGGCGCTGGGCATGGGCTGGTACGCGGCCGTCACGGCGCCCGGTCTTTCCTACGCCGCCCAGGTGCCGCCCTTCATCCTGTGCGGGCTCGGTATGTCCTTGTTCCTGGCGCCCGTTGCCAACGTGGTCATGAGCAGCGTGGGCGCCGGACAGCAGGGCATCGCCTCGGGCGCCAGCACATCGCTGCGCAACATCGGAGGCGTACTCGGCGTATCGGTGGCCGGCGCCGCCTTCTCGGCCTACGGCGGCTACCACTCTGCCGGGCAGTTCGTCGACGGCCTGCGGCCCGCCCTGTGGATCGACGCCGCGGCGTTCGCTCTGGCGTCCGTGACGGCGGTGCTGCTGCCCAGGAGCCGGCCCGGCACCACGGTCCGCGCTGCGGGCAGCCCGGCCAAGGACACGGCGACACCGGTCTGACCGGCTGTCTTCGCCCTGAGCAGGACAATGATGCACATGATGATCCCCGGCCTCGGCCGTCTTCCCGACCCCCCGTCCCACGATCCCGGCTTCGAGGACGACTTCACTGCCCGGCAGCTCGACGAGAACCTCTGGATCGACCACTATCTGCCCCACTGGACGACGCCGGATCGCTCCCGGGCGCGCTACGACCTCGGCGACAGCGGGCTGCGCCTGCGCATCGACGCCGACCAGCCGGACTGGCGGGCGGAAGACGCCCCGCTTCGCGTGTCCAACCTGCAGACCGGGCTCTTCTCCGGCCCGGTGGGCTCGCGGCGGGGAACACACCGGCATCGTCCGGACGGACTCGTCGTGCGCACGGAGACGGCGGAACGCCTCCTGTGGGCACCCACCGCCGGACGGGTGGACGTGACGGTGAGCGCGAGCCTGGACGAGGGCTGCATGCTCGCCGCGTGGCTCGTGGGGACGGAGCGCCTGTCCGAAAGGGACAGCGGCGAGATCTGCATTTTCGAGATCGACGCCGCTGCCGTCGGCGGGAGAACGACTCACGCCCGGTGCGGGCTGAAAGCGCATTCGGATGAGCGGTTGGTCACCGGCATGACCGAGGTCGCCCTGCCTCTGGACGTGTCGAAACCGCATACCTGGACGGCCATCTGGGGACCGTCGGGCACGGTCATCGGCTGCGAAGGCCAGATCGTGAAACGCATGCCCCAGTATCCGGGTTACCCGCTCTTCTTGATGCTCGACCTGTTCGAGCTCGGCCCTCGCACGGCGCCCGACACCGCATACCCGAAGACCGCCGGCCTCCACCGCGAGCGTGGATGGGATGCCGTCTCACCGACACCTGGGACCCCGTGCCCATGAGCAGCGATCACTCATCCCGAAAAAGCACAGCCCCTGACCTGGCCGGCACGCCGAAAAGGATCCCAATTCCAAGGGTGAAGTCGGGCCACATGCTCCGTGAACTCGATTCCCGGGTTCGGGCAACAAGGGAGTGTCAGGTAGGCACGAAGTTATCGGAGTGAGTGTGAGTGGGCCACCATCAGATGATGCCGCCGCGGTGGAGGAGTCACTGCGGCAGCCAGAAGCGTTCGCGCGCCTGTACGACCAATACGCGAAAGACATCCATCGGTACGCGATGCGCCGAATAGGCGCGGAGGCGGCGGATGATGTGACGTCGGAGACATTCCTGGTCGCATTCCGCGCACGCAGTCGCTTCAATGCCTCGGCGGTCGGTGCGCGCCCATGGCTGTACGGAATCGCTGCCAAGCTGATCGGCCGGCGTCGGCGCTCGGAAATCCGGATGCTGCGGGCATACGCGCGCACGGGCTCGGACCCGGTGGTCGAGTCCTGGGTGGAGCACGCCGACAACCGGGTGGTCGCGCAAGGCGTGCAGCAACAGTTGGCCGGCGCCCTGGCAGAGCTGTCGGCGGGAGACCGGCATGTCCTGCTGCTCGTGGCCTGGGCGGAGTTCACCTACAGGGAAGTCGCCGATGCCCTGGGCATCCCCCTCGGAACAGTGCGCTCACGGTTGAACCGTGCCCGCCGCAAGCTCCGCACGGCGCTCGGCGCCGATCCCGCACTCGTCGTCGATGCCATGGAGGTGGCTCGGAATGGATGAAATGACTCTGCTGCGTGACCTGCGCGCCGGCATCCCTCAGCCGGACCGCGGTCGGCTGGCCGCCGGCCGCCGCAACCTGCTGAAGGCTGCTCGCGGTCAGGACGAAGCTCGCCGGGCGCGGAGCGGCCGGCGGTTGGCCGCCGTTGGGTCGGCGGCCGCGATCGGCGCTGTGGCTGTCGTGAGCGGCCAGATCGGGACCAAGGGCGAAGAACCCGGTTTCGTCCCGGTGGCCCGGCCCGCGTACATCACTCAGCCGGGAAGCGCCGCCCAGTTCCTCGAGCAGGCCGCCGACGCGATCGCCAGGCGTCCCGTGCCGGCCCCGCGCCAGGACCGGTGGGTGTACGTCAAGGAGGCCGAGGCCAATGCGACCGACCAGGAGCACCGGGGAGTGCGCGAGCGCGAATCGTGGACACGTTACGCGGATCCGGCCTTGGAGCAGGGCCGGGCAGGCGACGACCACTCGCCGCGCGAGCAGTACCGCTTCCTCGCCGGTCTGCCCCACGATGTGAACGCGGTGAAGGCGAAGGCTCGTGCCTTCTGTCCCGGTGATGGCCACGAGAGCAGGACGCAGCACGAATTCCGGGCGCTGAAGGTGCTGGCGAGGAGCTATCCGGCACCGCCGGAGGGCCTCGCGACGGTCTACCGTGCCCTGGCCACCCTCCCGGGCATCAAGGCGGCCCGGGCCACCGACGTACTCGGGCGCGACGCGATCGCCATCTTCCTGCCCGGCAACGGGCAGGGTGATCTACGCGAGGAATTCCTCATCGATCCCCGGACCTACGTCTACACCGGCTCCCGGTGGATCGCCCAGAGTGACCGCAAGGACCCGCGGGCCAACGCGGGGGACCGCTGGCGGAAGGGAGACGTCATCATCGACGACTCCGTCAAGGACGTAGCACTCGTGGCAAGGAGGAACGAGCGCCCGTAGCCGACGGACGCGGCTGCCGGCGTCGACGCGGTCTCTGCCCCTGCCCTCGTCAGGGGCAGAGACCGCGCTCGTACGGTGGCGTAGCGCCGCAAGGCGACGGAGCCGTCCGAAGGGTTGTGGACCACCTGGTCGTCCTCCCGGCGGAGCGCCGGCCTGACCGGGACTCGCTGAACCCTTCTGTGCGAAGCCCATGCGACCACGAGGGCCTTCCGTATCGCTGCGATGCGTGCCCGCATCGCATCACGGAAGGCCCTCGCCTGTTCCCAGGGCGGTTCAGGTCAGGTCAGCTCAGCTCAGCTCTGCGACATCACCCAGTAGCTTCCGCCGGCGCCGAAGCGGAGATGCGTGAGCGGCCGGGAGTGAGTCGTGCACGAATCCCACAGCGGCACGTAGAGGGGGCAGAGGTCCCAGTTGTACCTGACGTCGTAGACGTTGAATCCGACACCGTAGGAAGGGTTGGCGGTGCAGCTCAGGTACTTGTACGACGGGATCCAGGGTGCGTCGTACCCGGAGCAGCTGGAGGAGGTGTAGGTGATGGCGCTTCCGTTGCCGCACCAGTCGGTGTGGCCGGTGCCGTAGAGCTGGTCCGTGCCGACGCTCCTGGTGTCGTGGGACCAGCAACCGGAGGCGGCCGCGACCGCTGCCTCCTTGGAGTTCGTCCGGGCGGCGGGAGCGGCGCCGGCGCTCTTGTGCGGTTTCGTGATCTCGTAGCGGGAGAGGTTCACATACTTGGCCAGTCCACGTGCCGTGACCTCCGCGGGGGTGAGGGCACGGATCGTCTCGGTGCCGCCCGCCTCGTTCTTCCAGCTGACCGCTGTCGCCTCGGCGGTCTTCAGGTTCGGGTCGGAGCCGGTTGCCGCCTGGGCGGCCGGAGCCGCCATCGAGACACTCAGCAGGGCCGCACTGATCAGAGTCCCGGCCATGGCGACCAGCCTGTCCTGGTGTCCTGCCACGCTCATCCTCCTTGATTCGGCTGACAGTTGACGTAGCGTCACCTGGCGACAGCGCGTCGGCCATGAGTAATTCCTACTCGTTGATCGCCCATGTCGGGCCCCAGGCAGGTGAGTAACAACTGCTCACGACGGTGATCACGGCAATTCCTAGGTTGCGTCTTGTCATTGATAACCCATCAGCAACCGAGGGGAACACCGGCATGACCTTGCGATCACGGCTGAAGAAGGCGCCCGTCGTCGGAGCGCTCGCACTGGCCACCACCGGGCTGGGGGTGCTGGCGGCGCCGTCCGCCTCCGCGGCGACGACGCCCACGTACCACATGAACTGCACGACCGGAATCTGGGGCAACCAGGGCTGGGGCACCTGCACCGGCACGGGGCGGTGGGTCGTGCGCGCCGAGTGCGCCTGGAGCCCGCTGTACTCCGTCAGCGCCGGAGGGTGGACCGACGGAACGGTCACCAAGTGGACGGACTCCTGCGCCTTCGGCGTCGAGTCCGTGCGGATCGTGGAGTACTGATCCGGCAGGAGCCGGCAGGAGCCGGCAAGGGCCGGCGCGAGCCGGCTGAAGCAGGTGCGTCCGCCCGCCGGTGGACGCACCTGCTGCGGCGTTCTTCAGGCGTTCCGGCACATCCACTGGCTTGCCCGGCGAACGGGCCGGGCCGCCGGGCACGCATCGCACACGTTCACCAGGGCCCTCCCGCAGCACCGCGGGAAGTGCCCTCCGCCACAGAAGTGAGGGGAGAAATTCGTGTCGCAGGGGGAATTCACGGAGGATCCGCAACAGCCACCGGAAGCCGCTCCGAAGGAGCCCGCTCCGACCGGGGCAGGGCCGGCAGGCCGGGGGAGCGGAGTCACCCGGCGGGGCGTGCTGACCGCCGCGGGAGCGGCCGGTCTTCTTGCGGCGGTCTCCCAAGCGGTTCCGGGCGGCGGGGGCTCACGCGAGAACGCCCTCGGTGAACCCACCGCCGCCGACGGGCCCGTGCGAGTGGTCTCGCTGGTGCGTCAGGCCGACATGGTCGACCTGACGCTCGCGCTGTGGAACTGCTCGCTCGACACAAGTGAGGACCGCGCCCGTCTGGTCCGGGTCGACCAGGCCCTCTCCGCCTATGTCGTCGTCCACTTCGGGCCCCAGGCCGTCACCGAGAGGACCTTCCTTGAGGCGACCGGCGGCGGCAACGAGCCGCCCACCGTGAACCCCGTGCCCACGCGAATCTCCGACACCAGCCGGCTGGCGTTCGACGTCACGGATCTGCTCCCGCTGGATTTCACGGTCGACGAAGTGCTGGACTGGGCCCGCTTCTCTCCGCGACTGGTGCCCAACGCCCAGCCGCGGACGGTGCCCGACACCTTCCGCGGCCTGCCACGCCGGCCCGACGCCACCGAGACGTCCTTGGAACTGCCCTGGCGGCTTCAGCTGTCGCCGGCCGAGAGCGGCGGCTGGGCGCACAGCGCGCGGCCCGTCACCCACGGCTCGTGGACCGAGGTCTGGGAGACCCGGCTCGGAGTCAGGAAGCGGCAGAAGGACGGCAGTGGGCGGGTGGTCGAGGCGCCGGAGGCCGAACCGTTCGTCCGGGCGGTCTGGGCGAGCGACCCGGGCTTCGCGGACTGGCTCACCACGCCGGCCTCCGTACCCTCCGGCGACACGACGGACGGGCTGCGCACCGCTCTCCAGCCCCGCGAACGCTACGACATCGTGCGGCTCTCCGGTGACTACTCCCTCCGTACGGTCGGCGGCGGCCTGCCCGCGCCCATCGAGGTGGAGCGGCTCTCCCTCAGCGCCTTGGGGGCCGGTTACGACCTGCACGCCGAATGGGACCCGGTTGCGACCGCGGACTACTCCAGCAGGGTGCGGGAGTGGACACACAAGGGTGTCCTCGGGCGGGACCACTATGTGCGTGTGGTGAGCACCGGTTTCCTGTATCCGTTCGGACACCGGGCCGCCGTACTGAGTCTGACGCAGCGCAAGTCGCAGCGCCCGAGCGCCTCGAGCGAGGCGCGCGCCGCCGTTCTGCGCACGCGTCTGATCCTCGTCGTCCGTCAGCCGGTGAAGTCGTACCAGGACGACTCCGATCTGCCCAACGCCGGCCGCGGATTCCCCTTCCGGCGGGTGCGGTTGCTGACCGCGCAGACCCCGCCCCTGGAACCGGCGACCGAGTACGTGGAAGGCGGGACGGCCGCCAAGTCCTATGTGCCGCGGGTCGGCGACAGCGCGTACGGCTTCCACCTGCGCGGCACCGACTGGGCCGGCAAGGAGGCCGACTACACCTCACCGCTGGTCTTCGTGTCGGACGAAGGAGCCCGCGACGCCGGCCACCTCCGGCGCCTGCACGAGACGTACAAGGACGACAGCCGGCTGCGTACGGCCGGGTTCGGCGGACGCCCCGTCGCCCTCGCACAGCCCGGCGCGCACCCGGGTGACACCGAACTGCCGGTCAAGTCGATGGCGTTCATGGGGGAGCCACCGCGGTCCGGAGCGGACACGGCGGCCATGGTCAACGAGGGACGGGCGCCGTTCTACCCGGCGCTGGACCGGCTGACGGCCGGCCTGCCCGTGGTGCAGGAACTCCTCGGAGACGAGCTGTCCGCGGGCACCTTCTCCTACCACGACGCCGAGGGCAGCAGCTATGTGGCGGGCGGGTTCGGCTCCCAGAACCCCGGAGAGGTGTTCCTGGCCGCCACGGAGTCCGACCAGGTGGAGGTCCGTTTCCCCGCCGACCGGTCGGGCGGCGTGGTCACCCCGGTCTTCGCGATCGCCGGCATCTCCCGACTGCGCGGCCCGGTGGCGGGCGACGCCCACGATGCCGCCCGCAACCTCTTCGACCCCCAGAAGATGTATCCGCGCTCCGAAGCCAAGGTGGCCGGCGGCCTGGAACTGAAGGACCTGCTGAAGCCGCAGAGCGAGGGGCCCAACCCCGAACAGGCCCTCGAGCTGACCGCGCGGCAGGAGACGGACGCCGACGGGCGGCCGGTCATGACCGAACTGCGGTCGAAGGCGAACCCCGAACTGCGCGCCTGGCCGTCCGGCGTGAACCTCTTCGTCCCCGCGGACCCGAAGAAGTGCCTGACCGTCGACACCCGGGTGACGTCGCGAGTGGACGCGCCGAGCGAGGTGGTCGACCGGGTCGTCAAGGGGGAGTTGAAGAACTTCACCATCAACCTGTGGGGCACCCAGGCCGCCACCCGCTTCGTCAGTCTCGACGTCGCCCGCTTCCGGTTCGTGGAGCGCAAGGACGCCAAGACGGAGGTCGACTGCGACGTCCGTACGGTCTCCTTCCACGGGGCCCTGAAGTTCGTCGAGGAGCTTTCCCGCTACTGCACCTTCCTCGGCTGGGAGCCCCCGGCCGGACCTGCCACCACCGGCGGCGGCTCGGCCCGGACAGCGTCCCTCCGGCGGGCCGCCCTGGCGCCCGCCAACGCCCTCGCGGCCGCGGACGAGCAGCCGACCGCGGGCCAGGGCGACCGATATGTCGATGTGTCGCCCCAGGGCGTCGCTCTCAACAGGAGCTTCGCCGTACCGGAGATCCGGCTGGGGGCCTTCGCGCTGACCGGGCTGGCGGTCTCCGCGGGCATCATGATCCCCTTCGACGGCAAGCCGATCCGGGTGCGTTTCGCCTTCAGCTCCCGCGAGAAGCCGTTCTCCGTCGTCCTCTCCTTCCTCGGAGGCGGCGGATTCGCCGCCGTGGAGCTCGGGCTCGGCGGCGTGGAGATGCTGGAGTTCTCCTTCGAGGTGAAGGCCTCCTACGCCTTCGCCATCGGCAGCGTCGTCAGCGGTGCGGTCGAGGCCAAGGCCGGCATCTACTTCGCCGTCGAGACCGGCGAGAACGGCGACCAGGCCTGCGAACTCACCGCCTACCTGCAGTTCTCCGGCGCGGTCAGCGTCCTCGGACTGGTCACGCTCTCACTCGTCGCCTACCTCGCCCTGAGCTACTACGACACCCCGGAGCGGCTGGTCGGCGAGGCGACCGTGTCCGTCTCGGTCGACCTGTTCTTCTTCAGCTTCTCCAACAGCTACACCGTGCGACGCGAGCTGATCAAGGGATCGGGGAGCGGCGACGGCGCCTCGGCCCGGGCCAACCGGAGTTCCGCCACTGCCCGCAGCGCACCCGCCGAACTGGCCGCCGGCGCCCAAGCCGCCGGCGTGTCCTTCGGCGACACCCTCACCCAGCAGGAATGGCTCAACCAGTACTGCGCCGCCTTCGCCCCCGTGGGAGCCTGACATGCCCTTCCAGACCATCACCTGGACCGCACTTCCCGCGGGCGCCTCCGCGGGGGCGGTCCGTCTCTCGGTGCTGATCGCGCCCCGGCTCCGGACGGACGGGGCCACACAGGCACTGTCGGCGTTCCCCGACTGGTCCGACTGGCCGAGGATCGTTACCGGGATGTCCTTCACCGTCGGCTTCCCCGATCTGGGCATCACCGGGGCGCCCGTCGAAGCGGTGCGGGTCTCCACCCCCGAGTCGGCGAGATGGCGCTCCCTGTTCACCCCCAAAACCACCGTGCGCGGGCACACCTCCGCGGGGGCGGTCCGCAGACGGATCCGCTCGTACCCCACCGCGCACCTGCTCGGCTTCATCGCCGGACGGTGGGGGAGATTCGGCGCCGTCTCACCCGACGAACACCCCCGCCGTGCCGCCCTCGTCGACAGCGGCGCCTTCGGCCCCCTCGGCTTCGAGGAGAACGACAGCGGCGTCAAACGCCGCGCGCTCCTCGCCGGAAAGCTGGAGGACCGCTTCGACACCAGCGCGAACTCCACCCCCGCCACCTGGGCCATCCCCTACGACGCGGGCGACACCGGCCCGGACGGCATCGCCCGCAGCTTCCTCCAGCTCACACGGTTCCACCGGCGCCGCCCGAAGGGCAGCGGTGCCCTGCCGCCGCTGCCGGAACCCGAGTTCGACTTCCATCAGACGGTCGCCGCCACACGGCAGTACCCGGCGCTGCAACGCATGCTGGGCCTGGTGGTGGACCTGCGCATCACCGACTCCCGGGTCCTGGCCCTGCTGCAGGGACCGGTCAGGAACGGCTGGGTCACCGTGACCCCGACCTGGAACCCGTCCCTGGGCACCCCCGCCGACGTCGACGTCAGCCCCCACACGGCGTGCCTGATCGGCGGCAACCGCTTCGAGGCCCGGCCGCGCGACACCAACACCGCGGACTGGGACCACGGTCTGCTCCGCCTGGGCGACTCCCACTCCTTCCTCACCGTCCCGGTCGACGTCGACGGAGCCGCGCTCCTGGCCGGGCAGTTCGCCGGCAATGTCGCGCGGGCCCGCAACGTCCCCGACGGGCATCCGCTGCCGGCCCTGCGCACCGCCGGAATCGCGGTCGCCCGCACGGGCCGGGCGTCCGGCCTGGCCCGCGGACTCGCCCGAGGCGAGGAGCTGAACGGCGCCGCCTTCACCGAGACCGGCGAGAAAAAGGGCGGGACCGTGCGCCTGTACCTGGACGACCTCGTCCAGGGATACCGATGGGACGTGCGGGACGCCGCCGACACCGCCTGGCGCACGCTGATGGCGCGCACCGGCCACTACCGCTTCCTCGCCGACGACCCGGACGTCGCCGTCGAAATCAGCGAGGAGGCCGTGGTCACGACCGCGCCCACCAGTTCGGGAGTCAGGGGGGACACCGATCTATACCTCCAGGAGCAACTGGTCCAGTGGACCGGATGGAGCCTGGGCGTCCTGCGTCCGGGAGCGGCGGTCGGGCCCGACGGCAGCCCCCACCGCCAGCAGCCGGTCGTCCGCGAGGACTTCCCCTTCGTCGGGGACTTCGGCGTACCGCCGGGCAGCCTGCCCCGGCTCAGGTTCGGCCACTCCTACCGGCTGCGCGCCCGCGTGGTGGACCTGGCGGGAAACAGTCGCCCCGCGGCGGCCGGTGAGCTGGAGGACACCGACGAATTGCGCTCCGCGGCCGTCGTGCACCAGCGCTTCGAACCCGTCAATCCGCCCGAGGTACTGCTGCGCAAGCCCCGCACCCAGGCCGAGGGCACCGAACGACTCGTCATCCGCAGCGCCACCGGCTCGGACACCACGGCACAGGAGTCCGTCCGCCACCTGGTGCCCCCGCGCACCTCCCAGCTGATGGCGGAGCAGCACGGCTGCTTCGACGCCGGCAGCGAAGGCCACCCGATGCGCGACCTGTACGACATGATCAGGACTCGGGACGCGGCGACCCTGGAGTCACTCGAGGCGGCGCATCCCGAACCCGCCCCGTACGAGGAGTCGTTCTACTACGACACCGACTCGCTGCCCGTGCCGTACCTGCCCGACCCCCTCGCCCGCCAGATCCTGGTGCGCGGCCTGCCCGACACCACCGCCGCCACCACCACCCTGCAGGTCGAAGCGCCCTCCGGTGAGTGGCCCACCCATCGGGCGTGGCGGATCAGGCTCACCCGCGGCAGCACCGCCGGCTGGACGCGGGACGACACCAACCGCCTCCTCGAGATCCGCCTCGCGCCGGGCGACCTCTACACGCTCCGGCTGAGCAGCCGCTTCAAGGACGCCGACGTCGACCTCATGGGCGTGTGGACGTGGATCCGTGACTGGGTGGCGCAGTCCGGGCCCGGAACGGACCTCACCGCCCTGCGGAACCTGATAGCCGGGGGCCGCCACACGATGTTCACGCCCTACCGGGAGATCACTCTCGTCCACGCCGTACGCACCCCGCTCAAGACACCCTCCCTCACCACCCTGACCGTCGACCGGGCCGGCGGCCCCTCCTCGACGTGGGCACGCGTGCGGGGCACGGTGGACATCAGCCGCAAGAGCACCGGCACGGTCGACCTGGTGGGGGAGTGGATCATGCCCGTCGACGAAGGACCGGGAGGCCCCGAGCCGGAGCCCGCCCGGACCTTCCGCGCCCCGGTGGCCACGCTCCGGGTGGAGCGGGCGCCCGGCGCCTCGCCGGGCCCCGACGACCTGCCGCTCGACGTCCACCACGAGTTCGGTGACACCCGCCACCGGCGCGTCGTCTACCGGGCCGTCGCCACCAGTTCCTTCACCGAGTACTTCAGGAACGAGACCGAGCTCACCGTGACCGACGGCCAGGCGTCCTACACCGCCGACGCCGAACCCGCCGGAATCAAGATCCGCGACAAGGCCACAGGGAACCTCCTCGAACCGGCCCCGGCGAGCGCCACCGACCCGCGGACCGCGGACGGCGACTACCTCCTGGACGCCGGCAGCAGAACCGTCCGCCGCACCGCCGGCGGCCATATGCCGGAGAACGGCACGCTGGTCATGAGCTACGTGCCACCCACGACCACCAGGACCTCGGCCGCCGTCAGCGCCCGGATCGTGCACAGCACCGCCCGGCCGGCCGCACCCCGGATCCACTCGATCGTGCCGACCTTCTCGTGGACCGAGACCGCGCAGCAGAGCGTCCGCAAGGGAGGCCTGCGGGTCTACCTCGAGCGGCCGTGGTGGTCCTCCGGCCCCGACGAGCGGCTGGGCATCGTGCTCTGGAAGGGCGACACGGCCGACCCGTCGCCCCGGCTGGAACCCTACGTGACCATGTGGGGCCGCGACCCCGCGTTCGCCACCGCGGACCTGCCGGCGACCCCCACCAACACCTCGTTCCGCGGCACGGCCAGTACGGGCTTCGACCTGCCGCTGGCAGAGGCGGGCGGTGCCCAGGTGAACGTCGTCGGATACGACGTCGCCTACGACTCCGAGCGCGGCCTGTGGTACGCCGACATCGAGGTGACCCTCCCGCGAGGCGAGCGGCACACCTCCTACTTCCCCTTCATCCGGCTGGCCTTCGCCAGGTTCCAGTCCGCCTCGATCAGCGGATGCCATCTGTCCCCGGTGGTCACGGCGGGCTTTGTGCAGATCACCCCGGACCGCACCGCCACCGTCACCGGCACCGGCTCCTCCCGGACGGTGACCGTGACAGGACGGTCGTACACCGCCACGGCCACGAGCCCCGGTCCCTCCGTCCTCCAGGTCCAGGTGGAACGGGCGACACCGGGGGTGGCCGATCCCGACCTGAAGTGGCAGCCCCTCTCCGACCCCCCGCGGATACTGACGTCCTCGGTCACCCAGGGAAACCTCGTGACGTGGACCGGCACGGTCACTCTGCCCGCCGACGCGCCCGCCGGCTCGCTGCGTCTGACGCTGCGTGAACTGGAGTCCCATCCGACGGGCCTGTCCTCCCCGACCGGCCGCAGGCGCACGGTCTACCTGGCCACGCTGCCGGTCTGACCGCAGGTTCCGACGGTCCCCGAGCCGCCCGCCAGGCGGCTCGGGGCCGCCCCGGCCATGTCACCGACAAGGAGGTTCCCCCACCATGCTGTCCCGTATCGGCCCCGCCGAGCTGCTCCTCCTCGCTCTCGTGGTCTTCCTGCTGTTCGGCGCGAAAAGGCTCCCCGAGGTCGCGCGCTCCGTCGGCAGGTCGGCCCGCATCCTCAAGAGCGAGGCCAGGGCCATGAGAACCGACGACCAGGATCCGACCGATGATCAGGAGCAGCCCGTACGGCAGGAAGCCCTGCCACCGGGCCGCACCGGCTTCGCCGACGAGCCCATGAAAGCGCGCCCCGCAGGCGACCGCCATGACCGCGGCTGATCCTGTGGCCCGGCGGAAGCGGGCCGGCACCGCACTGCTGACGCTCGCCCTGCTGCTGGGCGCGCAGCCACCCGCACGCGCCGCAGCGGAGGCCCTCGCCGCACCGTCCTGCGGCCCCGGACACGTCGACGTGAGCGACTTCCACGACGGATCCGGCGACTACTCCACGGCCTTCGCCCGGGCCCTCGCCGCCCTGCCCGGCGGGGGAGTCCTCAGCGTGCCCGCGGGATCCCACCTCTTGCGACGGCACGTGGCGGTGAACACCGACGGCATCTGCATCAAGGGTGACCCCGGCGCGAGCGTCGTCGTCGACCCCGTCGAGGGGGATCCGGACATCAACCACTACGCGGCGTTCATCGTGAACAAGCCCGCCGCCTCCGGCACCGGGCTGGACGCCGTACGCGACGTGTCGGTGCAGGATTTGAGGATCGAGGTGAGGAAGGGCGTCGACGGCCCGATCAGCCAGGGCGTCGTCCAGTACAACAACTGCCGCGACTGCGCGGTCGAGCGCTCCCAGGTGGTGTGGACGGGCCCGTCCGACATCGACCTGAAAGGGCGGAGCACCGACGGCATAGCCTTCTCCCAGGGATCCAGCGGCTGGATCTCCGAGGTCCGCGTCGACGGCATGCCCAAGGTCGGCATCCTCATGACCATGGGCGCGCACGACGTGCTCATCGACGAGGTGGAGACCGTCGGCAGCGGAGCGCGCAACGGCGCGGGCGGGTACTGGGGGGCGGGCATCGCGCTCGGCGGATCGAGCCGTGTCACCGTGCGCGGCGCGGTCTCCTCGGGCAATCGCGTGGCCGGCATTCTGGTCGGAGCGGTCGGCGGCGGTGTGCTCGGCTGGCACCCGGCGCGCGACAGTGTCATCACCGACTGCACTGTCAGCGGCAACGGTACGCGGTCGCAGGAGAGCGCCGGTCTGATCGTCAACTCCGAGGCGTACGCCACCGACCATGCCGATGTGGTGCCCGAGGAAGTCGTGGTGGACGACCTGCGGTCCTACGGCAACAACGGCCACGGGATCTACGTCAGTTCCGGCAGGCACGTCACGATCCGCGCAAGCAGCGTCAGGGACAACACCGACCACGGGATCCTCGTCGCCAACGCCACCCACGGCGAGGGGCGGATCGCCGATCTCACCACCGACGTCTCGATCCAGGGGACGTACGCGCACCACAACGGCACAGTGCTCGGGGTCCACTCCGGGTCGGTCGCCCTGCGAGCGGTGAAGGACGTCGAGGTGCGCGACAGTGTGCTCTGGGGAGACGGGCAGACGGGGAACACACTGGTGCTCATGTCCGCCCTGGCCGGGGCGCCGGGCCCGGACGCGCGTTCCTCCGGCGTCCTCCTGTCCGGGATCGACGTACGGAACACGCTGAACACCTGGGAGCACGGGGAATCGGAGTCCGGCGCGTACGACATCACGGGATCCGGTTCACCGAACGCCTATCGCGGCACCGGCCTGGCAGCACCCCCGGGCTCCCACTACACGGACAGGGCCACCGGTCACCGGTATCTGAAGACGACCGGACCGCTGGTGGCCACCGGCTGGAGCTGAGGAGGATCAGGCCACCCCAAGGGCAAGGGCCCGGGAGAACGGGTGCGCACCGGGGGCGGTCTGCCCGAGGGCCCTCCTTCACAGCCGGCCCCCCGGCGAAGGCATCCACGCCCTGTCGACAGTGAGGCGGCGCGGCTCTGCCGGAGCCGCGCCGCCTCACTGTCGTGCTGGAGGTGCCGGCGCTATGCGGCGCGCCTCTCCTTGCTCAGCCAGGTGCGGTAGCGGCGCAGCGCCCGGCGCTGCTTGCGCCGTTCGGCGAACAGGGCGACCGCCGGGTGGGTGCCGGGCGTGGGGCGGCTGCCGCGGGCCATCCGGCGCATTTGATGCCGGACCTGCGCCATGCTCGCGGCCGAGGCGAGCGCTTTGTCCGACCAGGTCACCGGCCTGAGCTGCATGTCGGCCTCGCGGCCGGTGCGCCAGCGCTCGGGCAGGTCGGGTGTGACGGCAAGGGCTGTGCCCATCCCGACTGCCGCCACGCCGCTGTCGAGAACGCGTTCGGCGGTCACACGGCGGGTGATGCCGCCGGTCAGCATCAGCGGGAGCGGGCTCGCCGCGACCAGGTCCTTCGCCAGGTCGAGGAAGTACGCCTCGCGGGCCTGGGTGGAGGCGTCGGCCGCACGGCCGGACATCGCCGGGCTCTCGTAGCTGCCGCCGGACAGTTCGACCAGGTCGACGCCGAGCGGTGCGAGCATCCCGATCACCTGGCGTGCGTCGTCGGTGTCGAAGCCACCGCGCTGGAAGTCCGCGGAATTGAGCTTGACCGCGACCGCGAAGGAGGGCGAGGTGGCAGCGCGTACGCCGCGGACCACGTCCAGCAGCATCCGGGCCCGATTCTCCAGCGAGCCGCCCCACCGGTCGGTGCGCTTGTTGACCAGAGGGGAGAGGAACTGCGAGAGCAGATAGCCGTGTGCGGCGTGCACTTCTACGCCGTCGAAGCCTGCTTGCTCGGCGCGCCGGGCGGTGACGGCGAACCGGGCGACCGTCTCCTCGATCTGTTCGGCGGTCATGGCGACGGGGCGGCCGAAGCGGCCACTGTGCCTGCCCAGGTCGACGCCGATGGCGGACGGCCCCCACACGACGCCAGGCATGTCGGAACCGATCTGGCGCCCAGGGTGGTTGATCTGCATCCAGATCGTCCCGCCTCCCGCCTTGCTGGCCTTCGCCCACTCGGCGAACGGGTCCAGCGGCGCGGCCTCGTCGAGAACGACGCCGGCGGGCCCCGTCAACGCCTCGGCGTGCACCATGACGTTGCCCGTGATCAGCAGTCCGGCACCGCCCTCCGCCCAGCGCCGGTACAGCCGGAACAACTCCTGGCCGGGCAACTGGCCCTCGACCGCCATGTTCTCTTCCATGGCTGCCTTGGCGATCCGATTGGGCAGAACCGCTCCATTCGGCAGGCGAAGCGAGCAAAAGAGTGAATTCATGTAACCGACTTCAGTGAGGGGAAATCCATGACCGGCAAGTGCTCCGTCCATCACGTCACGGCTCCGCCGGCGCGTGCCTGAGTACTCGCTGCTCAATCCCTCAGCCGCGCCCGATGCGGGCAGCGCCGACGCACCGAGCCTGAACGACAATGGCCGCCTCCGGATCGGGCCGACGGCTACTTCGCGAGGAACACCTCCGCCTCGCACTTGTCGGCCCACTCGATGTTGTGATCGAGGTTGGTCCCGTCGGGGAAGGCGAGCAGACCGTCGTCCCCGACGGTCGCCACGACGTCGTGCTTGCGAAGGCACGCCACCCAGCGATCGGCCTTCTCCCGGAACTGCGGGTCCTCCCTCGCGGACCGCATCGTCAGGGTCTCGCGCTCCTTGTGCGCGCACGCTCTCTGGGCCGCCGGGTACTTCGGGTCGCCCGACCGGAAAGCCCCTTTCCAGCTGCCGTCCTCGTTCTTGAGCATCTTGGCCCCGTGCTTCGCCAGACAGTCCTGGTACACCTGGTTGAGCCTGTCCTTCTCTTCTTCGGAGGTGTCGGGCCTGATGAGGGGCCGTTCGACCTTCGCCGGGGACGACGACGCCTCCTTCGCGTCCTCGCTCGCGTCCTCCTTCCGGGAGTCCTGCGCGCTCGCAACGCCCGTGTCCTCGGCCGTGGACTCCCGCGTACACGCCGCGAGCAGCAGCGTCGCGATGAGCGCGCCGGTCGTGGCGCACCCGCGCCTCGCGCTCGACAAACGGGTTGTACGGGCAGCTTTCATGGTGTGTGTGAACCTCTCAGGAGTGGGTGCGGGCGGTACGTGGCGGGGGTCGGGGGCGGCGGCCGGCGGCGACAGCTCATGCCGACGCCAGCGCAGCAGTCGGGGACAGCCGGGAGGCACGGACGGCCGGATACACACCGGCGACCACACCGACGAGCACCGCGCCGCAGAGCCCACTGGTCACCGCGGGAAGCGGGATGACGGGAGGCCAGCCCTTGGCCACCGCGTAACCGACGGTGCCGAGGACGCCGAGGACGACTCCGGTGAAGCCGCCGAGGCCCGACAGCGCGATCGATTCGGTGAGGAACTGGCCCCGGATCTGCCGCCGGTTGGCGCCCAGCGCACGGCGCAGGCCGATCTCGCGGCGGCGTTCCAGAACGGAGATGACCATGGTGTTGGCGACGCCGATCCCGCCGACCAGCAGCGCCACACCGGCCAGGCCGAGGAACAGGCCCGAGAACGTGGCCTCGGTGGACCGTTTCGCGGCCAGGGCGTCGGAGGGACGGGTGACCTGTACCTCGCTCGGAGACTGCGGGCTGATCGTGGCGGGGAGTACGGCGTGCACATCCTCGATGGCCGCCTCGTCCGCCCGCAGGAACATCTGAGTCGGACGGAGGTCGAAGCCGAGCTGGTCGTGCGCGGCCTCCCAGCCGACCAGGACGGAACGGTCGATCTCCGGGGCCAGTGGGACGGAACGGAGGATCCCGATGACGCCGAACCACCGGTCGTTGATCAGCACGAGCGGCGGCGGGTCCCCGGGGCGCAGGTCGGGGGAGCCGAGGCGGGCCGCCGCGACCGAGCCGAGAACGACGGTGGGAAACCGCCCGGTGGCCGTGGAGAGGTAACTGCCCGAGCGGATTTCTGCGTTGATCACTTCGAGCAGATTCGACTGGGCGGCGAGCACGGTGATCCCGGCCGTCTCGAGCCGCCCCTGCCGGTCGGAACGCCGTACCTCGGCATGGGTGTTGGCCACCGCGGCCACGGCCTTCACCGGCCCGATGCGCTCGACCATCGTGACCGACTCGGGAGGGAAGGAGGCCGGCTCGTCGCCCCTCGTCCGGTCGGCGACCGCCTGCAGCCGGTCGGTGCCCAGCGCGGTCAGTTCCGCGTTCAGGGCCTTCTGGCTGGAAGCCGGAATCCCGGTGACCACGATCATCGTGGCGATGCCGATGGAGATGCCGAGCGCGGACAGCGCCGCCCGCATCCGCCGCGTGCGGATGCCGACCAGCCCCAGGCGCAGCAGATCGACGGGGGACAGCCGGACGGGCCGGTGCAGTGATCGCGCCGCATCGCGGCGTCGGGACCGGTGTCGCCGCGAGCCCGTCGGCCGGGGGTGCGCAAAGCGGCGCAACGACAGCCACTTCATCGCGCGGTCCCGGTGCGGGAAGACCCGTCGCTGGTACGGAAAGGCCCGTCGGCGGTGTCGCGGCCGAGCCCGGTGTCGGTGACGATGCGGCCGTCCTGGATCTCCACCCGTCGCGGCAGTCGCGCGGCGATGTCCCGGTCGTGGGTGATGAGCGCGATGGTGGTGCCCTCCTGGTTGAGCTGGGTGAGCAGGTCCAGCACGGCATGTCCGTTCGCGGTGTCCAGCGCGCCCGTCGGCTCGTCCGCGAGTACGAGCGTGGGCTTGTGGACCAGGGCCCGCGCGATGGCCACCCGCTGCCGTTCACCTCCGGAGAGCTGATGGGGCCGGTGATCGGCCCGATGGGCCAGACCGACCCGCTCCAGCGCGGCGATCGCGAGCGGCCGTCGCCGCTTTCTCGCCACCCCGGCGTAGAGCAGACCGGTGGCGACGTTCTCGGTGGCGGTCAGCCCCTCCGACAGATGGAACTGCTGGAAGACGAAGCCGAGCCAGCGACCGCGCAGCACGGACAACTGCCGGTCCGGCATGCTGGTGACGTCCTCGCCGGCGATCACGACGCTGCCGCCCGTCGGCTTGTCGAGGGTGCCCATGATGTTCAGCAGAGTGGACTTGCCCGAGCCGGACGGACCGACGATGGCCAGGAGTTCGCCGTCGTGTATCTCCAGACAGACCCCGTCCAGGGCCCTGACTCCGCCGGGATACTCGACCACAACGTCGCGGACCGCCAGCACCAAAGCGGGTGCGGCCGTCACGACGACGTCACCACCTTGGTGCCCTCAGCGATCCCGTCCCCCGTGATCTCGACCATTCCCTTGGCCATCAGGCCGGTCTTCACCGCGACCACCCGGCCGTTGGCGACCCGCAGCCCCTAGCCGCCTTCGCGGAGGGCGAGCAGTGCGGTGACCGGCACCACGAGCACGTTCCTGCGCGTCTGGGAGACGAAAGCCACCTGGACCGGCCCCGAATCGAGCCTCTTCACCTTCTCCGGGTGCGTGAACGCGACCGTCACGATCACCTGCGGCGCCTGTCCGGCTCCGCCCTCCTGCTCGGCGGCGTCGGTGCCGACGCCGGCGACCTTGCCCTCCGCCGAGGCGCCGTCAGGAAGGCGTACGGTCACCGGTTCACCGCGCTTGACGGAGCCCGCGTCGGAGACGGGCACCTGCACGGTCACGGCCTTCTCGGTCGAGGTCACCTTCAGCGGCGGTCCGGCTGCCGCGTCGCCCACCTGGGCACTGGCGCTGTCCACGCGGACCGGGCCGCTGAGCACCACCACGTCACCGGGCGCGAGCACCCCGGTGGACGGTGCCCCGATGTGGGCCTGCCAGCGTTTGATCGCCCTCACCAGCGCTTCCGTGAGAACGCCGTCGCCGCTTCTGACCTTCACCCGCGTGACCGGTTCGGAGCCTCGGCCAGCTCCCGAGCCCTGCGTTCCCGCTGTGCCGGGGGAGCGGGAGTCTCCGGTCGCCGGCTCCTGGGCGGCCGGACTCCCACCCCCCGCCTTCCCTGGCGCGGGGGAGGACGAGGGCCCGGGCGAGTGCCCTGTGGAGGCAGCGTCCTCGTCCGGCGCCGCATCCTGCCCGCCGCCCGTCGCAGGCGTCCCACTGACGACCTGCCCCGGCGAAGGCTGGCTGCCGACGTCGTATCCCAGGGCCTGCAGGTTCTCGAAGATCATTCTGACGTCCCGCCCGACCGTGTTGCGGCCGTCGAGGCGCCGGTAGAGCGGCACAGTGCCGTAGAAGACCGGTACCGGACGGTCGTCGACGCGGTAGAGCTCCTTGCCCCGGGACACCGTGGCGCCCGCGGCGGCGAGCCACGTCACCAGACCCTCACCGGCCCCTTTGACGGTGTGCGGCCGGGCATAGCCGAGCGTGCCGGGCAGGGACCGGCTCTCGGACAGATCCGTCCGCACGACCTTGACCGTGCCCGCCGACGGCTCAGCCGGGGACGTCTTCGCGCTGCCGTCCTCCCCCCACGGCGCCGCCACCGCGACCGCCGCGCCGGCCAGCACCAGCACGAGCACGATGGCGACGAGCCGAACGCGGCGCCGCCTCCTTCGGACACCGCCGGCAGTGCCGTCGGGCTCCTCGTCCGTCCCGGGCGCGGGCACGGCTTGCGAACGGGTCACCGCGAGAGAGACGGTGGGCTGGTCGTCCACCCCGACGACGGGCTCCTCATCCGGCCCCGTCACCGCGCGAACTCCGTGCCGTACGGACGCAGGACCGCTGCCTCGCCGTCGGACGGGAGGCCGCCGTCGGAGACGCGGGTACGGCCCCGCATGCAGCTCTCCACCCTCATCACGGTGGCTGGAGCGATGGGCAGGAACATACGGACGACTCCTGGAGGTGCGCGGACGATGCCGCCGCGAGCGCGAGCGCGTCAACGCTGCACGGACACCGGACGTGAGCGTTGACCCGGGCTCCGGTCCCGTTGCGGCTGCATGGCCGACGATGCCGCACCGGATTCAGAGCACCTTCACGAAGATGTATTCAGATTGTCAGGACGGCGTCCGTTTGAGGCGCGCATACCTATAGTCGCCGCCATGAGCTCACGGATCCTGGTCGCGGAAGACGACGTCAGGCAGGCCCAAGTGCTGCGGATGTACCTGGAGTCGGAGGGGCACAGCGCCGTGGTCGTGCACGACGGGCGTTCGGCGATCGACGCCGCCCGGCGGCAGCGGCCCGACCTGATCGTCCTCGACGTGATGATGCCGAAGGTCGACGGACTCGACGTGTGCCGGATCCTGCGCACGGAGTCGACCGTTCCGGTCCTGATGCTGACCGCCAGATCGAGCGAGGACGACCTGCTGCTCGGTCTCGATCTCGGTGCCGACGACTACATGACCAAGCCCTACAGTCCCCGCGAGTTGATGGCAAGGGTCCGCACCCTGCTGCGGCGGGTGGAGCGCACCGCGGCACCGGACGACGGCGTGCTGAAGGTGGGTGCGATCACCGTGGACGCGCGCCGGCACGAGGTACGGGGGGCGTCCGGGGAGATCGTCCCCTGCACCCGGGGGGAGTTCACCGTGCTGTCGGCCATGGCGGCCGAACCCGGCAGGGTGTTCACTCGCAAACAGCTCCTTGAGCGCACCCGGGGCTGGGATGTCTCCTCGACCGAACGCACCGTCGACATGTTCATATTGAACCTGCGGAAGAAGCTGGAACTGAACCCGCGCCGCCCCACCCATCTCCTCACCGTCCACGGGGTCGGCTACAAGCTGACCGCCGGGCCCGAACCTGCCGGGGACTGAGGTGCGCCGCTTCGGGGTCTCGCTGCGCACCAGCCTCCTCACCCGGCTGCTCGCCGCCTCACTGCTGGTCGCGGTGTGCTCGGTCGCCGCGACCACCTGGCTCGCCGTCACCATCACGACACGGGCGATCAGCACGGAACAGGACCGTTCGTCCAGGGCGGACGCCCGCATCTACGACGCGCTGATCGACTACGCGGCCACGCACACCGACTGGGGCGGCGTACAGGAGCTGGTGCGTGAGCTTGCGGCAGGGACGGGCAGGGCGATCACTCTCACCACCCCTTCCGCCCGTACTGTCATCGCCAGTTCGGAATCGGCCGTGCGTCTCCCGGACAAGCCGTCCGCCTCGATCGATCCGCTGCGCCTGGACCCGGTCCTGTCCGGCACAAGTGCGGTCGAGCCGATCGACCCTCGTGCGGTGGGCCCGTTCCTCCTCCAGGGTGAGGACCGGGGCAGGGCGCGGAAGGCCGTGAACAAGTTCATGGACTGCCTCGAGGAGTCGGGGATCGCCGCCGAGGCCCGGCCCCTGCCCAGTGGCCGGTTCACGATCGAGTTCAAGGGGCCCCAGGACGACGTCCGGTGGAAAGTCGTCAGTGCGTGCGACCTCGACTCGCTCAAAAAGCCCCTGCCGCTGGAGGAACTGCCACTGGCCCAGATCGCCGAGCTGGCATCGGCGTGTCTGAAACAGCAGGCCAGGCCACCCGTCGAGGTGTTCGCCGACTTCTCCTGGCGCTTCACCGGCGGTGCACCGCAGAACGCGGACCGCGCCGCACAGGAGTGCGTGAACGAAGGCCGCCGCCAGCAGCTGCGGGCCTATGTCTCGCCCCCCGTGCTGCTGTTCCTCTCCGACGGCGGCCGTCCCGGTACCACGTCCATCGAGCTCTCGGCGGCCAACACCCGCCGCATCGCCGGCGCGGCGGGCATCGTCCTCGCCGTCACCTGCGCCGTGACCGTCCTGCTGGGCATGCGGCTGGTCCGTCCGCTGCGTGCCCTGATCGCGGCGGCTCAGCGACCGGCCGACGAGGAGGTGCGAGTCCCGGTGCTGACCAAGGACGAGATCGGCCGCGTCGCCGTGGCCTTCAACGACCTCGCCGAACGCAGGGAGACACTGGAGAGGCAGCGCAGGGCCATGGTCGGTGACGTGGCCCATGAACTGCGCAGTCCGCTGACCAACATCCGCAGCTGGCTGGAGGCGGCCCAGGACGGACTGACCCCCGCGGACCAGCACCTGCTCGCGCTGCTGCGGGACGAGGCGATGCAGCTCCAGCACATCATCGACGATCTGCGCGACCTCGCCGCGGCAGAAGCGGGCAGGCTCGTCCTGCACCCCGAGCCACTTCCGGTCCGCCACATCCTGGAACAGGTGGCGGCGGCGCACCTGGGCGCCGCCGGTCCAGCCGGCGTCGGCCTGCTCATCGAGGCCGACGACGAACTGGAGGTGCACGCCGACCCGGTGCGACTGCGGCAGATCGTCAGCAACCTCGTTTCCAACGCCATCCGGCACACGTCCAGCGCAGGCCGCGTCGTCCTGCGAGCCCGTGCGGACGGTGATGAACTCGTCGTGGAGGTGGCCGATTCCGGGAGCGGAATGGATCCGGCGGACCTGCCCCATGTTTTCGACCGGTTCTGGCGGGCGGACAAGTCCCGCAGCCGGCAGACCGGGGGCAGTGGTCTGGGTCTGGCCATCACCCGCAAACTGACCGAGGCCCACGGTGGGACGGTCTCGGTGGACAGCACGCCGGGCATCGGCTCCGTGTTCACCGTCCGGCTGCCCGGAAGCCGGCCCGACCCCGGGCTCCCGGGCCATGGCTGACCGGTCTGGTCGGTCTGCTGCGAGGCGCCGGACTGCCGATGGCGATCGCCTCGGGATCTTCCCGGCCCGTCATCCGCATGTGCGGAACTGGCTATTGGATCGATCTAACCCCGATGGTCCGGTTCGCAGCCAACGGGAGGCGCCGGGCCGTCGGCGCCGCATGCGGCCAGAACCCCGCGGGTCTTGCCGGTCGATGGCCGGTTCACGTTGGCGTCCTTGCGTCGGCCTCCCGGCCGGATCGACGTGTTTTCGCAGGCCAGCACCCACTCATTGATACCGGTGGGTGCCCGCGCGGGGGTCGGACACCCGTGTGCTGTGCGGCTTGCCCGGCTCTTCCGGCTCGACGCCCGAAAGGGGCACGGCGCCGTGCGCGTAAAGTTTTTCGTACAGGCCCCTTGACGTGTCGGGAGCTCGGCATTTAGATCGCTCCAACGCAGATTTAGATCGGTCTAAAGTGCCGGTCGTAAAGGAGTGAACGTCATGGTCGACCGCTTCACCTACGTGGTCGTGGGCGCCGGGGCCGCCGGGTGCGTGGTGGCGAACCGGCTCAGCGCGAACCCGGATCACCAGGTGCTTCTCCTGGAGGCCGGACCGGCGGACCGGTCTCCGTTGATCCACATGCCGGTCGGCTTCACCAAGCTCACCAGCCCGAAGGTCAACTGGCGCTTCGAGACCGTCCCCCAGCGCCACCTCGACGGCCGCCCGATGTACTACCCACAGGGGAGGACGCTGGGCGGCAGCACCTCGATCAACGCCATGATCTACATCCGGGGCCACCGGCTGGACTACGACGAGTGGCGGGACCTGGGCAACAAGGGCTGGGGGTACCAGGACGTCCTGCCGTACTTCAGGAAGTCGGAGTCCAACGAGCGGCTCGCGGACGAGTTCCACGGCACCTCGGGGCCGATGAGCGTCGTCGAGCAGCTCATGCACAATCCCCTGACCAAGGCCTTCGTACGAGCAGGCCAGGAGATCGGCCTTCCTTACAGCCATGATTTCAACGGTGCCGAACAGGACGGTGTCGGTTACTACGACGTCACCCAGCGCAACGCCCGGCGCGAGAGCACCGCCACCGCCTTCCTGCGGCCGGCCCGACGGCGCCCCAACCTCACCGTCGTCACGGAGGCGACGGCCACCCGGGTCCTGGTGAAGCACGGCCGGGCGGTGGGCGTGAGGTACCTGCGGGGCGGGAACGAACACACCGCCTACGCCGAGGGGGAGGTGATTCTCAGCGGCGGTGCCGTCAACTCGCCCCGGCTGCTCCTGCTGTCCGGCATCGGGCCGGGCGAGGAACTGAGCCGGCTGGGCATCCCGGTGGTCCACGACCTCAGGGGCGTGGGGAAGAACCTTCAGGACCACATGGACGTCTACATCACGGCGGAGACGGCCCCGGTCAGCTACAACCAGGAGGACCGCTGGGACCGCGCCCTCAGGCACGGGCTTCAGTACCTGCTGTTCCGCACCGGCCCGGTCACCGCGTGCGTGGCGGAGGCAGGCGCGTTCCTGCGC
The DNA here is from genome assembly GCF_044903565.1 of Streptomyces sp. NPDC004065. Lineage (NCBI taxonomy): Bacteria > Bacillati > Actinomycetota > Actinomycetes > Kitasatosporales > Streptomycetaceae > Streptomyces > Streptomyces sp. NPDC004065. Next base: position 38,159 of record NZ_JBJDQT010000032.1, on the reverse strand, counting down.
AGCAGTAAGGAGGTGCGCTCGCCCGACATCCAGATCCACTGTCTGCCGGCGTACGTCGTCGACCACGGCCGGCAGCGCATCAAGGGCCACGGGGTCACGATCAACACCTGTCACCTCCGCCCGCGCAGCACTGGAGAGGTGACGCTGCGCTCGGCCGATCCCCTCGTCCCGCCCGCCATCGACCCCAACTTCCTCGCCGACCCGTACGACTGGGACATCTCGATGGCGGCATTCGAGAAGGGCCGCGAACTGCTGGCCACCTCCGCCTTCGCGCCGCTGATCAAACGTGAGCACATGCCCGGCGCGCAGGTGCGCACCAAGCAGGAGATCCGCGCCTACATCAAGCAGTGGTCCAAGACCGACTACCACCCCGTGGGCACCTGCAAGATGGGCGGCGACGACATGGCCGTGGTGGACACGGACCTGCGCGTGCACGGGCTCGAGGGGCTGCGTGTGATAGACGCTTCCATCATGCCGACGCTGATCAGCGGCAACACCCAGGCGCCGTCCATCATGATCGGCGAGAAGGGTGCCGCGCACATCCTGGGCGAGGCATGAAGATGAGGGCCCGCGAAGTGAACGAGAGGCGGCGGGGGAATGGGCAAGGCTAGGGTCACGCTGGCGGACGTGGCGGCGGACGCGAAGGTCTCACGTGCGACCGTGTCGCTCGTGCTGAGAGAGAGCCCCCTGGTCGCGGACTCGACCCGGGCACGTGTGCGCGCGTCGATGGACCGGCTCGGATACGTCTACCACCGCGGTGCCGCCAGCCTGCGCAGCCGCCGCTCGCACACCGTGGGACTGCTCGTCACCGACGTCTCCAACCCCTTCTTCGCCGAACTGACGGTCGGTGTGGAGGCGGCTCTCGCGGACGCGGGCATCGTCGTCCTGCTCGGCCACAACTACGAGTCGACGGCCAAGCAGGCCGACCTGACCCGGGTCATGCAGGAGTACGGAGCGGACGGGCTGCTGATCACCCCGGCGCACAACACCACCGCCGCGGATCTGAGTCCCCTGGTGACGGCCAGGGTTCCGCATCTGCTGGTCGTCCGCTATGTCGACGGTCACCCCGCCCCGTACGTGGGGGCCGACAATGTGGTGGGCGCCCGTGCCGCCACCGAGCACCTGCTGGAACACGGGGCGCGCAGGATCGCCTTCCTCGGCGGGCCCGAGCGCTCCTCGGCGCGGTACGACCGGCAGCGCGGCGTGGAGGAGGCGGTGGCCGCCAGGCGGCGCACGCTCCCGGCGAGCAGTTCGGTGCCCAGCCCCGCGACCCGGCAGGGTGGATACGACGCGGCACTCGACATGCTGCGCCGCAAGGACCGCCCCGACGCCATCGTGTGCTACAGCGACGTCGTGGCCTTCGGTGTCCTCATCGCCTGCGAGGAACTCGGGATCCGCGTCGGCGAGGACGTACGGGTCACGGGCTTCGACGACATCGCGGAGTCGGCCATGCAGCACCCGGCGCTCACCACCGTGGCCATCAGGCCTCGTGAACTGGGCGAACGTGCCGCCCAGTTGCTGATCAAGCGCATAGAGCGTCCCGACGGCCCCCCGGAGAGCCACGTCAGCGTGCCCCGGCTGGTGGTGCGCGCTTCCTGCGGCTGCCGCCCCGAAGAACACAGTGAGAAGGAGACGGTATGAACAGGCCCCTGCGGTGGGTCCTGGTCGGAGCGAGCGACATCGCCGCCACCCGGATGATTCCCGCGATGCGTGCGCTCGGCCAGGAGCCGGTGGCCGTCCTCAGCGGCAGTTCCGAGCGCGGCCGGCGATTCGCCGAGCGCCATCAGGTGCCGGTGGCGGCGGGCACGCTCGAGGAGGCCCTGTCGGTGCCGGCGGACGCGGTGTACATCAGCATCACCAACGAGCTGCACCGGGACCAGGCCGTCGCCGCTGCGGCGGCGGGCCGGCACGTGCTGTGCGAGAAGCCGCTGGCGATGACCCTGGACGATGCCGCGGACATCGTCCGCGCCGCACGCGCCGCCAAGGTGGTGCTCGGCACCAACCACCATCTGCGCGCCTCGCCGGTGATTAGATCGATCCAAAAGCTGGTGGCCGACGGAGGTATCGGCCGGCCCCTGGCAGTCCGGGTCCACCATGCCGTCGAGCTCCCCGAGCGGTTGCGCGGCTGGCGGCTGAACAACCCCACGGCCGGCGGCGGAGTCGTCTTCGACATCACCGTCCACGATGCCGACGCCCTGCGCTTCGTACTCGGCCGGGAGGTGCTCGACGTCACCGCGACCGCCGTCAACCAGGGGCTGGCCGTACCCGGTGTCGAGGACGCCGCCATGACCGTACTGCGCCTGGAGGACGACGTCCTCGCCTGTGCCCACGACGCGTTCACCGTTCCGCACGCCGGCACGGCCCTGGAAGTGCACGGCACCGGCGGCTCGGTGTTCGCCACCGACGCGATGACCCAGGACCCCGACGGCGAGGTGGTGCTCCGCCGGGGCGGCACCCGCACATCCGTCGACGTCGGCCCCCGCGACGATCTCTACATCACCGGCCTGCGGGCCTTCGCCGAAGCCGTCCACGGCGACGGCACGCCGCTGGCCACGGGCGCCGACGGATTCGCGTCCCTCGCCGTCGCCCTCGCCGTCCGCGACGCGCTGCGCACCGGCACCCGCACTCCCGTGACCCCCATGAGCATCCTGCAGGAAGAGGCGTTGTGACCCGCAAACCAGTGATCAGTGCCGCGGAGGCGGCCGCTCTCGTTCCGGACGGTGCGGTGGTGTCGGTCAGCTCCTCCAGCGGCCTCGGCTGCCCCGACACGGTCCTGCGCGCCATCGGCGAGCGATTCGGCGCGACCGGCACCCCACGGCAGCTGACCACCCTGCACCCCATCGCCGCCGGCGACATGTACGGCATCAAGGGCATCGACCACCTCGCCCAACCCGGTCTGCTGGAGCGGGTGTTCGCCGGCTCCTACCCGAGCGGGCCCTCGAGCCTCGAACCACCACTGATCCGCAAACTGATCGAGGCCGGAGAGGTACAGGCCTACAACCTGCCGTCCGGCGTGCTGTTCCAGATGCATCGCAGCGCTGCGACCGGCCAGCCGGGCGTCCTGACGACCGTCGGTCTGGACACGTTCGTCGACCCGCGCCGTGAGGGCGGCCGGATGAACGCGACCACGCCGGACTTCGTGCGGGTCGAGCAGTTCGACGGACGCGAGTGGCTGTTCTATCCGGCCATCGGCGTGGACGTGGCCGTGATCCGGGCCACCACCGCGGACGAGAACGGCAACCTCACCATGGAGGACGAGGGCTCGCCCCTCGGTGCCCTGGACCAGGCGATGGCCGCCCGGGCGAGCGGCGGCCTGGTCATAGCGCAGGTCAAGCGCATAGCCGAGGCAGGCTCACTGCCGGCGCAGCAGGTGCGCGTCCCCGGCATCCTCGTGGACCGCATCGTCGTCGACACCGAGCAGATGCAGACCACCCAGACCTTGTTCGACCCGGCCCTGGCCGGTGCGCTGCGCCGCCCGCTGACTCAGGTGGAGCCGGCCGGCTTCGGGCTGGAGAAGGTGATCGCGCGGCGCGCCGCCATGGAGCTGACCCGGGACGCCGTGGTCAACCTCGGCTTCGGAATCTCGGCCCTGGTCCCGCGGGTCCTGCTGGAGGAGGGCTGCCACAGCGATGTCACCTGGGTGATCGAGCAGGGCGCGGTCGGCGGTTTCCCGCTCACCGGCTTCGCCTTCGGGTGCGCGCAGAACCCCGAGGCGATCCTCGCGTCCGCGGACCAGTTCACGTATCTGCAGAGCGGGGCGTTCGACACCTCGATGCTGTCGTTCCTGGAGATCGACGCCCAAGGCAACGTCAACGTCTCCGCGCTGCCCGGCCGCTCCCACATCACCGCAGGCGTGGGTGGTTTCGCCGACATCACCGCCAACGCCCGCCACCTCGTCTTCAGCGGATACTTCACCGCCGGCCGCAGCGACCTCGCGATCGAGGACAGCGCCCTGCGCATCCGCCGGGACGGTGCCGCGGCGAAGTTCGTCGACGCCGTCCAGCAGGTCACCTTCAGCGGCAGACGAGCACTGGCCGAGGGACGGCGCGTCACCGTCGTGACCGAGCGGTGCGTGATGAAGCTCCTGCCCGAAGGGCTGACGGTCACCGAGATCGCCCCCGGGGCCGACGTCCAGCGGGACGTGGTGGAGCGCGCCGGCTTCCCGCTGCGGGTCAGTGACCGGCTCACCGTCATGGACGCCCGGCTGTTCCGCCCCGAGCCGATCGCGCTGGACCTGGCCGCAGGAGGCCACCATGAGTGACACCCGCACAACCCCGCCCGCAGGCGCCGTCCAGCTGGAACGTCACGGTGACACGGCCGTGATCCGTCTGGCACGACCTGAGAAGCTCAACGCGCTGACACCGGCGATGCTGGAGCGGCTGTCCGGGCACATCGAAGCCGTCCACGCCGACGAAACGATTCGCGCAGTCCTGGTCACCGCGGAAGGAGACCGCGCCTTCTGCGCAGGAGCAGACCTCGGAGCCTTCGCGGACCATGACGCGCTGGCCGTGTGGCGGCACTGGGTGCACACCGGTCATGAGGCCTTCCGCCGGCTGGCCTGCCTGCGGCAGCCGACCATCGCGGTGCTCCAGGCGGGTGCATTCGGCGGCGGCCTGGAACTGGCCCTGGCTTGCGACCTGCGCGTCGCCGCCGACACCGCGACGCTGGGCCTGCCGGAGGTCGGCATCGGCACCCTGCCCGGATGGGGCGGAACGGCACGCCTCACCGCCCTCGTCGGTCCGGCCCGGGCCAAGCGCCTGATCCTCACCGGTGACCTCGTCGACGCGCCCACGGCCCTGCAATGGGGCCTGGTTGACGAGGTCGCGCCCGCCGGCGAGGTGCAGGAGACCGCCGAGCGCCTCGCCTCCGCCATCGCCCGCCGCGGCCCCGTCGCGGTACAGCTGGCCAAACAGGTGCTCAACCACGCGACACCGTCCAGCGCCGAGGCGTTCGAGGCCCTCGCCGGGGCGCTGTCCGCCGCCACCGACGACCGCGCCGAGGGCCTGGCCGCCTTTCGTGACCGGCGCACACCCCACTTCCTCGGCCGATGAACCACTGGAGATCCCTGCCATGACCACCACCGAAGCCACCGAACCGCACTGCTATCCCCTGCTCATCGGCGGCGAGCACATCCACGCGCCCGCGCAGCGACGGTTCACCCGCACCAGCCCCGCCCACGGCCGCGTCGTCGGTGAATACGCCGAGGCGACCCCGGAAGAGGTCGACCTGGCCGTGGAAACCGCCCGCAAGGCCTTCGAGGACGGCCGCTGCCGCGACCTGCCCGGCATGGAGCGCGCCCGCCTCCTGCGGCGGGTCGCCGCGCTCGTGGAGGAACACGCCGAGGAACTGGCTCGTGTGGAGGCGCTGGAGAGCGGCAAGCCCATCGCACAGGCACGCGGCGAGGTCGCCGCCACCGCGGAGCTGTGGTACTACGCGGCCACCCTGGCCCAGCACGCCTACGGCGACTCCCACAACGCCCTCGGCAGCGACTATTTGGGCCTCGCCCTGCGCGAACCGGTCGGCGTCGTCGGCATCATCACCCCCTGGAACTTCCCCCTGCTCATCGTCAGCCAGAAGCTGCCCTTCGCGCTCGCCGTAGGGTGCACGGCGGTGGTCAAGCCGAGCCAGCTGACCCCGGGGACCACCCTCATCCTCGGTGACCTGGTGACCGAGGCCGGTATCCCGGCCGGCGTCGTCAACATCGTCACCGGCAAGGGTGGCGTGGGATCCCGGCTGAGCGAGCACCCGCTCGTGGACATGGTCAGCTTCACGGGCTCCACAGAGGTGGGCAAAAAGGTCATGATCGCCGCGGCCCGGACCCTCAAGAGGGTCGAGCTCGAACTCGGCGGCAAGAACCCCCAGGTCGTCTTCCCCGACGCCGATCTCGACGCCGCCGTCGACGCCGTGGTCTTTGGAGTGCTGTTCAACCAGGGCGAGTGCTGCAACTCCGGAAGCCGGTTGCTGGTGCACCACGACATCGCCGACGCGTTCGTCGAGCGCGTGGTGGAGCACGCCCGGCGGGTGGTGGTGGGAGACCCCCTGGACGAGACCACGAAGGTCGGCGCCATCGCCAGTGACGAACAGCTGCGGGTCATCGAACAGCTCGTCGGCGAAGGCACCGAGGCCGGCGCCCGGCTGCTGCTCGGCGGACACCGCCTGGACACTCCCACGGGCCGGTTCTACGCCCCGACCGTCTTCGACCACGTCACCGCGGACATGTCGATCGCGACGACGGAGATCTTCGGGCCAGTGCTGTCCGTGCTGCGCTTCGGTTCCCTGGACGAAGCCGTCTCGATCACCAACTCCACCCCCTACGGCCTGTCGTCGGCGGTGTGGACACGGGACGTCGACACCGCCCTGGCTTACGCACGCCGCAGCCGGGCCGGGACGGTCTGGGTCAACTGCTTCATGGACGGCTTCCCCGAACTCAGCTTCGGGGGTTACGGCGAGAGCGGCATCGGCCGCGAACTCGGACGGCACGCCATCGACGCCTTCACCGAGCTGAAGAGCGTGGTGGTGCACACCGGCCCACGGCACACCCCGTGGGTCCCCGTGGAAGGGACGCACTGAACCATGACACAAACCGCCGCACACGCCGCGAGAGGCCTGAATCCGCCGGGCGCGCTGCGCGCCGCGGCCGAACGCGCCCTCGGCGTGGCCCAGGAGAAGGTGGACCGGCTGGTCACCTCGCACAACGACTACTTCCCCCTGTACACCGAGCGCGGCCGATGGCACCACGACAAGGAGGCCTGGACCAACTGGTGCGAGGGCTTCCTCGGCGGCCAGATGTGGATCTTCGCCGAGGTCACCGGTGATCCACTGTGGCGGCGCCGCGCCGAGCACTACTCCCTGCTGGTGGAGGACCGCAAACACGACCGGAACGTGCACGACCTCGGATTCGTCTTCTGGCCCACCTGGAAGCGGTGGTACGACCTGACCGGCGACGACTCCAAGAACGACGTCGTGGTGACCGCCGGGCGCACCATGGGCCTGCGCTACAACCCGGCGGGACGGTACCTGCGGTCCTTCCTCGCCCCCGACAGCCTCTTCATCGACATCATGATGAACGTCGGCATCGTCTTCCACGCCGCACAGCACAGCGGAGACGACGCCCTCCTGGACATCGCCCACCAGCACTGCCGCACCACCCGGCGTCATCTGGTCCGTGGCGACGGAAGCACGGCGCACGAGGGCATATTCGACCTGTCGACCGGCGAGTTCCTGCGCCAGAGCACCCAGCAGGGCTGGCGCGCCGACTCCTCCTGGGCCCGCGGCCAGACCTGGGCCCTGTACGGATTCGGCACCTGTTACGCGCTCACCGGCGAGCGGGACTACCTGGACACCGCGATCGCCTGTGCCGACTACTACCTCGCGCGCACCGGTGACCGGCTCGTCCCGCCGAACGACTGGGACGAACCCTACCCCCATCTGCCCTATGAGAGTTCCGCTGCCGCGATCGCGGCCAGCGGTCTGCTCCAGCTGGCGGACCTGGTGGACGACGAGCGGTCGGCACGCTACCGCGGCCACGCGTTCGCAGCCCTGGACCGCTTGTGCCAGGAGGACTTTCTGGCATCGCACGATCCGTCCTGGCAGGGCGTGCTCAAGCGCGCCTCCTACCACGAGTCCAAGGGACTCGGTGTCGATGAGAGCGTCATGTGGGGCGACTACTTCTTCACCGAAGCGCTCCACAAGATCCTGGGCGGTCCCCTGACCGCCGCGGCCGGCGCCCGGCCGACCGCCTGATCGTTTTTTCACAGGGCCGCGGATACGTCGCCGGCCACTGCCGCAATCCGCGGTGGCCCGTCCGCTCCCCTTCGGCTCTGTTCCCCTCCCCGGGTTCCCCCCACGCACCCAGACGCCCGCTGCCGTGGCGTGCCCGCGCGCCCTCAGCCGGTGAACTCCGCACCCATCCGCACGCGCAAGGAGCTCGACGACATGAGAAGAACATCCCTCTGGCTCGCGGCGCTGACCGCCGTGACCGCCCTGACCGCCACCGCCTGCGGCGGTGGATCAGCCGCCGGCGGCCACAAGACCGACAAGGTGGAGGTCTTCTCCTGGTGGACCTCCGGATCGGAGGCCGCCGCCCTCAATGCCCTGATCGACAACTTCAAGAAGGCCAACCCCGGTGTGACGGTGCGGAACGCAGCGGTCTCCGGCGGCGGCGGATCCAACGCCCAGCAGGTCCTGCAGACCCGGCTGGTCGGCGGCAACCCGCCCGACACCTGGCAGACCCACCCGGGCAAGGCGATGGGCGAGGTCCTCGACAACGGCCTGGCCCTCGACCTCACCGACGTCTACACCGCGAACAAGTGGAACTCCTCCATGCCGAAGCCGCTCATCGACGCGATGAGCCGGAACGGCAAGGTCTACGGCGTCCTCACCGGCGTCCACCGCGGCAACGTCCTGTGGTTCAACAAGAAGGTCCTCGCCGGGGCCGGGATCAGCGTCGGCGACCACCTCAGCCGGCAGGAGTTCGACTGGGCGCTGGCCAAGCTCCGCGCCAAGGGCAGGACCCCGCTGTGCCTGGGCGACAAGGACATCTTCGCCTCCGCCGAGGTCCTGGAGAACGTCCTCGTCGGCCGTCTGGGCGCCACCGGATGGGAGCGGCTGGTCGGCGGCCGGACGCACTGGTCCGACCCCGAGGTACGCGCCGCGGTGAAGGAGTACACGGGGCTGCTCGGCCGGGTCAACAGCGACCACTCCGCCCTGACCTGGGACCAGGCCGTGAAGCGGATGGCCGACGGCGGCTGCGGCTTCAACACCATGGGCGACTGGGCATACGGCGAGCTGATCAAGAACGGCCAGCACGACGGCGAGGACTTCGGGTACGTGCCCTTCCCCGGCTCGGAGGACGTCTTCGTCACCGTCGGCGATGTCTTCGTGGCCTCGGCATCCAGCGGCAACCCCGATCTGGTGAAGAGGTGGATCGCCTCGGTCGGCAGCAAGGAGAGCCAGCTGGCCTTCAACAAGGCGAAGGGTTCCACCCCCGTACGCACCGATGTCGACGTGTCGTCACTGGGCGCCTACCAGCAGGCGGCCGCCCAGGACTTCCGGCACAAGACGCTGGTCAGCACGCTGGTCCACGGCGAAGCCACGTCACCGGGCCTCCAGCAGGCCTTCTTCGACGCCGTCAACCAGCTCAACTCGAACAACGACATCGACGCCTTCGTCAAGGCTCTCGACGGCGCCGCGCAGAAGTGACGCAGCGTCAGAGCAGCGGGGTGTCCTCGGCCCACCCGGCCGAGGACACCCGACCACCGAACCACCAGCGACAGAAGAGTCCACCATGACCCACACGAGCACGGTCCCGGCACCTCAGCCAGTCCGCACCGGCCGCCTCACGAGCCACGGGCGCTGGGCCCGGCTGCGCCGCACCTGGCTCGGCCCCGCGCTCGTCGCGCCGAGCTTCATCCTGCTGGCCGTCTTCGTCTACGGCTTCATCGGCTTCACCGTCTTCATCTCCCTGACCCAGCGGTGGAACCCCTTCAACCGCGACACCACCCTGCGCGCAGACACTCTGGGCAACTACGCGGACCTGTTCTCCACCCCCCGCTTCCAGGCGGACCTGCGCAACACCGTCGTCTTCACCCTGCTGTTCCTCATCGCCTCGGTCGCCCTCGGGCTCGTCCTGGCCATCCTGGTGCACCACGTCGTCATCGGCCGGGCCTTCTTCCGCAGCGTCTTTCTGTTCCCCTACGCCCTGTCCTTCATCGTCACCGGTGTGGTCTGGCGGTGGATCTTCACCCCGCAGACCGGGGCCAACCTGCTGCTCAGGGCGAGCGGCGCCTCCGACGCCTACGCCTCCATGACCGGAAGGCCGCTGCAGCCCGACTGGATCACCGACCACCGCGTCGTCGGCGAACTCAACGGCGTACTGGAGTCGATCATCCCGGGAGGCACCTATCTGCACACTCACGTGGGCATACCCCTGGCCCTCATTCCCGTCGTGATCGCCGCCGCATGGCAACTCGGCGGGTTCGCCATGGCCATGTACCTCGCAGGCCTGGCCGCCATCCCCGACGAGGTCAGGGAGGCAGCCCTGATGGACGGCGCCGGCCCCCTCCAGACCTACCGCAAGGTGATCCTGCCGATGCTGCGGCCGGTCACCCTGACCACCGTGGTCATCCTCGGGCACGTCAGCCTCAAGATCTTCGACCTGGTGTACGCGATGGCCGGAAGCGGAGTCGGCTTCAGTACCGACGTCCCCGGCATCTTCGTCTACGAGCAGATGTTCCGCGCGCTGCACTACAACGCCGGCGCCGCGGCGAGCATCGTGATGCTGCTGCTGGTCTGCGCGGTCGTCGTGCCTTATCTCGCCCGCACCTACGCCCGAGAGGACTCCTGACATGGGCGCCGTCACCCGACTCCCGGCCCCCGTCGCGGCCGGATCGCCCGGCACCTCGACACCTGCGGCGCCCGGCGGCCGGCCACGGTCCCGGCGCCTGCCCCGCACCCGCGGCCAGTGGGCCGCCGTCGCGGCCCTGACCGTGTGCACGCTGATGTTTCTGCTGCCGGTCTACGTGATGGTCTCCGCCGGCCTGAAGTCCCCCGCGCAGGCCGACGTTTCCACCATGTGGCACCTGCCGTCCCCGCTCAGCCTCGACGGCTACCGCGAGGCATGGTCCCGGCTGTCCGGCAACTTCGCCAACAGCCTGCTGATGGTGGTGCCCGCAACCGTCATCTCCTCGCTGGTCGGCGCCCTCAACGGGTTCGTCCTTTCCAAGGTGCGTTTCCCGAAGGCCAACCTGGTCTTCACCCTCATGCTCCTGGGCATGTTCATCCCCTACCAGGCCGTGCTCATCCCGCTGGTGACGTTCCTGCAGCAGATCGGCCTCTACGGCACCATCCCCGGCCTGGTGCTCGTCCATGTCGTCTACGGCATCCCCATCGCCACCCTCATCTTCCGCAACTACTACGCCGCGGTGCCGCAGGCCATCGTCGAGGCGGCAGCCATCGACGGGGCGGGCGTGCTGCAGACGTTCTGGCGGGTGATGCTGCCGTTGTCGCTGCCCGGGTTCGTCGTCGCCGGAATCTTCCAGTTCACCAACATCTGGAACGACTTCATCTTCGGCATCGTCGTCGTACCCGACCCGGCAAGCCAGCCGGTGACCGTGGCGCTGAACAACCTCTCCGGCACCCAGTCCGTGAACTGGAACGTCGTCATGGCCGGCGCGGTCATCGCAGCCGTCCCGACCGCTCTGATCTACCTGCTGCTCGGCAAGTACTTCATCCGCGGCCTGACGGCCGGATCGGTCAAATGAGCGCCGCCGGCCTGTGGTCCCCTTCTTCCCCCTCGGTCGTCACCGCCGATGTGGGCCCGGTCGTGGACTGCGACGTACTCACCCGCCAGGGCCTGCACCCCTACGCCCTGGCGTTGGGCGTCGACCGGGGTGAGGGCGGCGCCTGTGTGCGCTGCCGCACCTGCGACGGCTTCCCCTGCCTGGCGGCCAAGAGCGACACGGAGACCTGCGGCGTGCGCCCGGCCCTTACCGGAGGCCGCGTACGGCTGCTGACCGGGACACGCGTGGTACGCCTGGACACGGATCCCGCCGGGCGCACGGTGGTGGCGCAGGCCCGGCGTGGCGGCGCCGGTCTCGAACCGCGCGCGGGCACCCTCGTCCTCCTGGGCGACATCCGGTTGCCGGGCGAACCGCAGGCGGCCAGGCTCAAGGCCGTCCGGCCGCGGCTGCCCCGTCCGCCCCTGCGCTCCATGACCGCACACAGCGTGGAGTGGTGGGTGATGTCGGAGGACCTGTCCGACCCCCTGACCATCGCCGCACAGGCGATCCGTGTGGCCCGTGGAGGAAGGGTGCTGCCATGAGCGAGATCCTGGACGAGCTGGCCCGGCGCCGCGTCGTGGCCGTGCTGCGCGCGGCCGACGCCGGCCGCTTTCCGGCCACCGCGCGTGCCCTGGCGGCCGGCGGCATCACCTGCGTCGAGGTGACGATGACGTCCCGGGGCGCCCTGGAGAGCGTGCCTGCCCTGCGCGCACAGGGACTCACCGTGGGCGTCGGCAGCGTCACCTCACCCGCCCAGGCGGCGGACGCCTGCGCGGCGGGTGCCGCGTTCGTCGTCACCCCCGCACGGATCGAGGGCGTTGCCCGCCGCTGCGCCCGGCGCGGCGTCCCCGTGGTGATGGGCTGCCTGACCCCGTCGGAAATGTTCGCGGCCGTGCGGGAGGGCGCGGCGGCCGTCAAGGTGTTCCCGGCAGCGGCCTTCGGACCGGGCTATCTGCGGCACATACGGGCACCGCTGCCGCACCTGCGGCTGATGCCGACCGGCGGCATCACCGTCGCCACGGCCGCCGACTATCTGCGGGCCGGCGCCTTCGCCGTCGGACTCGGCACCCCGCTCGTCGGCGACGCCGACACCCCGCTCGACGAGATCACCGGGCGGGCCGAGCTGCTCGTCGGCTCCTGCACCGAGCCGGAGCATCCCGCACTGCCCGGCCGACCCAGTCATCCGGATGAAAGCAGACACACATGAGCAACCGCCCACTGGTCACGCTGGGAGAGACGATGGGGCTCCTCACCACGACCGGCGAAGGCCCCCTGCGCCACCAGCGAACCCTGGAACTGGGAACCGGCGGAGCCGAGTCCAATGTCGCCATAGGAGCGGTCCGGCTGGGAGTCCCGGCCGTGTGGATCGGACGCGTGGGCGACGACGAGATCGGCAAGCTCGTCCTGGCGAGCCTGCGGGCGGAAGGCGTCGACACCAGCGCCGTCCACCTGGACGCCGAGGCACCCACCGGCCTGATGCTGAAGGTCCGCAGGACCCTCGTCGACCGGCGCGTCACCTATTACCGGCGCGGCAGCGCCGGGTCGCGTCTGTCGCCCGGGGACGTGCCGGAGTCCCTCGTCCAGGGTGCGGCGTTGCTGCACGTCACCGGCATCACCCCGGCCCTGTCGGCGTCAGCGCGCGACGCCGTCGAGCACGCGGTCGCACTCGCGCGTGAGAGTGGAGTACCCGTCTCACTCGACGTCAACTACCGTGCCGCGCTGTGGCCCCGGCACGAGGCGCGTTCCTGCCTTGCCGGACTCGCCCGGCAGGCCGATGTGCTCTTCGCCGGGGAGGACGAAGCGGCTCTGCTGGGCGCATCCGGCGACCATGTCGCCCTGGCCGTTCACCTGTCCGCGCTCGGACCCGCCGAAGTGGTGATCAAGCGCGGCGCGTCCGGCGCCTACGCCCTCGCGGCAGGCAACGTCCACGAGACGGCCGCGATACCGACCACCGTCAGCGATCCGGTCGGAGCCGGCGACGCCTTCGTGGCCGGGTACCTCGCCGAGCGCATCGCAGGCGTCCCGGTGCCGCAAAGCCTGCGCACCGCGGCGATCTGCGGAGCCGCCGCCTGTGCAGTACGCGGCGACTGGGAGGGTGCCCCCGAACGCGCCGAGCTCGACCGCCTCGCCCGCACCGACACGGAGGTCCAGCGATGAGCCCACCCGCAGCGACCTGCACACTGCTCATGCCTGGTCCGGGGGTGGACGGCGAGGTCACCCCCTGCACCAACGCCGGCGCGGGCACCCTTCTCCCGGTGCCCCACCTCCGCGGGCACCCCGGCCTTCGACGGGCGCCCGTCGAACGGATCCGCCCACTCGGCGGGCAGGAGCAACCTCCAGTTCACAGGGACGGAAGCGGCATCGGTGACCGCATGCGGACTCACTCCCACCACCGAGGGCCCCGCTCCCTGCGGCGCATCGTCAGCCGTCCTGATGAGGCTGCTCGATGGATCGAGAGTGCCGGATGCCCGCCTCGTACGTCTCCTTGAGGTGCTGCAGCGTGGCGTCGACATGGCGTGCGGCGTAGGTGGCATAGAGGATGTCGATGAGGAGGAGCTGGCCCCACTTGGAGGTGACGGACTCCCCGTACAGACCCGTTCCCGAGATGTTGGAGGTGAACAGGGCGATGTCGCTGAGCTTGGCGACGGGGCTGTCCTGGGCAGACGTGATCCCGATGGAGGCCGCGCCCGTACGCCGGGCCAGCCGGACCGCGTCGACGACCGAGGCCGTCTGTCCGGAGTCGCTGATGCAGATGAGGACGTCCTGGGGGGTGAGGATGGTGGCGAGCATGACTTGCAGGCTCTGGTCCCGGTAGAGCAGACATTTCTTGCCGGCTCGAGTGAAGCGCATGACGCCTTCTTCGGCGGCGATACTGGAGGATCCCATGCAGCAGAAGACGACCGAGGCGGCGTCGTTCAGCAGGTCGACGGCCTGGCTGATGGCGTCGCTGCTGACCCGCTCAGCGGTCTGGGTAAGGGCCTGCCGACTGCTCCGTTCAATCTTTCCCACGATGGCGGGGGCGGTGTCGCCGCGGAGGATGCCTTCGTAGACGAACTCCTCGTCCCGGTCCTCGCCGGTGGACCGGGACGCGAAGGTTGCTTCGGCGAGGCCGAGCCGGAGGGAGTGGAAGCTGTCCATTCCCAGTTCGCGGGCGAACCGGGACACCGTCGACTCGGCCACCTGGCAGCGTGAGGCGAGCTGCGAGATGGTCATCGACTGGGCCTGCTGGGGGTGGGCCAGCAGGTACTCTCCGATCTGCCGCAGGGCGGCCGGAAAGTAGGGCATCTTGCTGGTGATGAGGCGCAGCACGTTGCCGGCCTCATCTGCCGGGACAGCCATGACTTCTCCGTGGTCTCTCAGGGTCGGGCGGACAGCACCCGCAACAGATTCTCCACGGCCGCGCGGGTTGCGCGTACTACGCTCTCCTTTGTGTACCCGCCGATGTGCGGAGTCATGATCATGCGCGGGTGCCGGTGGAGCTCCCGCGGACCGGGGGGTTCTTGATCGAAGACGTCCGTGGCATAGCCGGCGAGCGTGCCGTCGTTCAGCGCGTCCTGCACGGCGTCGTCGTCGACCAGAGCCGATCTGGCGGTGTTGACCAGGTAGGCACCCGGTTTCATGGCCGTCAGAGCCTCCTTGTCGATCAGCGGACGCGCGGTCGGCGGGCAGTGCAGCGTCACCACGTCGGCCTGGGCCAGGAGATTGGCCAGGCTTGTGAACGAGAAGTCCCCGGCCGGTGCGAACGAGGGATCGGGCACCGCGTCGAAGGCCCGGACCGACATGCCCAGGCCCAGGCCGAGCCGGGCGACCTGGCGGCCGATCCGGCCGCACCCGATCACGCCCAGGGTCCGTCCGGCCACCTCTCTGCCCTCCAGCCGCTGCCACCGGCCGGCCTTGAGCGCCGCGTCCTGCGCCGGTACCTGGCGTAGTCCGGCGAGCATCAGCGTGACGGCGAGCTCGGCGACCCCCTGCGCGTTGGCGCCGGCCGCGGTCTCGACCGCTATCCCGAATTCGGCCGCGGCGTCCAGGTCGATGGCGTCGGTGCCGACCCCGTTGCGGCTGATGACCTTCAGCCCGCGCGCTGCGGACAGCACCTCCCGGCCGATCGGCTCGACGCCCGCCAGGTAACCGACGCAGGTGGGCAGGAACCGTAGCTGCTCGTCGCGGGTGGGCTGGCGCCCCGGGGCGGGGAAGAGGACCTCGTAACCTGCCGCCTCGAGGGCGGCCAGCGCGAAGTGGCCGCCCTGGGAGAGCGCGCGGGGTGTCACCGCGATCCTGCCGGTCACTGGGCCCACCTGGGGTTGTCCACCACCGCCGGGACACCGTCGCGCTCGACGACGATCTTGCGGAATCCCTTGGTCTCGATGGTGCCGTAGTCGTGGCCGGCGTGGCCGGGAAAGGCGAAGAAGGTGATGAGCTGCTCGTCCGCGGAGGTGTTGATGCTGCGATGGGCGTACCGGCCGGGCACGTAGACGGCCTTGCCGGGGGTCAGCTCTTCCCATTGCACATCGCCCTCGGGGTTCTCCATCATCATGATCCCGCGGCCGCGCAGGCAGTAGTAGATCTCCGCGGTGTCGAGCACGGAGTGGAAGTGGCCCTTGGTCATGAAGTACTCGTCACCGACCTTGCCGGGGTAGACGATGCTGGTGCCATAGGCGACTTCACCGGAGCTCTCCGGGACCCCGGCGTCGAAGAACTCGTAGACGAGGACGTCGCCGCCTTCGCCGAGCCGCTTGGCGGCCTCCTGGTCGGCGTACATGTCCGCCATCGCCGAGATCGTGCGGCGCAGGGGCGTCTTGGTCTCGGACAGTCCGTCGACCAGGCTGAAGTCGGTGACGATCGCGGGCCGGGTGGTGTTCATGCGTTCTCCTGGGAGGCGTCGCGGGCGATACGGGACAGCCGCTCGAAGGCGGGTCCGTGGGTGGGGATGTCGATGTGGAAGACCTCGGCGATGACCCGGGTCCAGCCGTGGATGAAGTACAGCCAGCCGTCGACGACGCGGACGCCGCGGGACTGCCGCTGGGCGCGGGCCTGGTCGAGGAAGACCAGTTCCCCGCGGTAGTTGAAGTCCCAGGCGAGGGAGTCACGCGGGAAGACGGCGGCGTCCGTCAGCGGCGATCCGGGCCGGTCCTTGCCCAGGCCGGTCGCGTTGACCACGACCGACTTCGGTTGCAGGGCGCGCAGTTGTTCGTCGTTGCGTTCCGGCTCGGGCGCCAGGTGGTACTCGATGGGCAGCGTGCAGCCCAGGCGCTCGTGCACGTCGCGCATCTCCCTGAGCCGGGCCTCGCGGCGGTTGGTGACGATGATGCGGGACGGCACGTCGCGGCCGGCCCGTGCGCGGTTGTGCAGGTACAGGGTGAGGGCCAGTGAGGAACCGCCGGCGCCCAGCAGGAGCAGCTCGGCGCCGGTGGCGGACCAGTAGCTGTCGGGCACGAGGGCCTCAAGGGACAGACCGCTGGTGAGCGGGTCCATGGCGTGGCCCCACAGCTGCTGCCCGCGCTTGGAGATGCTGCTGACCTCCTCCAGCAGCCGGGTTTCCTCGCCGACCCCGTCGAACAGGTCGCGGGTGGCCTTGAAGAGATTGAGCTTGTGGGTGGTGACCAGCGCGCCGAGGGACTGCGGGTCCTTCTTGATGAAGGCGACGACCTCGCGGTAGTGCTCCGGGGTGTCGTCCAGCGGCAGGTCGATGCCTTCGATGACGGCGTCCAGGTTCAGTTCGCGGGCCCAGGCCGGGAACACCTTCATGATGGACGACTTGGTGGTGGTGACGCCGACGAAGTACATCGTCGGGCGGGCTGCGGGTGCGTGACGACCCGTCATGGGGTTTTCCTCCATGGGTGTGCTGCGGGGGGCGGGGCCGGGCGGCTGCGGGCGCTCAGTGCTCCTCCCAGTCGCGGGCGCGTGCCACGGCCTTCTGCCAGCCCGCGTACAGCCGGTCGGCCCGGGCCGGGTCCATCTCCCGGTCAAAACGCCGGTCGAGGTGGAAGGCGCCGGCGAGCTCCGCGTGGTCCTTCCAGAAACCGGTGGCCAGACCGGCGAGGAAGGCCGCCCCCCGGGCCGAGGACTCGATGACGGTGGGCCGCAGGACCGGCGCGTGGAGGAGGTCGGCCTGGAACTGCATCAGGAAGTTGTTCGGGGTGGCCCCGCCGTCGACCTTGATCTCCCGTACCGGGATGCCGGAGTCGGCCTCCATGCAGCCGATGACGTCGCGGATCTGGTAGGCGATGGATTCCAGGGTGGCGCGGATGATGTGCTTGCGGTTGGTGCCCCGGGTCAGGCCGAGGATGGCCCCGCGGGCGTACTGGTCCCAGTAGGGCGCGGCGAGGCCGACGAAGGCGGGGACGACGTAGACGCCGTTGGTGTCGGGCACCTGGCGTGCGGCGTACTCGGTGTCCTCGGCGTCGTAGACGATCTGCAGTTCGTCGCGTAGCCACTGGATGGAGGCGGCGGCCACGAAGATCAGCCCCTCCAGGGCGTATTCGACGGTGCCGTCGATGCCCCAGGCGATGGTGGTGAGCATGCCGCGCCGGCTGAACACCGGCTTCCCGCCCGTGTTGAGGACCAGCGAGGCCCCGGTGCCGTACGTCGCCTTGACACTGCCGGCGGTGAAGCAGGCCTGCCCGAACAGGGCGCCCTGCTGGTCACCGACGGCGGCCGCGACCGGGATGCGGGCGCCCAGCAGTACCGACTCGTCGGTGTGTCCGTAGACCTCGCTGCTGGAGCGCACCTCGGGCAGGATCGCGCGGGGGATGCCGAGCTCGTCCAGCAGCCGCTGGTCCCAGTCCAGACGGGTGATGTCGAACAGCATGGTGCGCGAGGCGTTGGTGTAGTCGGTGACGTGCGCGGCGCCCCCGGTGAGGTTCCAGATCAGCCAGCTGTCGACGGTGCCGAACGCGAGCTCGCCGCGTTCGGCGCGTTCCCGGGCCCCGGGCACGTGGTCGAGGATCCACTTGATCTTCGTGCCCGAGAAGTAGGCGTCGATGATCAGCCCGGTGGTCTGCTGGACGTGTTCCTCCAGGCCGCGGGCCTTGAGTTCCTCGCACAGGTCGGCGGTACGGCGGTCCTGCCACACGATCGCGTTGTGGACGGGCTCGCCGGTGGTCCGGTCCCACACCACGACGGTCTCGCGCTGGTTGGTGACGCCGATCGCCGCGACGTCCCCGGCACCGCACTCGGCCTGTGACAGCACCTGCTTGGCCACGGTGACCTGGGTGTTCCAGATGTCGAGCGGGTTGTGCTCCACCCAGCCCGGGTGGGGGTAGATCTGCGGGAACTCCTGGCTGGCCTCGGCGGCGATGTCACCGGCCTTGTCGAACAGGATCGCCCGGATGCCGGTGGTGCCGGCGTCGAACGACATGACATAACGGTGGGTCATGGTGCTACCTGCCCTCTGGTGGCGCGCCGTGCGGGCCGGGGCCGGCGGCGGTCTCGAACACGTCGCCGCCGAACGCGATCATCGCCTTCATGCCGGCTCCGGAAGAGGCGTACGCGAAAGCGTCATGGATCATCTCCAGTTCGAAGACCTGGCCCACCACGGGCGACAGGTCCACGCGCCGGTCGCCGACCAGCCGCAGGCAGCGCCCGTAGTCGCCGTTGGTCGATCCGGTGGTCCCGGTCAGTGTCAGGCCTTTGTAGTGCACCTTGTTGGTGTCCACGGGCACGGCGGTCCCGGCGGCGCCGAGACCCGCGAAGTAGTTCAGCCGTCCGTGCGTGGCGAGCAGGTCCAGGGCCTGTTCCTGCACCTGCGGGTCGGACACGGCGGTGATGACCACGTCCGCGCCGCGGCCGCCGGTGTGCTCTCGCACCACGTCGGCCAGGTCCCGCTCGCGCACACTGACACACACGTCCGCGCCGAGACGGGCGGCGAGGTCCAGACGGGGCCGGCTGCGGTTGGAGATGATCACCTTCCGTGCGCCGGCGAGCTTGCCGAGCAGCACGTGGAAGGCACCGATGGGTCCCGCCCCGGCGATCACCACCACGTCCTCCGGGCCCACCCGCAGGGCCTGCTGGCCGGTGTAGCAGCAGGAGAACGGCTCGACCAGGGCCGCCTCGGCGTAGGACACCTTCTCGGGCAGTTCGAAGACGTTGCCCCGCTGCAGGGCGAAGCCCGGCACCCGCAGAAGTTCCTGGAAGCCGCCGTCGATGCTGATCCCGAACGCCTCGTAGCCGGCGCACATGTTGTTGAAGCCGTGGCGGCACATGTCGCAGCGGCCGCAGCCCACGTTCGGGGTGACGCTCACCCGCATGCCCGGGCAGAACCCGGTGACCTGCCCGCCGACCGCCACCACGTCCCCGGCCACCTCGTGGCCGAGGACCCGGGACTGGCCGGCCGGGATCTTGAAGTGACCGTGCTTGAAGATCCGCAGGTCGGTCCCGCAGATGGAGGCGGCCCGCACCCGCACCAGGATCTCGTCGGCGCCGACGGACGGCTCGGGCACCTCCTCCACGGACACCGAGCCCGGCTCGTGCAGTACGGCGGCCTTCACCGGGCACCTCCGACGACCGACGGCGACGCGAGCTCGTCACGGGCCTCCCGGGCGACGGCGAAGACGACCTTGTTGTACCAGGTGCGGCGCTCGAGCATGTCCTGGAACATTCCCGGCGCCTCCTCGAGCGCGGGCGTGTGGCTGATCAGGGGAGCCACCTGCAGATCACGTCCCAGATGGTGTACGACCATGTCCCACTCGCTGCGGCCCGCGGGGGTGATCTTGGAGTTCCAGGTGCCGTAGAGCCGCAGCTCGCGGCGCAGGACGGACGAGACCAGCGCACGCGGAATGGTCAGGTCCCCCGACAGGTCGCCCAGCAGCATGACCTGGCCCAGCGGGGCCGCCGCCGTGATGGCCTGCACCAGCGAGGAGGGCAGGCCGCTGGCCTCCACGGCGCAGTCCACGCCACGGCCCGAGGTCAGCTTGCCGACGATCTCCACGGTGTCGCCGCCGGAGGCGTCGACCACGGGAAATCCGAGGCCGGCCATGACGGCGAGCTTGCGCTCGTCGACGTCGGCGACGTAGACCTCACTGGCCCCCAGGATGCGCAGCCACTGCGCCGCCAGGGCACCGATCGGACCGGCGCCGATCACCAGCGCGGTGGCGAGCGCCGGAAGCTGGAACTTCAGCATGGCGTGCAGGGCGACGGCCGCCGGCTCCACCATCGCGGCGTGCACCAGCGGCGTATCGGGGCCCACGGGTATGAGATTGGCTTCCGGAACGTGAAGCAGTTCCGCCATGGCACCGTCACGCCGGGAGCCGTAGTAGTCGTATCCGGAGCTGACCGTGTACTCGCCGATCCGTGTCATCGGATCGGCCGGGTCGGCCAGGAGCGGGAACACGGCCATCCGGTCCCCGGGGGAGAAGCGGCTGTCCGCCGGGACCTCTTCCACGACGGCGGAGAACTCGTGGCCGAGGACGAGCGGGTAGTGGTACGCCTTGCCGCGGCCGAACCGGAGCACGTCCGAGCCGCACACACCCACGGCGCCGACCCTGACGAGCACCGACCGGTCGCCGACCGGCTCCGGGTCGGGGACGTCCGTCCAGTTCAGGACGCCCGGGGACTGCAGTACTGCTGCCTTCATCGCGGTGCCTCAGACTTCCATGCCGTAACGGTGTGCCTTGTGCGTCGGGTACAGGGCGATCTGCGGGATGGTTACCTCGGGCCCGCGGGTGGCGACGTAGAGGGTGACCTCCGCGACGTTGTCCACGTCGATGCAGCTGGCGTGGATGCCCTCGGTGAGCTCCTTTTCGTCCAGCCATCCGTCGAGGTAGGCGGGGATGTCGCCGTCGTAGAGGCCCTTGTCGATGATCTCGGTCATCGGCGTCTTGACGTGGGACGGGTTGATCACCGTCACGCCGATGTTCTTGTCCTTGCCCTCGAGGAGGATGTTCTTGCTGAAGCCCATCATTCCGTGCTTGGAGGCCCGGTAGGGGCTGTGGCCGGGACCGGAGGCGAGCCGGGCGGACGAGGACCCCATGTTGATGATCCGCCCGCCGCCGGGCTGGCCCTCCATGACGCGGAAGGCCTCGCGGCAGCACAGGAACACCGCGGTCAGGTTCGGGCCGATGGTCTTGTTCCACTCCTCCAGCGTCACCTCGGTCACCGGAGGCGACAGCGAGTCACGGCCGGCGCTGTTGACGAGCAGGTCCACCCGGCCCCACTCCCGCACGGCGTACTGGAAGAAGTTCTTCACCTGTTCCTCGTCGGTGACATCCGCCTCGACGCCCGCACAGGTGCCTCCCTGGGCCCGGACGGAGGCGACGACCTGCCTGAGCCGCTCACCGTCGATGTCGACGAGCAGGACCTTGGCCCGGTTGGCGGCGAAGATCCGGCCGACGGCCTCGCCGATGCCCGACGCGCCGCCGGTGACGATGGCGACCCTGCCGTCCAGCGCGGTGCCGGGGGCGGGTTCGTAGGTGGGGGTCATTTCTCCTCTTTCGTTCTTTCGTGAGCAGTCACAACGCGCGCCGGAGCACGCGGGAGGGAAGGGAAGGTCAGGGGGCGGCCGCAGTGCCGGGCAGCGCGGCGGCGATCTCCACGGCGCGGCGGGCATTGCCGGCGATGGCGGCGAAGTCGCCTTCGGCCAGCAGTGCCGGCGTGGCGATCCAGGTGCCGCCGCAGGCGGCGACACAGGGGCGGCTGAGGTAGTCGCCGAGGTTGCCGGGGGTCACGCCGCCGGTGGGCATGAACGACACCCGGTCGTACGGCGCGGCCATCGCGTCGAGGAGACACAGGCCGCCGGACGCCTCGGCGGGAAAGTACTTGACCAGGGACAGGCCCCGAGCGAGAGCCGCCTCGATACCGGTGGGATTGTTGACGCCCGGCACCACCGGGATGTTCAGGCGCAGGCAGTAATCCACGACGTCGGGGTTGAACCCGGGGGCGACGACGAACTGCGCGCCCGCGTCGAGAGCCCGGTCCACGGTCGCCCGGTCCAGCACGGTGCCCGCGCCGACCAGCAGGTCGGGGTGGCGCAGACGCAGCGCGGCGATGCCGTCGCGGGCCGCCTCGGAGCGGAAGGTGATCTCGGCGACAGGCAGCCCCGCCTCCAAGAGCGTCTCGCCGAGAGGAGCGGCCTGGCCGGCGTCGGGCAGCGTCACCACCGGCACGACGCGCAGCCGGCGCAGGCGCTCCAGGAGGTGTGGTGAGTTCATCGGTCCTCTCTCACGGACGGGCCGGCCTGGGTGAGGACGTAGGCGTGGCCGGGCCGGGGCACGGTCCACGACAACCGGGTGGCCCGGCGCCGCAGTTCGGCGCTGGTGTCCTCGGGGTCGGCGGTGTTGAAGTCGAACAGGCCGAAGTGGTGGCACAGCAGGTGCGGGATGCCGGCCGCCTCGCAGAGCGCGGCCGCCTCCCGCGCGGTGAAGTTGCCCGGGACACCGTTGCCGGTGCGGTAGGCGTCGCGGCCGTTGACGGGCAGCAGCGCCAGGTCGACGCGCAGGTCGCGCAGCAGCTCGGCCTGTCCGGTGTAGGGCACGCAGTCCCCCGAGTGGTACACCCGGAAGCCGCCGACGCTGACGACGTAGCCGAGGAACCGGTGGTCGCCGTGTTCGTCCCGTTCCAGCCGCTCGTGCGCGGCGGGCACTGGTTCCACGACGATGCCGTCCGCCTCGACGCGCTCGCCCGCGGTGGTGCCCGTGAGCAGATCCGCGGGAACGCCGCGCTCCAGCGCGCGGGCCCGCTCGGCCCGCGGGACGACGAACCGGGGGTGGTTGTGGAGCAGCAGCGGGCGGATGGTGCCGGGATCCATGTGATCGGTGTGGCCGTGGGTGCACAGCACTGCGGTCACCCCCCGCACGTCCTGCGGGGCCACGGGAGCGGGGTGCATCCGCTGGTGGGGGAAGAGCTTGCCCCGGTACTTCTGCGCGAGCGTGTCGGACAGGTACGGGTCGATCAGGACCAGGTGCCGGCCGTGACGCAGGGCGAACCCCGCCTGGCCCAGCCACCACAGCGTCACGTCGCCGGCGCCCGTGCCGGCGGGCGCCGCGAAGTCACCCGGCAGCGGCGAGTGCGGCGCGGGCTGCGCGAGGACCTGAACGCTCCGGCCGCCCGGGCCGGGGGGCGGCGAGGCGGGGCGGGCGGCTTCCGGGTTCGGGAGGCTGCACTGCATGGCGACGGTCTTCCTGACGTGTGGGCGGGCGGCTGGAGGGCCGGACGCGTCCGGGCGCGCGGCCGCCGGTTTCCCGGACGGCCTTTCGGGGGGCGAGTGCCGGACGGCTTCTCAGACGACGGACCGGCGGGTGCCGCCGTCGACGGAGAGCGCGGCGCCGGTGGTCGCGGAGGCCTGCGGCGAGCTGAGATAGATGATCAGGTTGGCCACCTCCTCGGTCGTGGCGGCACGGCGCAGCAGCGAGGTGGGCCGGTGCTCGCGGACGAAGTCGTCGACCTGTTCGTCGACGGACCGGCCCGTTTCGCCGCCCAGTTCGGCCACGAAGTCGGCGACACCCTCGGAGTTCGTGGGGCCGGGCAGAACGGAGTTGACGGTGACCGCGGTGCCGGCGCACACCTCCGCGAGTCCGCGGGCGACGGCCAGCTGGGCGGTCTTCGTCATCCCGTAGTGCATCATCTCCGGCGGGATCTGCAGGGCTGACTCGCTGGAGACGAACACGATCCGGCCCCACCGGCGTTCCAGCAGGCCGGGCAGGTAGAGACGGGACAGCCGGATGCCGCCGAGCACGTTGACGTCGAAGTAGCGGCGCCATTCGGCGTCGTCGATCTCCAGGAACGCTTTCGGTTCGAAGATGCCGAGGTTGTTGACAAGGATGTCGGTGGCGGGCACCTCGGCCAGGAGGGCCTCGGCACCTTCGCTGGTGCTCAGATCGGCCGCGACGGCGACGACGTCGGCGCCGGGAACGTCGTCGGTGATCCGCCGCACGGCCTTCTCCAGGCGGCCCGTGTCCCGCCCGGTGACGACGGTGCGCGCACCCGCGCGGGCCAGGCCCAGGGCGGTGGCGAAGCCGATGCCCTGGCTCGATCCGGTGACGATCGCGGTCTTGCCGCTCAGGTCGATGTGCATGAGGGATTCGCTCCTGTGAGACGTGAGGTGCGGTCAGCGTGCGCCGCGGCGCAGCAGACGGGTGGCGGCGACGGCGAGTACGAGCGCGGCGCCGTTGAAGATCGGTTCGATCCAGAAGGGAGCGCTGAGCAGGGACAGACCGGTGGTGCCGACCTGCAGCGTGATGACGGCGATCACCGTGCCCCAGACGTTGAACAGCCCGGGCTGGATGGCCGTGGCGCCGAGGAACACCGCCGCGTAGGCGGGCAGCAGCAACGGGGGTCCCACCGTCGGGTTGCCGCTGCCGAGGACGGCGGCCTGGACCAGCCCGGCCACACCGGCCAGCAGGCCCGCTCCGGTGAAGGCGAGCAGAGTCAGCCGGCGCACCGGCACACCACTGAGCCGGGCCGCGTCCGGGGAGCCGCCGATGGCGTAGAGGTAACGGCCGAGCGGCGTGCATTGCAGCAGGTACCAGACGACCACCCCGATACCGGCGGCATAGACGACCGGCAGCGGCAGGCCCAGCAGGTCGCCCTGGCCCAGCGCGGTGAGGGACGAGGGGATGCCCTCGTAGAACACGTTGCCGTTGGTGTAGGCGCCGAGAACGCCCGTCAGGACGGTGCTCATGCCGATGGTCGTGATGAAGGAGTTGATGCCGAGCCTGGTGATCAGCAGGCCGTTGACGGCCCCGACCAGGGTGCAGGCCAGCACCGCGAGGAGGGCGGCAAGGGGCAGGGCAAGGTGTTGTTTCGAGGTCAGACCGGTGACCAGGATCAGGCCGAGCCCCAGGTTGGCGGCGACGGACAGGTCGAGCTCTCCGACGATCAGCGGGAGCAGCAGGCCGATGGCGAGGATGGTGAGGACTGCCTGGAGGTCGAGGACCGTCCTGGCGTTGCTCCAGGTGGCGAAGGTGTCCGGTCTCAGCAGTGAGAACAGCACGACCAGCAGCACCAGCAGCAGCGGCAGCGTGACGCGGGTCAGGAACTCGGACAGGGGCTCGCTGCTCCCGCCCGGCAGGCGCAGGGAACGGGGCCGGCGGTGGGAGTCCTGGGAGGCGGCGGTGCCGCCGGCGGGGGAGAGGGGAGAGGTCATCGGGAAAACTCCTGTTCGCTCCCGGCGCCGGGTTCGGAGTCGAAGTGCGTGAGATGTGTGATCTCGTGGGCGGTGGTCGTCGCGGCGTCGAGTTCGTGGGTCACACGGCCGTCCCGCAGGACCAGCACCCGGTCGGCGAGCGCGAGCATCTCGTCGATCTCCGAGGAGATCAGCAGGACACCGGCGCCGCGGGCGGCCGCCTGGCCGACCAGCCGGAAGATCTCCTCGCGGGCGCCGACGTCGACACCCTGCACGGGCTCGTCGAACACGATCAGATCCGGTTCGGTGTCCAGCCACTTGGCGATGACGACCTTCTGCTGGTTGCCGCCCGACAGGTCCCGGAACAGGCGCCCCGGGGCCGCGGGGCTGACCCGGTAGGTGTCGATGAGCCGGCTGACGGTGCTGCGCTCGGCCGCCGTCGCCAGGCGCGCACCGCGCCAGAAGCGGCGCAGCGACGGCAGGGTGAGGTTCTTCGTGATGTCCATGTCCAGGACGCCGCCCTCGCGGCGCCGGTCCTCGGGGATGAACGCGATCCGCCGGCGGACCGCCTCCCGCGGTGACCTCAGCACGGCCCGGGTGCCGTTGAGACGGATTTCGCCACCGGCCGGTACCTGGGCACCGAACAGCATGCGGGCCAGCTCGCTGCGGCCGGACCCGAGCATCCCGGCCACACCGACGATCTCGCCGCGGCGGATCTGGAAGCCGACATCGCGCAGCCGGCGGCCGGACAGGCCGCTCACCTCCAGCAGCGCTTCGCCTGCCGGGCGGGCCGCACGGCGCTCCCGCCCGACCGGTTTCACGGCACGGCCGATGATGAGCCGCACCAGGTCGCCGACGTTGAGACCCGGAACGTCGACCGTGTCGACGTGCCGCCCGTCCCGCAGCACGGTGGCGCGGTCGGCGATGCGCAGGATCTCCTCCAGCTTGTGGGAGACGTACAGCACCGCGACCCCCTGCGCGGTCACCTGCCGCACCGCGTCGAACAGCCGTTCCGCCTCGGCCTCGGGGAGAGCGGCCGTCGGCTCGTCCAGGACGAGGACGCGGGCGCCGTTCTGAGCCGTGGCCAGGGCCCGGGCGATGGCGACGACGGTCTGTGAGGCGACCGGCAGCCGGCCCACCGGGGCGTTGACCGGCAGCTTCGGGTGGCCGAGCGCGGTCAGCGCCCGAATGGCCGCCGACCGGGCCGCCGACCAGTCGATACGGGCCAGCATCCGGGCGTCGTATCGGCGGCAGATCGCGAAGTTCTCCGTCACGGACAGGGTGGGAATGAGTCCGAGGTCCTGGTGGACGAAGACCAGACCGTGCTCGGCGGCCGCCGCGGTGGCGGGCGTCTGGAACACCCGGCCGTCAACCTCGATGACGGCGCCGGGGTCGGGCTCGTGGAACCCGGCCAGACACTTGATCAGGGTCGACTTGCCGCAGCCGTTCTCGCCGAGCAGCGCGTGCACCTCGCCCGCGCGCAGCTGAAGGCAGACCCCGTCGAGGGCGCGCTGTCCCGGGAACGTCTTGGACAGGTTCCGGACGGCCAGCACGGTGCGTGCGGTGGAGGCGCCGCTCACTTCAGGCCCCAGGTCTTGCGGTAGAGGGCGCCGGCGTCGAAGTCGCCTTCCCACGCCTTCCCGTTGCTCGGCACGTCCTCCTTGATGATCAGCTTGCCCCTCAGGCCCTGGTCGACGGGCTGCTGCCCCTGGAAGATCCGGTTGAGGTTGTCGACATGGGCGTAACCGGCGCGGGCGAAGGCGAAGCCGACCGCCGCCGCCTGGTACCCGCCCGTGCGGATCATCTGGGTATTGGCGACATCGGCGTCGACGGAGACTCCGAAGGCCTTGCCGGGTTGTGCGAGACCGGCCTGCTGCAGACCCTTGGCGAAGAAGTTCAGCGCGGCGTCGAAGCCGGCGAACAGGACGTTGTAGTCGGGGTGGCTGCGTACCAGCTGGACCACCCTGCCAGGCGCGACAGTGCTGATCTCGGACGCCAGATGCGAGCCTTCGGCGACCGTCCGGCAGCCCGCGCCCGCTGCCTTGCAGTCGGCGATGAACTTCTTGATGCCCCGGGTGCGGGCCTTGACCGTTTCGAACTCGTCGTCGGTCATGATCACGAACTTCGGAGGGGCGTTGAACCGCTTGCGTGCCTCCACGTAGGCGAACTCACCGAGCAGATAGCCGGCGCGTTCGTTCTCGTCCAGCGGAGGGACGACGGCCTGGTACAGGTTGCCGGCGTTGCCGCACATGTTGCAGACGACGGCGATGCCCGCCTTGCGGGCCGCCTTGAGGTCGTTCTGGACGGCGGCGGCGTCGATGGAGGTCAGCACGATGCCGTCGGCCCGGCTCGAGATCGCCCGCTGGATGGCCGCGGACATCTTGGTGACGTCGCTGGCCGGGTCGTCGATCCGCGCGGTCCAGCCGATCGCCCGCGCCGCGGCGACGGTCGAGCGGGCGGGCCGGGCACATCCCTCGACGGACATCGAACACGGGATGACGACGATGCTCTTGTCCCTGACGGGTCTGGGACCGGACGACCGGACCGGGTCGGTGACGGATGTCTGCCGGGCGGTGGCGGCAGTGACGTCGGCCCGCGCCTTGGCGGCGAACTTCGCGGCCCCGGGGGCCGACTGCCGGTTCCCGGCGGAGTCCTTGGAGGCGGAGCAGGCGGAAAGGGCCAGGGCGGCGAGAACGGCTGCGACGAGTGCGGGCCTGGATCGGTCGAGAGCGCGGCGGGCGACGGGTCGGATCACGGCGGCGGTTCCTTCGGTGCGGCGGGGAGGAGCGGCTCAACGGGTGCGGCACGGCTGTGGCCTGCTCGCGCCCGGTGCGCGACAGCGCACCGGGCGCGGGGGCGGGAGCTGTCGCGGACCCCGGCGGGGTCGAGGCTGCGGGGACGGTAGCCGGGCTGCTGCTCGGCCCTGGCTCCCGACGGGTCGTCCGGCCCCTCGGGAGCGAGCTCTCGGCGGCTGAGCCGTGGTCGGTCAGCCGCTCGCAGAAAGAAGGTCACAGATCCTTCGACGCCTGTCAATGGAATCGAGGAAATTTCTTCGAGTGGTCGATGAGGCAAGCGCAGAAAATTTCCTCCGGCGGCCCTGATCGACCTCCCGGCGGGCGTGACCGCGTGAAAGAGCCCTGGTGGGGCGGGTCCCGCGGGGTGAGTGCGGACAGAAGGAGGCGCGGCGTCGTGACGGCTCCGGCGCGGTGCGGACGGCCCCGGGCGCTCCTGCGGCCCGCGAGGAGACGTGCATGCCCCTCACTCCCGCTCGCCTGTCGCGGGCCCGCGCTCGGCAGGCGCCGCGGAGAACGCCGGACCGGCCGCCGGGCCGGCGGTGGCCGCCGCGGGTGACCTCGGGCGCTCCGGGAGTAGCGAAGAAATCTCTGTGAGCACTATTGACTGTCGAAGATATTTCTTGCGAGGCTCCACGCGCCACGCGGCTGCCGACACAGCCCGATCGCATGGCGTGAACATCAACCACATGCCCGGGTTGCAGCCGGGACGAGACATCGGAGCACGACATGTCCAGACTTCCTCGACGCGTCGGGCGCCGCGCCCTGATTGGTGCGCTCAGCGCCATGGCCTTCACTCTGGCCGCCTGTGGCGGCGGGAACTCGGCACCGGACGCGAAGAAAAAGGACGCGGACAACACCCGGACCGGCGTCATCGCGGGCCCGGCCTCGGGCGAGAAGCCCACGTATCCCAAGCCGGCCGCACTCGCCGTGGGCTCCCAGGCGAGCCTGGACAAGCTCACCTACAAGGGCGGCACGCCGACCATCGCCTATCTGCCGATGGGCACGGAGTTCAACTACCACAAGGCGCTCTACGAAGGCATCAAGACCGTTCCCGGCATGAAGAGCTTCATGCTCTCGCCGTACTCCGGCAGCGACCAGGCAGGACAGCTCGGGATGCTGCAGGACGTCACCGCGCGCGCTGACGTGGATGCCATCCTCCTGATCAGCTTCGATGAGCACTCGCTCGCGCCGCTGGTGAAGAAGGCCGTCGACGCCGGCAAGGCCGTCGTCATCATCAACTCCGACATTCCGAACTACCCCACTCCCGTCGACGGTGTCGTCGGGGTCACGCAGCGGGCGGCGAACAAGGACCTCGCCAGGTGGGCGATCCGCACGATGGGCGGCAAGGCACGCAAGGTCGGCATCCTCAACGGTGAGCCCAGCTATCTGGACACCGAGCGTGCCGGCGGCTTCCAGGACGGCATCAAGGGGACCAACTGGAAGCTCGTCGCCCACGTCAACGGCGGCTGGAGTGTCGAGAAGGGCAACACGGCTGCCATGGATCTCCTTCAGGCCCACCCCGAGATCAACGTCATCTTCGCGGCCAACGACTACATGGCCGAAGGCGCCGCCCAGGCGGTGAAGGCGCTGGGACGAAACGACGTGAAGATCCTCGGGTACGACGGTGACACCGCCGCCATCGAGAGCATCGCCAACGGTGACGGAGTGACAGCCACCACCAACACCAACCCGGTGCAGATGGGACGGATGGCCGCCCAGTTCGCGATCGACCTGCTGCACAAGAAGGCGGACGGCGGTTACGTCGACGCGCCGGCCCAGATCGTCTCCAAGGACAACGCTCTCAAGGTCCTGCGGGACCCCGCCGGCCTGTTCCCGAAGCCCTCGAAGTCGTACTGATGAGCACCCCTGATACCACTCCCGAGACCCCGAAGGCCGCAAAGACGCGTTCCGCCGGAGCCCCTCCCCTGTGGGAGCTGAGGAACATCACCAAGGTGTTCCCCGGCGTCCGCGCGAACGACGGCGTGTCCCTGACACTGCGAGAAGGCCGCATCCACGGCCTCCTCGGGGAGAACGGCTGCGGCAAGTCCACGCTGATCAAGATCCTCTCCGGGGTCTACCAGCCCGACTCGGGAGAAGTCCTGCACCGGGGCGAGGCCATGGCGCTCACCAGCGCCACGGCCGCTCGGGCCGACGGCATCGCGACGGTCTACCAGGAATTCTCCCTGATCCCACAGCTGACCGTGGCCGAGAACATCGTCATGGGACGCCACCCCCGCCGGTTCGGGCTCATCGTCGACTGGCCCGCCGTCCGCCGGCAGGCCTCGGAGATTCTAGCCCGCCTCGACCTGGCCATCGACCCCGACGCCAAGGTCGGCGACCTCTCCGTTGCCGAGCAGCAGCTCGTGGAGATCGCCAAGGCACTGTCCCAGCGGGCTGAACTCCTCATCCTCGACGAGCCGACCACTGCCCTCGGGCAGGACGAGATCGTCACCCTTCACCGCTTCCTCAGGAAGCTGCGAGACACAGGCGTCTGCATCCTCTACATCTCACACCGTCTCGACGAGGTCCTCGCCCTGGTCGACGACTTCACCATCCTCAAGGACGGCAGGGTGGCCAGCCCGGCAGGCGGCACGGACCGCGACGTCGACGCGATCGTCCAGCGGATGATCGGCGCGGACGTCCGCGACCACTATCCGAAGGAACGCCACGCGACCGACCGCGTCGTACTCGAGCTCAAGGCGGTGAGGACCGCGGCCAAGGTCGTCGACGCGTCCTTCACGCTCCGGGAAGGAGAGGTACTCGGGCTCGGCGGTGTGATCGGATCGGGCCGCACCGAGATCGCGAGAGCCATCTTCGGCGCCGACCGCGTCACAGGCGGAGAACTCGTCATCGACGGCCGTCCCCGTCGCATCAGCTCACCGGCCGACGCCATCCGCAACGGCATCGCCCTGGTGCCGGAGAACCGCAAGTACGACGGGCTCTTCCCCAACTTCTTCGCCGGCCCCAACATCACCATGGCCCGCACCCGCGGCATCATGCGCGGACCCTTCCTCGACCGTCGCCGCGAGGACCGCATCACCACCGACTACGTCGACGACCTGCAGATCACGCCCCTGGCCCGCAACAAGTACGTCACCCTCATCTCCGGCGGCAACCAGCAGAAAGTCCTCCTCGCCCGCTGGATGTTCACCGACGCGCGCATCGTCATCCTCGACGAGCCCACACAGGGCATCGACATCGGCGCCAAGCTCGCCGTCTACAACCTCATCAACGACCTGACGCGCAGCGGCAAGTCGGTGGTCCTCATCAGCTCGGTCGCCGACGAGCTGATCGCCATGAGCGACCGGGTCGCGCTCGTCAAGCACGGACGCGTCGTCGATGTCCGTCCCGCCGCCGACGTCACGCCGGGTGAGCTGATCAGCGCCGCCGAGTCCGCGCATATCGGCGAGCACACGCCAGTCCCAGAAAGGAGTGCCCGATGAGAAGGAGCAGCCTGCTCGAGTTCCTCGGACCCCTCGTCGCCCTCGGCCTCATCGTCCTGGTCGTCGCAGTCACGACCCCGACGTTCCTGTCAGCACAGAACTTCAACAACGTCGCGCTCCAGGCCGCCGTACTCGCCGTCGTCGCGCTCGGTTCCACCGCCGTCATCCTCACCGGGGGGATCGACCTCACCCCCGGATCGATGATCGCCCTGCTGACCATGTGTCTCGCCGTCATGATGAAGCTGAACGGATACCCGATCTGGGTCAGCATCCTCGGCGTCCTCGGCCTTGGCGCGCTCTTCGGCGCCGTCAACGGATTCCTGGTGGCGTTCGTCCGGATTCCGGCCTTCATCGTCACACTGGCCGGCCTGAGCGCCTACAAGGGATTCGCGCTCACCATCGGCCCAGGCGCCCCGATCTTCTCGCTGCCCGGCGGATTCGAGAACATCTTCTACGGAAGCCTTCTCGGCATTCCCCTGCCCCTGTACTACGTCCTCGCCCTGTACGCGCTCGGCACCGTCGTGCTGAACCACACGCGGTTCGGCCGCGAACTCTACGCGGTCGGCGGCAACGAGGCCGCCGCAGTGCTCACCGGGATCAAGGTCCGCCGGGTGCGCCTCATGGCCTTCCTCATCGCAGGGCTGTGCGCGGGCATCGCGGCAGTCCTGCTCGCGGCACGGCTGAATTCGGGCTCGCCGAACTACGGTGACCTCATCGAACTCCAGGCGATCGCCGCCGCGGTCGTCGGCGGTGCCAGCCTGGCCGGCGGACGGGGTCACGTCATCAACACGCTGGTCGGCGTGCTGATCATCGTGGTGGTCCAGAACGGACTCAACCTCAATGCCGTCTCGACGTCACTCCAGAGCATCTCGATCGGACTGATCATCCTGCTCGCCGTCGGCGTGGACATCTGGCGCGGTTCTCTCGTCCGCACGGTCATCACGCGCAAGTCACGCCTCGCACGCCGGAACAACACACTTCCCGAAGGGAGCACGGCATGAACACCAACCGGCTAGGCATGCACATGATGCTGTACACCAGCACCTGGTCCGAGCCCGACGCCCGGGTCGTGTTCGAACGAGCCAAGTCATTCGGCTACGACTTCGTCGAGCTGCTCATGTTCGACGCGGACACCGTCGACGTCGCACTGACCCGACGCCTCATCCAGGAGTACGACCTGCCCGTCGAGGCAACCGTGTGCGGCGCGCCTGACGCCGACCTGTCCAGCGACGACCCCGAGATCGTCAGGAGGGGAGAGGCCGCCATCGCCCGGGGAATCGAGGTGGCCGGCGACATCGGCGCGACCCTGGTCGGCGGCCCGAACTTCTCGGCCGTCCAGCGCTACCACAGCCCCCCGTCCGCCGCAGCGCGCGAGCGGATCGTCGAGTCCTATGCGCGACTCGCCGACCGCGCGGCGAGCGCCGGCCTGCGCCTCGGACTGGAAGCGCTGAACCGCTACGAGAGCAACTTCGTCAACACCCTGGCCCAAGCCGCCGACATCGTCCGCAAGGTCGGGTCGTCATCGCTGTTCGTCCATGCGGACCTCTTCCACATGAACATGGAGGAGCCGTGCCTGGCGGCGGCGGTCAAGGACGTCGGAGACGTCCTCGGCTACGTGCACGTCGCCGAGAGCAACCGTGGCGCCCTCGGCACGGGAAACACCGACTGGCCCGCCTTCTTCACCGCGCTCGCGGAAATCGGGTACGACGGCCCGATCACGTTCGAGTCGTTCTCGCCGGCAGTCCTGGGCGAGGAGATGACGGCGCTCCTCGCCCTGTGGCGAGTGCCCTGGACCGACCCGGACATCGTCGCGCGCGACGCACTGACCTTCATGCGCGACCACATCGACCGAGCACATCACAGCAAGGCCTGAGGAACAATGGATCTCGAACTGCACGGCAAACTGGCGCTGGTCAGCGCCTCCAGCGGCGGCATCGGCGAGGAGATCGCAACAGTCCTCGCCGAAGAGGGCGCAGAGGTCATCGTCAACGGACGCACCGAAGCCTCCGTCGAGAAGGCCCTCGGGCGGATCCGCGCCCGTGTTCCCGACGCCCGCCTCGCCCCCCTGGCATCCGATCTCGGAACTCAGGAGGGGACCGAACGGGCGATCCGAGACTTCCCGGTCGTGGACATCCTCGTCAACAACCTCGGCGTCTACGAACCGGTCGGCTTCCTCGACAGCTCGGACGACCAGTGGTTCCGGCTGTTCGAGATCAATGTGATGAGCGGCGTCCGCCTCAGCCGGCACTACCTCAAGCCGATGCTCGCGAAGAACGCGGGCCGGATCGTCTTCATCGCCTCCGAGGCGGCCGTGACGCCGGCGCCTGAACTGCCTCACTACAGCGCAACCAAGTCGATGGAGCTGTCCGTCTCGAGAATCCTCGCGGAGCAGACCGCCGGCACGCGAGTCACCGTGAACACGGTGATGCCCGGATCGACCAGAACCGAAGGAGTGCGCCAGTTCATCCAGGAACTCTTCCCGGACCTCTCCTACGACGACGCCGAGCGACGGTTCATGGCCGACAATCGGCCGACGTCACTGATCCAGCGGCTCATCGACCCGCGCGAGGTGGCCGACTTCGTCGCCTTCGTGTGCAGCGGCCGCAGTGGCGCGATCAACGGCAGCGCACTGCGGGCCGACGGCGGGATCGTCCGCAGCGTCTTCTGAAACGGCGTCCGGGCGCTGACATGGATGGCCGTACGCCCACCGCTGAGTCGTGACGTCGCCGGCCGCGGCATCGAGCGGCCCGCGCGCTACCGGGCGCAGATCTCCACGATGCCGGCCACGGTGCACCCTCTCGCCGCAGGCCCCCCGTCCCCGACCGGCATCCCCTGAGGGAACCGTGGCCGCCGGGGCGGGGAAGCCATGGTCGACACATAGGTGGCGTGCCTGCCGCATGTTCACACGAGACAGCGGATCGCAGCGAGCAGCGCGCGGTGGCAGTACCGCTCCGGCCTGCCACCCCGCCACGCATCCAGCCCGGCAACGGCAGCGGCGGCCGGACCTCAGCCCACTGTCCGTCATGTCCGTCGGACACCGGCGCCGCCGTTCGGGCTGGTCGGCCGCGTTGCCGTACACGTGCGCGAGGCAATCACACGATGGAGCAGCTGAGTTGGACTGCCCGGCCATCGACACGGAGGACTGCGGCACCGGGGCCTCCTGCTGCTCCATGGATTCGACACCCACGAGCTGTTCAGGAGGCCCCGTCCTCATGCCCCGGCCACGGCCAGATCGTGATGTCGTCAAGGTGAGGCCGGTTTCGGCGAGGCACCCGTTGATGAGGTTGCTGCGGTACTGGATCTGGCGGAGACCATGTCGGAGCGTGCTGATGAGGTGTTCGGGTGTCACGTGGAGGTAGAGGCGGGAGCCGGCAGTGCAGGACTGGTCCTGGCGGGTGAAGCGCATACCCGTGATCACCCCGTCGGCAGTGGCGTCGTCGGAGTCGGGGAAGACGATGAGCGGGGACTTCCCGCCCAGCTCCAGAGTGACCGGCACGATCCGGTCCGCGGCCGCCGCCAGGATGCTGCGCCCGACGCCGGTGGACCCGGTGAAGGTCAGCTTGGCGATGTCCGGGTGGGAGGCGATCCGCGCGCCCGCCACCGCGCCGGAGCCGGACAGCACGTTCAGTACGCCATCGGGCAGGATCTCCGCTGCCCACTGGGCCGGCCGCAGCGAGCAGGGCCAGTCCCGCGGTCTTCAGGACCCGCGTGTTGCCCGTGGACAGCGCCATGGCGATCTTCAGCGCGGACAGCTGAACCTGCAGGTCGCCGACAACGATCTTGGCTGTCAGTCCGCCTCGGGATCAGCCGAGGGCGTGATCATCGGGTTCGTCCCGCCGGCAGGTCCCCTTTTCGGCCCGTGGCCGCAGCATGCTGGTGGGCGCGGACGATGGTGGAGTCGATCTGGACAAGCCACTCGATGTCTCCGGCCGCATCCGCCCGGGCCTGCATCTGCTGCAGGGCCCGGGTGAAGATCCCGTCGAGGGCGTAGCGGCGGAAGGGGGTGCAGACCGTTTTCCATGGCCCGTAGCGCTCGGGCAGGTCACGCCAGGAGGTCCTGGTCCGATTCAGTGAGTTCATGACGACGTACGAGGCCACCAGGATCCACCATCCAGCGATCGTTGAAGACGGACCCCGGTTCGACGCTCCCGGGCGCTGACGTCACGCTTTAACGCGGTGGCTGAACCAGACGACTTTCCCGGTTCTGGTAGCACGCACGCCGAAGATGTCGGAGAGCGCCTCCACGAGGAGGAGCCCGCGGCCGCTTTCGGCGCTGGGGTCGGCTCGGTGCGGGCGGGGGAGTTCCTTGCTGCTGTCACCGACCTCGCAGATGAGGGTGTGTGCGCGATGCACGCTGAGCCTGAGCCACATGGGGCCGCAACCGTGCTGCACCGCATTGGTCACCAGTTCGTCGACCATGAGGACGATGTCGTCGGCGGCCTCCTCGCCCACGTTCCAGCGGGTCAGTGCGTGCCTGGAGGCGTGGCGGGCGCTGAGCACGCTGCCGGCGGTGGCAGACAGGACCAAGGTCATCTCTTGTCGCACACCGCAGTAACGAGCCGGTCGCTGCTTGGCGTGATTCCTCTGGGCGACCACCGGGGGTGCTGGGACTGCTGTCACGACTCAGAGCCTCCTTCACGGTCGGTTCACGGCCCCCGAGGCGGTCCGCAAAGGACCTGACAGGAATGTCGCACTGATTTCGATGTCCGTCAACAGTACTCGAAGGAAATTTCGGCAGGGGCATCTGGTGACATCGAAGAAAGTTTCTTCGATGTTGTTGACTGATCTCGAAGATCTGCGACTTTCGTGGGCGAGCGCCGGGCCGACCACGCCTCTGCTCGGCCAGACCCTGCCTGCGGACACCTAGATGAGGCGCAGGTACAGGCCCCTTCCGCTCTGCCGCGAACCCCCTTGGCTGGCGATCGGCCGTCCCTCACCCTGCCCGTATTTGTTGAGGAGAGGCACATTCCCATGGCACATCGATCGCCGCTACGCCGCCGAGCGCTCGCACTGTCGTCCGCGGGCTTCGGGCTCACCCTGCTGCTCACCGCATGTGGGGGCGGCGTGGGCTCTGCGCAGGGCTCCCACGGGAAGATCATCGTCGGACTGATCACCAAGACCAACGACAACCCGTTCTATATATCGAACTGCGAGCGGGAGAGGTGCTGGCCGTCATCGGCGACAACGGAGCCGGCAAGTCGACCCTCATCAAATGCCTGTCCGGTGCCGAGGTTCCCGACAGCGGGGAGATCCGCCTGTTCGGGCAACCGGTGCGTTTCCACAGCCCTCTGGACGCACGCACCCACGGCGTCGAGACCGTCTACCAGAACCTGGCGGTAGCCCCCTCCCGGGACATTCCGGCCAACCTCTTCCTGGGGCGCGAGCGTCGTAAGCCGGGCCCGCTCGGCAGTGTCCTGCGCCTGTTGGACAAGAAGTCCATGAAGCAGGAAACCCGCGAACTGCTGACGTCACTGGGCCTGCTGACCATCCAGAACTTCTCGCAGCCGGTGGAGACACTCTCCGGCGGGCAGCGTCAGGGCGTAGCAGTGGCCAGGGCCGCCTGCTTCGGCAGCAAAGTGATCATCGTGGACGAACCGACGGCGGCCCTGGGGGTGCGGGAGTCTCAACGCGTCCTCGACCTCATACGCCAGATCCGTGACCGCGGCGTCCCCGTCATACTCATCAGCCATGACATGCCGCACGTCTTCAAAGTCGCCGACCGCATCCACGTGCAGCGACTGGGCCGACGCATAGCTCTGGTGAAGACCTCCGACATGTCCATGCCGGATGCCGTCGCGCTGATGACGGGAGCGCTGGACCCGGCAGACCTCGACAGTCGCTCCATTGCCCCCAACTGACAGGTGGCGCCCGGCCGGTAGGCCCCGGCACCGCCGCGGCAAGTAGCACATCCTCCCCTCCGCTGCCTCGGCCGGAACGGCTCCCCGGCCGGGGCGCAGCCGGTTGCGGCAGCCGCCCGTAGGGTGCTGCGTCAGGCCACGAGACGAAGTTGCGGGCGCGCTGTGCAGGGGCGGCGGTCACGGAGCATGGCGTACATGACGTTCACACGGCGTCGTGCCAGGGCGATGAGAGCTTGGTGGCGCCGTTTGCCCTCGCTCCTCTTGCGGTCGTAGAAGGCCTGGGAGACCGGAACACGCTGGATCGCGCAGAAGGCGGACTGCTGGAAGACCCGCTTGAGGGCCTTGTCTCCGCCCAGGGCGCTGCGGGAGTAGCGGATCTTTCCGGACTGGGACAGGACCTGGGACAGAGCGGAGGCGGCGGCCAGGGCGTCGCCGCTGGCGAAGCGGCGGTGGTCGCCGACCATGGCGATGAACTCTGCGGTCAGGATGGCCCCCATCCCCGGCAGGCTGCGGATGAGGGCCCCGTCAGGGTGTGTCGGCGGCGGGTGAATCGTGGTTCTGGATCACTTTTGGTGCCAGAGCCACGGAGGGTCACCAACTCCGCGATCATGAACGGTCGTGACCGACGACCTCCTCCAGAACCTTTGGCTCCACCAAACCACCGACGTCGAAGTCAGCGACGTCACCATCAGCGCCAACCGCGTCACCCTCCACGCCGCCACGACCAG
>NZ_JBJDQT010000031.1:0-112540 GCF_044903565.1 Streptomyces sp. NPDC004065 | reverse complement strand
CTGCTCCACGCCCGGACCCACGGCGGAGGCACGGTCCCGGCACCACCCCCGGCGCTCCCCCCCCCCCCCCCCCCCCCGGGCCCCCCCCCCCCCCCCCCCCCCCCCCCGGGGCCCCCCCCCCCCCCCCCCCCCCCCCCCCCCCCCCCCCGCCGCTGTTTCCCGTCGCCGTCCCCCGGAACGGATGCCGGCGCAACGGTCGTCAGACGGTTCCGCGCCTGATCCGGCGCAGGAGCAGGAAGCCGGCGATCAGCAGCACCGCTCCGGCCGCCGCCGGCCACAGCTGGGTGCCGGTCTCGGCCAGGCTGCCGCCCGCCGTCTGCGGTTCGGTCTGGTTGCCGGCGGGCTGGGCGTTGCCGGCGGGAGCCGGTGTCTGGGTGGGCGTGCCCACCTCGCCGCCGGTGCCGTTGCCGTTGTCCGAGCCGCCCGATCCGGCGCCCGCGCCGCCCTTCCCCGTGTCGGGGGAGGTGTCGGACTTGGGCTCCAGCGTGCCGGGGGCCGTCGAGGGCGCCGTACCCGAACCGTCGTCACCGGGCTGCGCCGGCGGGGTGTCACCCCGGCCCTGACCGCCGTCCTTGCCGCCGTTGCCACCGTCGTCCTGCCCGCCGGGCGTCCCGGCCGCCGGCGGCTGCTCGGACTGCTGGGGCGGCTGCGGCTGCTCGGACTGCTGGGGCGGCTGCGGCTGCTCGGACTGCTGCGGGGGCTGCGGCTGCTCCGACTGCTGCGGGGGCTCGGGCTGTCCGGTCGGCTCCGCACCGCCCTGGCCCGCCCCGGCACCGCAGGTGCGGCCCTCGTTGATGCAGTCGACCATCTGCCGCATCAGGTCCTCGTCGAAGACGTTGATGAAGTCGCCGTGGTCCGTGACCGGCTTGTGCAGCTGCTCGGGGAAGGAGTCCACCGCGAACAGCGGGGTCGTCCGGCCGCCGTCCTGCAGGCTCGGCGCGTCGATGTCGTAGACGATGCGCTGCACCAGCTGCGGGATGGCCTTGAAGCCGTCGGGGCAGTTGCCGTCGGCGTCGGCGAAGGCGACGTGCGTGCGGTGATTGGCGCTGTCGATGTTCCGGCCGTCCCAGCAGCTCTGGAACCGGAAGGTGCGGACCACGTCGCTGCCCTGCGGGCACAGCGGGTACTTGTCCTTCAGCTGCCGGTCCTCGAAGCCGGTGCAGCTCCAGGAGGCGTTGGCGTTGGCCGGGCCGTTGACGAACGCCTTGGCGTCACCGGTGATGATGCGCAGGAAGCGGGGCATCTCCGTGACCTTGCCGCGCGGGCTGCCCTCGAAGGTCAGGGTGACCTGCTTGGGCGTGACGATCTTTCCGGCGTTGCCCTCGGTACCGCCGCCGGGCGCGTTCGCGTCCCGCTCCTGGGTGCCGTCCTGCAACCGCACCACGGGCCAGTAGTACGTGGACTTGTCGCCCTTGTCCTCGCAGCTCGTGTCGCCGCCCGCGAGGTCCCCGTCGCTGGCGAAGGCGTTGTTGGCCTGGTTGCCGACGTAGTCGTGGAAGTGGTGGGCGCCGTTGGTGACGCCGGGGGCGACGATCACGTTGTCCGAGTTGAACACGCCGTTGGCGTTCACCCCGCAGCTGGAGCTGAAGCTGCCGCGTGAGGCGTCGCCCTGCTCGTCCGGCTTGCGCACGTTGGGCTGCACCGTGGTGATGTCGACGTAGTCCGCGGCCACGGGACCGTTGCCGGCCTGCCCGCCATTGCCCTGCTGGCCCTGACCCTGCTGGCCCTGCTGGCCCTGCTGGCCCTGCTGCTGTCCGTCACCGCCCTGGTTCTGGCCGCCCTGGTCCTGACCACCTTGCCCCTGACCGTTCTGATCCTGACCGTTCTGGTCCTGACCGTTCTGGTCCTGACCGTTCTGGTCCTGGCCACCCTGCCCGCCGTCACCCTGACCGCCGGACCGGCGCAGGTCGCAGGCCGCCATGGAGTCGAGTCCCTCGGGACGGTCCCCGACGCGGTCGATGGCGTCGGCGATGCGTCCGAGCGTGGCGCCGCGCTGCTCCTTGAGCGGATTCATGATCGTGTCGTTCACGGAGCCGGCGTCCTGCTGCCCCGTGCGCGCCGCGTTCTGCACCTGCTGGTAGGCCTTGGCGATCTGCCGGTCCAGTTCGGCGAGTTGCTCGTCGACCGTCGCCTTGGCCTGCTCCGGCACATCGGTGAGCCGGGTGCCGACGTCCGGGCAGTCGATCGTGGTGCCCGCACCCCAGCGGTCGCCCGGGGCCGACTTCTCCACTGCCTGTCCGCCCCACGTGCCCTCGGTGGCCGAGGCGTAGACGTTGGCCACCATCAGCCCGCCTCCGCCCAGCATCAGTCCGACCGCCGCGATCGTGGCGCGGCGCGGGCCTGTGGGTCGTCTGCGCGTGTTGCGTCTCACGGAACTACTCCTAGGCTTGTGGCCGGTCCGGGCATGGGAATCCCCCCGTCCCATACGGAGTTGGACGGGAGGATGTTCAACCGCCCCGGGAATTCTCAGCAACCTCATGCCTTGCCTGCATCGACCGGGCTCGCCACCGCGTCCGCGAACAGGCGCCCGCACGCCGGGCTTCCCACATCGGGCACGCGCGCGCACGACGGGGGGCGCACGGACGGCGGCGCCCGAACGGTGGAATCCCCGGCGTCGCGCCCGGTCCGACGCGACGTCATGAGCGGGAATTTTCGCCGCCGTGATCGGCAGACGCGCCGCACCACTTCTCCCACATAACGTCGGAAAACGTGTGTTATTCAGTCATGCACACACATACGCGGCGAACCTTGCTCAGCGCCTCGCTCATGGCGGCCGGCTCGGGACTCCTTGGCGCCTGTTCAGGGACCGGCTCGTCCCCGCGTCCCCGGTCGCAGTGGGGGTCCACGCGGGGCCCGGGGACAGGTGGCGCCGGCCTCGCGCCGCACCATTTCGTCCCCAGGGGACCCAAGGGGTATGTGAACCCGTCCGACCCCGAGGTGCTGGCCGCCGAGCGCAGGCGCGGGCCGGGAGCTGTGCACACGTACCGGTTCACCGCCGCGGAGACCTCGCTCGACCTGGGCGGCCGGACCATCAGGTCGTGGGCGTACGGCGACACCGTGCCGGGCAGGGCGATCCGGGTGACCAAGGGCGACGTGCTCGACCTCACCCTCACCAACCACCTCCCGGTGGCGACGACGCTGCACTCGCACGGGGTGCGCCTGCGGTGCGACATGGACGGCGTGCCGGAGCTGACCCAGGCGAGCATCGAGCCCGGCGCCGACTTCAACTACCGCTTCACCGTGGCCCACCCGGGCACCTACCTGCTGCACTCCCACTCCGGAGTCCAGCTCGACCGCGGACTGTACGCGCCGCTGATCGTGGAGGACCCCAGGGAGCCGTTGAAGTACGACAAGGAGTGGCTCGTCGTCCTGGACGACTGGGTGGACGGCGTGGACGGCTCCACACCGGACGCGGTGCTCGCCCAGCTGCACGGGGGCAGGATGCCGGCGGGCATGGACATGGGCTCGGGCGGCGGGCACGGGCCCGGCGCCCACGAGGCGGCCAAGGGGCCCTCGCGCGTGCTGCACCACTCCCACAGCGACATGCTGCACAGCATGGGCGGCCATGTGGACTATCCGTACTACCTCGTCAACGGCCGTCTCCCGCACGCGCCCACGGTGTTCGGGGCGCGGCCCGGCGACCGCATCCGGCTGCGCATCGTCAACGCCGGGGCGGACACCGCCTTCCGGGTGGCGCTGGGCGGCCACGAGATGACGGTGACGCACACGGACGGCTACCCGGTCGAGCACCGGCGGACGGACGCGCTGCTGGTGGGCATGGCCGAGCGCTACGACGTGGTGGTCACCGCCGGGGACGGGGTGTTCCCGCTGGTGGCGCTGGCCGAGGGCAAGAAGGGCAGGGCGCTGGCCGTACTGCGCACCGGCGGCGGCAAGGATCTGCCGTCCCCTGACGTCCGTCCGTCCGAGCTGGACGGACGCGTGGTGCCGGCCCGGCGTCTGGTGCCGCACGAGTCGGTCGCCTTCCGCGAGCGTGATCCGGACCGGCAGATCCGCATCAGACTCACCGGCAACATGAAGAAGTTCAACTGGGAGTTCGACCACCGGCCGTACTCGGTCGAACAGCGCCACCCCGTCCGCGCGGGCGAACGGGTGCGGCTCACCCTCATCAACGCCACCGACATGTGGCACCCCATGCACCTGCACGGCCACACCTTCGCGCTGATGGGCCTCAACGACGTGGGGACCCGCAAGGACACCGCCATCCTGCTGCCGCACCGCAAGCTGGTGGTGGAGTTCGACGCCGACAACCCCGGTCTGTGGATGCTGCACTGCCACAACCAGTACCACTCCGAGTCCGGCATGATGACCGTGCTCGGTTACCGCAAGTGACCGGGGCCGGGCGGGAGACGGACGGCGCATGGCGCGGGTGACGACCGGACAGGCGCGCCGGGCGCTCGAGGCGCCGCGGGCCGCCGGGCTCGCGGGGGTGCTGTTCGCGCTGCTGCTGGCGGCGGCCATCGTGCTGATCCGGCTGGGCATCCCGCAGGGCGCCGACGCCGTGACCGCGCGGGGGTTCACCGACCCGGCGCGGCGCGAGGCCGTCCGGGCGGCGCTCGCGCTGATGCCGTTCGCGGGGATCTTCTTCCTGTGGTTCCTCGGCGCCGTACGCGCGCACGTGGGGGAGGCCGAGGACAAGTTCCTGGCCACCGTCCTGCTGGGCAGCGGGCTGGTCTTCGTCGCCACGCTGTTCGGGGCCGCCGCGGGAGCCGCCGCCGTGCTCGCCACCGCCCAGCCGGCCACGGCCGCGCCGGACCTCGCCTCCTGGAACTTCGGCCGCCACTTCGCCTATCTGCTGCTGACCGGCTACGCCATGCGCATGGCCGCGGTGTTCACCTGCGTCCTGTCGTCGATCGGCAAGCGCATGGGGGTGCTGCCCCGCTGGCTCACCCTGCTGGGGTTCCTCACCGCGCTCGCCCTGCTGGTCATGGCCTCCAACGTCCCCTGGGCCGAGCTGGTGTTCCCCGCGTGGTCGCTGGTGCTCAGCGTGTACATCCTCGTGGTGAGCGGCCGGCGCCGTGACGTGGCGGACGCGCCCGCGGCCTGAGCCCCGCGCGGAGGCGGCCGCCGCCCGTCACTCCTTCGGCGGGTCCGGGCGGGCGGCGGGCCGGGCGGGGCCCGGATCCTGGCACAGGGAGGATGACCACCGTCCGAGGGCGCCCCGTGAACGGGCGGTACCCGAGGACCTGGCCGCCGGAAGGGCGGGACACCGATGAGGCTTGTCGTCGATCTCAACAGGTGCCAGGGATACGCCCAGTGCGCGTTCCTCGCACCGGACGTCTTCACCCTGCACGGCGAGGAGTCGCTGGTCTACAACCCGCGGGCGGGTGCGGAGCAGCGGGAGAAGGTGGCGCGGGCGGTCGCCGCCTGCCCGGTGCAGGCGATCACGGTCGACGGACTGGACGGCGCGGACACCCCCGCGGCCGCGAACCCCGCGGGCTCGGGCGCGGGACGGGCCGGGGCGGGGCAGGAGGCGGGCGATGGGCGCTGAGGAATTCCACGAGTGGCTCAGGCGGGAGGGCCGCATCGTCGTCGTGGGCGCCTCGCTGGCGGGTCTGCGGGCCGCCGAGACACTGCGCGCGGAGGGCTTCACCGGCTCCCTCACCATGATCGGCGACGAGCCGTACGCGCCGTACGACCGGCCTCCGCTGTCCAAGGCGGTGCTCCTCGGCAAGGCGGCCCCGGACCGCACCGAGCTGCCCCGGCGCCGGGAGATCGACGCCACCTGGCGCCTCGGCGTGGCCGCGACCGGGCTGGACATGACGGCCAAGCGGGTGCGGCTGGCGGACGGCGACGAGGTGCCCTACGACCGGCTGCTCATCGCGACCGGGGTGCGCGCCCGGCCCTGGCCCAAGGAGGAGGAGGCCCAGCTGGACGGGGTCTTCGTGCTGCGCACCCGGGACGACGCGGTGCGCCTGCACCGGCGGATGACGGGGCCGCCGCGCCGGGTGTTCGTGATCGGCGCCGGCTTCACCGGCTCGGAGATCGCCTCCGCCTGCCGCGACCGGGGCATCGAGGTCACGGTGGCGGAACGCGCGGACGCGCCCCTGGTCGGCGCGCTGGGCGGGGTGATCGGCGCGGTGGCCGCGGAGATGCACCGCGACAACGGGGTGGACCTGCGCACCGGTGTCATGGTCACCGGTCTCCAGGGCGACTCCACGGGCCGGGTGCGCACGGTCCACCTGTCCGACGGCAGCGTGGTCGAGGCGGACGTCGTGGTGGTCTCGCTGGGCGCGACCCGCAACACCGACTGGCTGGCCGGCTCGGGGCTGGGCGCCGGTCCGCGCGGCATCGCCTGCGACGCGGGCTGCCGTGCGTTCGACTTCCGCGGGATCGTCACCGACGACGTGTTCGTCGCCGGCGACGTCGCCCGCTCCCCGCACCCGCTGTTCGGCTACCAGTTCCTCTCCCTGGAGCACTGGGGCAACGCGGTCGCGCAGGCGGAGATCGCCGCGCACAACATGATCAGCCCCAGCTCCGGCCGGCGTCCGCACATCTGGGT
Source organism: Streptomyces sp. NPDC004065 (assembly GCF_044903565.1). Taxonomy (NCBI): domain Bacteria; kingdom Bacillati; phylum Actinomycetota; class Actinomycetes; order Kitasatosporales; family Streptomycetaceae; genus Streptomyces; species Streptomyces sp. NPDC004065. The sequence goes on along the minus strand of NZ_JBJDQT010000031.1, from coordinate 106,020 downwards.
CCCGGCCTTCTGGTCCTCGCAGTTCGGCGTGAACATCAAGTCGGTCGGCGTGCCCAGCATGGGTGAGGAACTCATGGTCACCCAGGGCTCGCTGGCCGAGCGCCGGTTCGTGGCCGTGTACGGCTACCAGGGCCGGGTGATCGCCGCCGTGAGCTTCGACAACTCGCGGTGGCTGGAGTTCTACGAGCGGCAGATCGAGAGGGGCGCGCCGTTCCCGGTGGAGTACGCGACGGTGGACCGCCGCCCCGAGGGGCGCAAGCCGGTCCCGGCCGACTTCCCCGACCCGTCCCTGCCGACGCACGGCCCGACCGTGACCCTCAGCGGCTACTCCCCGGCCGACCGGCGCCTGGTCTTCGCCCCGGCCCGCCACTGAGCCCGGGCCGGCCGCCACCTCTCCTGGCCGCCCCGCTCCGGCCGCCCCCACCCCTGGCCTCCCCCACGGACCGCTCCTCAAGGACTGCTCATGACGCACGCCTCGCTCCTGCGCCGGATCACCGACTACGCCAACCGCGCCGACCCGTACCCGCTGTACACGGAGCTGCGCAGAACTCCGGTGCTGCACGAGGAGGAGGGCGGCCCGTACGTCATCAGTTCGTACTACGACATCCTCGCGCTGCTGCACGACCCGCGGATCAGCTCCGACGCGGCCAACCTGACCGCCGCCGGCGACGACGAGTTCGGCGGGGCGGAGGCCACGGGGCTGCCGCCCAGCTTCATCCGGCTCGACCCGCCCGAGCACGACCGGCTGCGGCGCATCGCCAACAGTTCGTTCGGCCCGCCGCACCGGCCGCGCCGGATCGACTCCATGCGCGAGGAACTCGGCCGCATCGTCTCCGAGCTCATCGACGGCTTCGGCGACGCCTCGGAGATCGACCTCGTGGACCAGTTCGCCTACCCCTTCCCGGTGACCGTCATCTGCCGGCTGCTCGGCGTGCCCCGGGAGGACGAGCCGCGCTTCCGCGCCTGGGTCGACCCGCTGGTGGCCAGTCTCGACCCGGACACCCGCAAGGGCGCCGACGCCGAGTTCCAGCGCACCGCGCAGGAGGCGCGGATGCAGCTCGGCATGTACCTGGCGGAGCTGGTCGAGCAGCGCACCAAGGAGCCCCGCGACGACATGCTCTCGGACCTGGCGGCCAGTCAGGGCCCGGAGGGGAGCATGTCGATGATGGAGGTGCTCAGCACGGCCGTGCTGCTGCTGATCGCGGGCCACGAGACCACCGTCAACCTCATCACCAACGGCATGCTGACCCTGCTGCGCCACCCCGAGGTGCTGCGGCGGCTGCGCGAGGACCCGGGACTGTCCGTCAACATCGTGGAGGAGCTGCTGCGTTACGAGCCGCCGGTGCAACTGGTGCCGCAGCGCACCTGCATCGCCGACATCGAGCTGCGCGGCGTGACGATCCCGAAGGGCTCGCGGATCTGGCTCGTCCTGGCCGCGGGCAACCGGGACCCGGAGCGCTTCACGGACCCCGACCGCTTCGACCCCGACCGCGGGGACATCCAGCACCTCGGCTTCGGCAGCGGCATCCACAGCTGCTTCGGCGCGCCGCTGGCCCGCCTGGAGACCCAGTTCGCGCTCGCCGCGCTGGCCCGCCGCCTGGACGACCCGCGCCTGGTCGAGGACCCGCCGCCGTACCGGCGGAACGCGGTGCTGCGCGGCCCGCGCCATCTGCGCCTGGCGATCGACGCGGTACGCCCCTGAGCCCCGCCCGCGGGGAACGCACGGGGCCCCGGCGTCCGCCCGCAGCGGGGCGGGAGCCCTCCGGAACCTCGGCTGCGGAGGGTGAGGAACCGATTACTTCAAAGAATTTCTGGACATCCTGGAAAAATCAACCAAAAATGGTGTGCATTCGCTCGCCGCTACTACGAGGAGCCCGCCCCCGCATGGCGTACGGAGCCCCCCACAGTCCGACCCCGAATCCCCACCCCGATCTGCGTCGCGCCCGCGACTGCGAGCACTGCCTGGGCTGGGGAACCGTCGTCACCCGGGACGGCGGCCACGAGCTGTGCGACACCTGCCAGAGCAACGACGGCGAACTGCCGCCGGCCGCCCCCGCCGGACTTCCCTGGCAGCCCGACGCCGCCCGCCGGCGGCCCGCCGGGTGAGCCGCGGCGCGGTCCTTTCGAGGCACGGTCCGTTCGAGTGGTGCGCCCCACCGCACGGTCGTAGCGTCATTACGGGGTCAGGCCACGTCGACCGGGAGCGGAGATGCGTACACACACCCTGCGGACTGTGATCACGCTCTGTGCCGCGGCCCTGCTCACCGCGGGTCCGGCACCGGCCTCCGCCGCACCGGCGGCGTCGCCCCCGGCCGCACGCGAGCAGGCCGGACGGCAGCCCCGGCAGCCGGTGCTCGTCGACTGCCTGTGGCACCCGCGGACCCAGCCCGGCGCGTTCATCCTGGCCTGCGGTGACGGCAACAGCCGGCTCTCCTCGCTGGGGTGGACGCAGTGGAACGCACAGGCCGCGGTGGGCCGGGGCGTGAACCTCGTCAACGACTGCAAGCCGTACTGCGCGGCCGGGAAGTTCCACTCCTATCCGGTCCTGGTGCGGCTGGAGCGGCCCGCGCCGTGGAAGAAGGACCCGCAGGTGCGGCGCTTCACGCAGCTCACCCTGGTCTTCACCGGCGCCCGGCCCGAGGGCTACGACCGCGTGGTGACCTACCCGCTCTGGGACTGAAGGGTCAGCCGCGCCCGGGACGGAAACGGTCAGCCGCGCAGGATCCGCGTGAAGCGCTCGGTGTCGATGTTGCCGCCGGAGACTACGACGCCGACCCTCGGCGGCAGACGGTCGATCCGGTGCGCCAGGAGCGCGGCGAGGGCGCTCGCGCCGCTCGGCTCGACCACGATCTTCAGCCGTTCGAAGGCGAACCGCATCGCCTCGCGGATGTGATCGTCGCCGACCAGGGCGATGTCGTCGACCAGGCGGGAGTTGACCGAGAAGGTCAGCTCTCCGGGGATGTCGGCCGCCTGGCCGTCCGCGATGGTGCGCGGCACCGGGACGGACACGCGCCGTCCGGCTTCGAGGGAGCGCTTGGTGTCGTCGCCCTGCTCCGGTTCCACGCCGACGACGCGCAGCCCGGGCAGCAGGCCCTTGCCCGCGATCGCGCTGCCGGCGATCAGGCCGCCGCCGCCGACCGGGACGACCAGCGCGTCCAGGTCGCCGGCCTCCTCGATCAGTTCCAGCGCGGCCGTGCCCTGCCCCGCGATGACGTGCGGGTGCTCGTAGGGCGGTATGAGCGACAGACCGCGGTCGGCGGCGAGCGCCTCGCCGATGGCCACGCGGTCGCCGGTGTAGCGGTCGTAGGTGACGATCTCCGCGCCGTAGCCGGCCGTGGCCTCGCGCTTGGAGCGGGGGGTGTCCTCCGGCATGAGGATCACCGCGCTCGTGCCCAGTTCACGGGCGGCGAGGGCCACCGCCTGCGCGTGGTTGCCGGAGGAGTACGCGGCGATGCCCCTGGCCAGCTGCTCGGGGGACAGCCGGGAGGCGGCGTTGTAGGCGCCGCGGAACTTGAAGGCGCCGACCCGCTGGAAGTTCTCGCACTTGACGAGGACCTCCGCACCGACCAGGGCGTCCAGGGTGCGCGAGCGCAGTACGGGGGTGCGGTGCGCCACCCCCTTGATGCGCTCCGCGGCGTCGCGGACGTCCTCGAGGGTGACGGGCGGGGTGTACGTCATTGCGGTGCTCCATCCTGGTTCGGTGCGGTGGGCCCGGGTCCGGCCGCGCCGGACGCCTCGGCCCCGTCGGGTGCCTCGCGGTCGCCGGGTGCGCCGGCCTCGCCGGGTGCCTCTCTGTCGCCGGGTGCGCCGGCCTCGCCGGGTGCCCGGCGGTCGCCCGGTGCGCCGGCCTGGGGTGCGGCGCCGGCCGGGCCGGCGGACGCTCTCGCCCTGGCGAGGTAGTCGTAGGCGGACGCCCGGGAGATGCCGAGGCGCCGCGCGACCTGCTGGACGGCGCCGCGCACGGCGAACACGCCCTGCTCGTCCAGGCCCCGGAACAGCTCCAGGCGCTCCGCCCGGCCGAGGCCGGACCACTGCCGCTTCGCGCGCAGCTGGTGGGCGTCGACGATGGCGTCCACCACGGAGCCGATGTCGTCGGTGAAGGTGGTGGCCGGCACCGCGGCCGGGCCGCCGGGGCCGCCGGGGCCCCCTAGACCGCCGGCGAGCTCGCCGAGCAGGGTGTGCGCCTGGCCGACGGCGGTGATGTCGAGGTTGACGCACAGCGCGCCGAACACGGCTCCCGAGGAATCCCTCAGCAGCATGGTCGAGGCCTTCACCAGCGTGCCGTCGCCGGTGCGGGTGAGGTAGTTGAGTGCGTCGGACGCCTCGTCGCCGCGGGCGAGCAGGCCCATCCCGATCTCGCTCATCGCCCCGCCGACCGTGCGTCCGGTGACGGTGCCGGCGATGGCGACGACGGAGTTCTCCGGGCGGCGGAAGTCGTGCAGGACCACCTCGCAGAACGAACCGAGGGTGGCGGCGAGGCCGTCCACGACCGGGGTGAGCGCGGCCAGCACCGCGTCCGCCTCACTCGTCGTCACACGCCCCTCCCCCTCCAGCGCCCTTCCGCACCCGGCACACCGCCGACGCTCCCTGGACGCACAGTCTATGCCATTGGACTGAACGTCCAAGGGGGTGCGCGGGCGAGCCTGAGAGGGGTCCACGGCCGAGCACGAGGCGGGCCCGGGGCGGGCCCGATCCGTCAGAGGGGCGGCTCGGTGAGCAGGTGCAGCAACGAGCGACCGCTCTGCTGCGCGAGCGCCGCGTCCGGCACGGTGGAGAACACCCGGCCCCAGGAAGCGGCCCGGCCCAGCGCGCCGAGACGCCAGGCCGGACGCACCGCACGGCGCAGCTCCGCGGGTGTGCGGCCCGCGCCGGTCCACGGCTCGAGGTAGGCGTCCAGCAGCCGGGGCAGCACCTCGGGGCCGTGGCGTTCGAGGGCCGCCCGGGCCGGCACGAGCAGACCGCGGAACGGGTGGCCGACCGACGCGTCGCCCCAGTCGAAGAAGGTGAACCTTCCCGGCGCCGGACGGAACAACTGGCCCGCGTGCAGATCGGCGTGGTCCAGCGTGTCGGGCACACCGGCGGCGGCCAGTTCCGCGCACCACTGGAGCAGTCGCGGCCGCTGGGCGTGCAGCGCGCGGCGCTCCTCGGACCGCAGCCCGCCGGCCGCGGAGACCGCCTCGAGCAGCCGGTCGAACACCTCCGGCAGTGCGGCGGTGCGCGCGGCGGGGACACCCAGCCGCCCGATGGCGTCCGTGTGCGGAACCAGGGCGCGTTGCACGAGCGCGTACTGCCGCAGCACGTCCTCCCACACCCGCGCGTCGTCCACCCGCCGCTCCTCGATCGCGGTACGCAGCAGCGGGCCGCCGTCGGGCAGCAGCGACCAGCCCCGGCCGGCGTCGACGGCCAGCGGCTCCAGGACGTGCTCCGGCACCCAGCGCGCCAGCTCGGCGCCGAGTGCGGCCTCGAAGGCGCTGCCGGGCGGGTTGGCCTTGAACCACACCGGCCCCGCGTCCCGCACGGACACCCGCAGCAGAACGGACCACGGCCGCAGCCGTACCCGCCGTTCGCCCGTCGTCCGCAGCCCACGCGCGGCGAGCCGGTCCTCCACCCACTCCAGAGCGGCGCTCCGCCACACCGTGTCGTCCCAGGGGGTCACCACATCGGGGTACTGACCCCGGTCCACGCCCGCCGACGCCGTCTTCCGCATCGCGCCATGCCGGCACAGCGGTCCCATGGGCCTCCACTCATTTCCCGGGCCGCGCGGCGAGGCCGGAGCAACCTCGCCCGCCCGTCCGTACTATCTGTGCACCACGGCAGTACGTGTGACAGACCGCACGGCACGGTCGGCATGACCCAGGAAAGGTCGCCCGCATGTCCGAGAAGACCATCCCCGCCACGGAACTGACATCGCAGTACATCGCCCAGGTGACCGCCGACCTCGAGGCGAACGCCAAGGAGCAGGAGCGCGTCGGCCTCGAGATCGCCGCGCTCCAGGACCGCCTGACGGCGCTTCAGCACGACCGGTCCGTGCTGCTGAACATGCGGCAGGCGCTCGGCGTCGACACCGCACCGGACCGGCCCGCCGCCGAGCCCGCCGCCGAGTCGGCCGCACCCGCCGTCCCCTCGCCCCGTGGACGGCGAGCGGCCGGGAGCCGGACCGCGAGGACCGCCGGGGGCACCGGCCGGCGCACCGCGCGCAAGCGGTCCACGGACGAAGGGGGCGCACCCGGTCGGACCGCGGACCGGAGGACCGGGGGCCAGCGGAGCACGACCGGGCGGGGCGCGGCCGAGCGGGGCACGGCCGGGCGGGCCTCTGCGCGGCGGACCCCCGGGAAGGGCGCCGGCGGCAAGGGCGCCGGCGGTGCAACGGCGGCCGAGGCGGCGCGGCCCACCCTCGTGGACCTCGTCCGCGCACATCTGGCCGGCCGGCGGGAGCCGCGCTCCGCGGCGGAGGTCGCCGCCGCCCTCGGTCACGAGCACCCCGAGCGGACGATCAAGACGACGGTCGTGCGCAGCACGCTCGAGGGCCTCGTGGCCAGGAACCAGGCCCACCGCAGCAAGCAGGGCAGCTCCGTCTTCTACAGCGCCTCCGACGACAGCGGCCCCGCGGCGCCGTCACCGGCCACCACCCCGGCGAAGGGGACGGACCGCCCCGACGGAGCCGACGGCCCCGGCGGAGCCGACGGCCCCGGCGGAGCCGACGGCCCCGGCGGGGCGGACGGCAGCGGCGGGGCGGACGGCAGCGGGCAGTCCGCCGGCTGAGCCACCGGACACGCCGTCCACCCGCCTCTCCACACCCCTCCTTCCACGACCGTCACCTTCCGTCACCCCCCGTCACGCCTCGCTCCCCTCCGCTCCCTCCTGCTCCCTTCCGGCGCTCCTATGTGAACTGGGCGACGTGAACTGGGCGACAACACATGTTGTCCTCATGCTTGCGACGTCGCCGATCGGGCACTCGGTGACCCCGAGCCGCACGGTCCCGACCGGGACCGGTCCGACCGTGGGGCCGGGTGACCGTGAGTGAGCGCAAGGGGCAGACGTGACGTTGCGGATCGGGGCAGAGGAAGAGTTCCACGTCCTGGACGTGGAGAGCGGGCGGCTGGTGCCGCGCGCCCGCGCCGTGCTCGACCGGCTGAACAGACCGGGTTTCACCACCGAGCTGCAACAGTCGGTCGTGGAGAGCAACAGCGGGGTGCACCACACCCTCGACGACCTGTACGCGGACCTGGCGGGCGCCCGGCGGCGCCTGGACGCCGCGGCCTCCTCGCTCGGCCTGGCCGCGGTCGCGGCCGGCACCGTTCCGCTGGCCCGCGTCACCTCGCGCGACGTCACCGCCAACCCCCGCTACCGGCACATGGTGGACGAGTACCGCAGGGTCGCCGACGAGCAGCTCATCTGCAGCGCGCAGGTGCACGTCGACGTACCCGACCGGGACACCGCCGTGCGCGCCATGTGCCTGGTGTCGCCGTGGCTGCCGCCGCTGCTGGCGCTGTCCGCCAGTTCCCCGTTCTGGCTGGGGGCGGACACCGGTTACGCCAGCTGGCGCACCATGCTGTGGCAGCGCTGGCCCACGGCCGGGCCGGCCGGCTGCTACTCCGGCGCCGACGCCTACGACAGGGCCATGGACGAGCTGATCCGCTCGGGCGTCATCTCCGACGCGGGCATGGTGTACCACGACGTACGGCCCTCCGCGCACCAGCGGACGCTGGAGCTGCGCATCTGTGACGCCTGCCCGCGTGTGGAGACGGTGGTGCTGGTCACCGGCCTGTTTCGGGCCCTGGTCCAGGACGCGTGCGACCGGCTCGCCCGTGGTGAGCCCTCCCGGTGCGACGGCCACCACGAGTGGCTGCGGGCCGCCGCCTGGCGGGCCGCCCGCTCGGGCCTGGAAGGTCCCCTCGTCGATCCGGTCACCCGTCGCGCCGTACCCGCCCGCGTGGCCCTGCACGGCATGCCGGCCCGGCTGCGCCCGGCGCTCGAGGCGTCCGGCGACTGGGAGACGGTCCGCGACCTGCTGGCCCGCGCCCTGGCCGAGGGCAGCGCCGCGCACCGGCTGCGGCGCGCCGCCGAGGGCGAGGACCTGCTCGCCAGCATCGACCTCATGGTCGCCGAGACCCGCGGCGCGCCCTCCCCCCGGCCGGCGCCGCCGGCGCGGGCCGTGCGCACCCGCCGGCCCAGCCCGGTCGTCGGGGGCACCGGCGTCTGAGGGCCGCCGGCCGGGTCCGCGGCGGCCCCGCCGTCCCGCGGTCCCGTGGCCCGGGTCCCGTACGGGCCGCGCGGTGTGCCGGCGCGTCGGGCGGTTCCCGCCGTACGCCGACGCCGGCACCCGCCGAGGCGGTCGCCGAGGCTCCCGCTCCGGGCCTCCCGTCCCCCGGGGCCGCGCGAGGGCCCGGGTCCCGGAAGGCTCCCGGAACGCCGATGACCGGCCGGGCATCCGCCCGGAACATCCGGAACAACACCCAGAACACCCAGAACACCCAGAACACCCAGAACACCCAGAGCGCGCAGAAGTGCAGAACGTAAGGAGAGTCGTCACCGCCATGTCCCACGATCCCGCTGCTCCGACCAGCTCCGCCCCGACCACCGCGGCGGCCCCGGGCGCCGGCGGCCCGGCCGCCGCGTCCACCGCGGGGACCGCCGCGGCCGCACGCCGGTCCGCGCCGCCGGCCCGCGGCGGGACCCCGCCGGCGACGGCCGGGGACGACGCCGAGAGGAGGTCCGCCTGATGTGCGGGCTCAGCGGAGAGGTCCGCTTCGACGGCCGGCAGCCCGACCTGGCCGCGGTCGAGCGCATGACCGACCGGCTCGCGCCCCGCGGACCCGACGGCCGCGGACTGTGGTCGCAGGGGGCCGTGGCGCTCGGGCACCGGCGGCTGAAGATCATCGATCTGTCGGAGAGCGGCGCCCAGCCGATGGCCGATCCCGCGGCCCGGCTCGCCGGCGTCTTCAACGGCTGCGTGTACAACTACCGCGCGCTGCGGGAGGAGCTGTCCGCGCGGGGGCACCGGTTCTTCTCCGGCTCGGACACCGAGGTCGTGCTCAAGGCGTACCAGGAGTGGGGTACCTCCTGCGTCGACCGCTTCCACGGCATGTTCGCGTTCGTGATCGCCGAGCAGGACACCGGCCGCGTCGTCCTGGGCCGCGACCGGCTCGGCATCAAGCCGCTGTACCTGTCCGAGACCGCCGGCCGCCTGCGGTTCGCCTCCTCGCTGCCGGCGCTGCTGGCGGCCGGCGGTGTGGACACCTCCATCGACCCGGTCGCCCTGCACCAGTACCTGAGCTGGCACGCCACCGTGCCGGCGCCCCGCACCGTCCTCAACGGCGTGCGCAAGCTGCCCCCGGCCACCGTGCGGGTGGTCGAGCCGGACGGCACCTGCCGCGACCACCGCTACTGGCAGCCGGAGTACACCCGCAGGCCCGAGTACGCCGGCCTGTCGGACGCGGACTGGACGGAGGCCGTGCTGGACGCCCTGCGCACGGCGGTGCGCCGCCGGATGGTGGCCGACGTGCCGGTGGGCGTGCTGCTGTCGGGCGGCCTGGACTCCAGTCTGATCGTGGCGCTGCTGGCCGACGAGGGGCAGAGCGACCTGGCCACCTTCAGCGTGGGCTTCGAGTCCGAGGGCGGCGAGGACGGCGACGAGTTCCACTACTCCGACCTGGTGGCGCGGCACTTCGGCACCGACCACCACCAGCTGATGGTCCCCTCCGACCGGGTCTCGCAGGCCCTGGACGGGGCGGTGAGCGCCATGAGCGAACCGATGATCAGCCATGACGTGGTGGCCTTCCACCTGCTGTCCGAGCAGGTGGCCAAGGAGGTCAAGGTCGTGCAGAGCGGCCAGGGCGCCGACGAGGTGTTCGCGGGCTACCACTGGTACCCGGACATGGCCGCCGTGCCCCGGCACCGGGCGGCGGACGCGTACGCCGAGACCTACTTCGACCGGCCGCACGCCGCTCTCGCCCGCATGCTGGAACCCGGGGTGCTGCCCGAGCGGGACGTCTCCGGCGACTTCGTGCGCGCGCACATGGCGGCGCCGGGCGCCGAGACCGCGCTCGACGCCGACCTGCGGCTGGACACGCACGTCATGATGATCGACGACCCGGTCAAGCGGGTCGACAACATGACGATGGACTGGGGTCTGGAGGCCCGGGTGCCGTTCCTCGACCACGAGCTGGTCGAGCTGGCGGCCGCCTGCCCGCCCGGCCTCAAGCTGGCGGACGGCGGCAAGGGCGTGCTGAAGGCCGCCGGGCGCAAGGTGCTCCCGCGCGAGGTCGTCGACCGGCCCAAGGGCTACTTCCCCGTCCCGGCGATCAAGCACATGGCCGGGCCGGTACTGCTACGGGTGCACGAGGCCCTGACCGCGCCCGAGGCCCGCAAGCGCGGGTTGTTCCGTTCCGACTACGTCGACGAGCTACTCGCGGCGCCCGACGCGCACCGCACCAAGCGCGGGGCGAACGCGCTGTGGCAGGTCGCTTTGCTGGAGATATGGCTGCAGACGCACGGAATCAGCTGACCGGCGAGGGCGCGGCGGCGTCCCGCGCCGCCACCGGCCGGTCCCGCCCGGCCGGCCCGGACGCCGGGGCGCACCGCGGGCGCCGCCCGCCGGCGGCCGACCGCGCCGCGGCCGCGGACCCCGTGCGCGCACGACGGCCCCGGGACGGTGCGGGGCCGGCCGGTGGGCCCGGTGCGCGGGACCTGCTGGGGCGGGCCCGCAGGCTCCGCCGGCCGCAGGGTCCGGCGGACCGGGCCCGCGGACTGCGTGCCACGGAACTGCCCGACGGCGCGCGGGCGGTGACCGCACAGCCGGCGCCCGAGCCCGTGCTCCTGCCGGACACGGCCCTCCCGCTGGACGCCGTGCCCCGGCTGCTCACGTCGCACGGCTGCTGGTATCCGTCGGTGGACCCGAGCGGCCGGCACGCCGCCTTCGTCTGCGACCGGGCCGGTGTGCCCCAGCTGTGGGCGGGAGCGGTCGACGCGGACGTGGTCCACCTGCTGGACTCCGACCCCGATCCGGTGACCGAGGTCGCCTGGTCGCCCGACGGCCGCTGGATCGCGTACACCACCGCCCCCGGCGGCGGCGAGCACACCCGGGTGCTGTGCGTACGGCCCGACGGCACCGGGCGGCGGATCCTGGCGGGCGGCGAGCCGGGAACCAGCGCCCACCTCGGCTGCTGGGCACGCGACGGCTCCGCGGTCGCGGTGACGGTGGCCGAGGCCCCCGTGCAGCCCCACCCGCCCGGCGGGGAGGGCGACCTCGGACGCCGGGACATCGGCGGGTCCCACGCCCCGGGCGGCGCGGGCGGGCCGGGTGCGCCGGGGGGTCCCGGCGCGTTCGGCGTCTCTCCCGGCCCGGTCCAGCCGGGCGCGTCGGCGGTGCCGCATCCCGGCGGCTGGACCGCCCGGGACGGCCGGGCGACCCTGCTGGGGGTCCCGGACACCGGGGCGCCGCCCGCCGTCCGGAGGACCGGTGTCCCGGCGGCCCCCCGGACGGGTCCGGGCGAGCCGTCGCCCCGGACGCTGTCCGCGTATCTGGTGGACCCCGACGGCTCGGCGGCGCCGGTGCTCCTGGCGAGCGAGCGCGAGGCCGCCACCCTGCGGGTCGTCGATCTGAGCCGGGACGGACGGCTGGCCCTGGTGCGCAGGGGGCCACGGGGCCGCCGCGAGGCCGTCGTCGTCCGTACTCGTGATCTGCGGGTGGCGTGCTCGCTGCCGGTCGCCGACGGCGACCCGTGGATCGGCGGTTTCGCGCCGGACGGCCGCACGCTCTGGCTGCGCAGCGACTACCGCCGGGAGTACGCCGCCCTGCTCGCGGTGCGTCTCGGCCCGCGCGGGCGCCGCACCGGGCTGACGGCGGTCGCGGAGCGGGCGGGCGCCGGCCTGGAACTGCTGGCCCTGGACCGCGACGGCCTGGGCGCCGTGCTCGCGTGGAACGTGGGCGGGGTCAGCGAGTTGGAGGTGGCCACGCTGCGCCCGGCCGGCGTCCCGGCCCGCGCCGGCCGGGCCGACCGCCCCGGCCCGGCGGGCACCGCACCGGCGAACACCGGCCCGACTCCGACCGCTCCCGGGCCGACGACGGGCGCCGGGCCGGCAGACACGGCGGGCGCCGGGCCCGCGGACAAGGAGGCCGCCCAGCCCACAGACACGGAGAGCGCCCAGCCCACGCCCGGCGCCGAAGCTGCGCCCCGCTCCGAGGCGGCACCCGCTGCCGGGACGGCGGACCGGTCCGGGGCTGCGGCCCCTTCGGGGCAGACACCCGGTACCGGGCCGGCGGACCGTTCGGGGGCGCCGCCCGTCACCGAGCCGACGCCGCGCCCCTGGGCGGAACCCGGATCCGGCGCGACGGCCCACGCCGGCACGGCGGCCGACCCCGAGGCGACACCCGGGGCGGAGACGGCGAACCGGTCCCAAGCCGTCCGCCGCCCCGATACTGGGGCTGTGGCCGGTTCACGGCGGGCGGCCGGTACCGGGGCGGCGACCGGGCCCGGCCCGGTGACCGGTTCCGAGCCGGCTGACGGTTCGGAACCGCCGGCCGGTACCGAAGCGCCGGCCGGTACCGAGGCGGGGGTCCGTTCCGGACCGGCGGCCGATCCCGACCCCGGAGTCGTCGTGTCCCGTGCCGTATCCCTGCCGCACGAGGTCGTCACCCGGGTGGCGGCCCTGGGCCGGCTGGACGCGCCCGTGGTGGCGCTGTCCGGCTCGCAGCGCCGGCCCGGCGTGTGGTGGCTGCCGCAGGGCGCCGCGCTGCGCACGCCGTGGTCCTCCCGCGACGAGGACGTGGCCCCCGGCACCCATCGGCCCGTCCGCCCCGCACCGCTGCGCCCGGTGGCCCGGGACGGACTTCGGCTCGGCGGCTGGTACTACCGCGCTCCGGGCCGTTCCCCCGGTACGCCCGCGCCGTGCGTGCTGTACCTGCACGGCGGACCGGAGGACCAGGCGCGGCCGGTGTTCGAGCCCGCGTTCCACGAGCTGCTGGGCCGGGGACTGGACGTGTTCGCGCCCGACGTGCGCGGCTCCTCCGGGTACGGCCGGTCCTTCGTGGACGCGGACCTGGGCACGGGCCGGTTCGCCGCCATCCAGGACGTGGCCGACTGCGCCGCGCACGCGGTCCTGGCCGGGCCGGCCGACCCGCGGCGGCTGGCCGTGATGGGCCACTCCTACGGCGGCTACCTGACGTTCGCCTCCCTGGTGTGGCATCCGCAGCTGTTCCGCACCGGGGTGGCGGTGTCCGGGATGTCGGACTTCGTGACGTTCTTCGCCGGCACCGAGCCGTGGATCGCGCAGTCGGCGGCCCACAAGTACGGGCACCCCGAACACGACCGTGAGCTGCTTCGCTCCCTGTCGCCGATGAACCGGATCGACGCTCTGCGCGTGCCCGTGCTGGCCGTGCACGGCGAGCACGACACCAATGTGCCGCCCGGCGAGTCGGAGCAGTTCGTGCGGGCGGCGCGCGAGCGCGGTGTGGAGGCGGAACTCCTGATGCTGCGCGAGGAGGGGCACTACTTCCGCCGCGCCGACAACCGCCGCACCTTCCGCCGGGCCGCCGCCGACTGGATCGAGCGTCACCTGGGCGACTGACCCCGGCGCGGCGTTTCGCCGGGAGCCGGCGCGGCAACTCCTACGACCTCGGGCGTGACCTTCGAGTACCAGCGGCGGCACCCCTCGGCGCACCCCCGCCGTCCCACCGCCGACGTACCGCCGCCCCGATGCCGCCCCCACCGCCGCCGCACCACCGCCGCACCACCGCCCCGGCGCGGTTTCGGGCGCGCGCGGTGCGGGCACCCGTGCCAGGCTCGAAGACGAGCACCGGGTGAGCGCGGCGCCCAGCGCGACGGACGAAAGGCGGCACGGGGTGGCGGGATCTCGCGAGCACGCTGCATCGGGGCCGCCGTCCCGCGGCGAACGGGTGGCGACCGCCCTCGACAGGCGCCTGCCGCTGACCCGGGCGGGCAGGCGGTTCCTGCGCAAGGCGTTCCCCGACCACTGGTCGTTCCTGCTCGGCGAGGTCGCCCTGTACAGCCTGATCCTGCTGGTGCTGACCGGCGTCTTCCTGAGCTTCTTCTTCCATCCGGACATGACCGAGCGGCCGTACACCGGCTCCTACGTGCGGCTGCGCCTGATCCTGCCGGGACTGCTGCTCGCCCTGGCCGGCGTCCACGTGGCCCTCGTCGTCCACCACAAGCACACCCAGTGGGTGAAGCCCGGCCGCACCAACCGGAACGTGATCGTCAAGCCGCTGGTCCCCCAGTACACGGCCAAGTCACTGGGCCTGCTGTTCAGCCTGACGGGCGTACTGGTCCTGATGAGCGCCCCGGGCGGTCAGGACGTCCTGTCGTACGTGTTCCACACCCCGCTCGAGCTGATGACGTACACCCTCAGGGCGGGCGTGTTCGTGGTGCCGTTCGTCGTCCACCACGCGACCAAGCGGGCCTGTCTCGGCCTCCAGGCCGCCGACCGACGCCGCCTGATCGAGGGTCAGGTGACGCCGGATGTGGAGCGCACGGCGGAAGGGGGATACGTGGAGGCGCGGACGCCGCTGTCCGCCGAGGAGGGATACCGCATCCTCGTGCGCGACGAGCCGCGGCCCCGCCTGCACGGCACGGAGGCCTGGCGGCTGTGGCACAGGCACCGGATCCGCAACGCGCTGAGCCGCTGGTACTTCGCCGAGCGGGTGGAGCTCCCCACCACCGACCACCAGCGCCGGCACATCGAGATCGCGCGCGCCGGCCCCGGCGAGGCCGCGGGCGACGGCGGCACGGACGGGGGCGGTGGGGGCTGATGGAGGCGACGAGGTGGGGGCCGACGGAGGCGAGCGAGGAGGTGGCGGCATGACCGAGGGCAGTACCGCGGCGGTGCGCGAGGGAGGCGGCGGCCCGCCGCCCCCGTCCGGGAACCAGCTGTACGGACCGCAGCCGAACGTGGCGCAGGCGGCCGGCTACACCGACGCCCCGCCCCGCATGGGCTTCTTCACGGACACCTCGGTGTGCATCGGCTGCAAGGCGTGCGAGGTGGCCTGCAAGGAGTGGAACGCGGTGCCGGAGGACGGCCTGGAGCTGACCGGCATGTCCTACGACAACACCCAGGGCCTGGGCGCGGACACCTGGCGGCACGTGGCCTTCATCGAGCAGCGCAAGCCGTTCGGCGGCCAGGAACCGGGCGTCGGGCACGAGGGGTTCGACGTGTTCGAGGCCGCCCGTGGTCTCGGCACCTCCCCCGCCTCGCCCGGGCCCGGCGCGACCACCCCGTCCCCGGAGTCGGCCCCGGCCGGCGCGCCCGCCGGGGAGATCTCGCCGGTCGCTCCCGACGGGCGCACCGAGCTGCGCTGGCTGATGGCCTCCGACGTGTGCAAGCACTGCACGCACGCCGCCTGCCTGGACGTGTGCCCCACGGGGGCGCTCTTCCGCACCGAGTTCGGCACGGTGGTGGTCCAGGAGGACGTGTGCAACGGCTGCGGCTACTGTGTGCCGGCCTGCCCGTACGGGGTGATCGACCAGCGCAAGGACGACGGCCGGGCGTGGAAGTGCACGCTGTGCTACGACCGGCTGGGCGCCGGCATGGAACCGGCCTGCGCCAAGTCCTGCCCGACCGAGTCCATCCAGTTCGGGCCGCTCGACGAGCTGCGTGAGCGGGCGGCGGCCCGGGTGGCGCAGCTGCACGCCTCGGGGGTCACCGACGCACGGCTGTACGGCGAGAGCCCCGACGACGGGGTGGGCGGCGACGGCGCGTTCTTCCTGCTCCTCGACGAGCCGGAGGTCTACGGCCTGCCGCCGGACCCGGTGGTGACCACCCGCGACCTGCCGGCCATGTGGAAGCACGCGGCGACGGCCGCCGTCTCGCTCGTGGCGCTGGGCGTCGCCGCGTTCGCCGGGAGGCCACGATGAGCGGATCGGACGTCACCCGCGAGGGTGTGCAGGGAGCACGGCCGGGGCGGGACGCGCCGACGGGGGAACGGGCCGGACGGCGCAGGCGACGCCGCGGCCGCGGTGAGCAGCCGATGGTCCCCGAGGCCCAGTTCTCGTCGTACTACGGCAAACCGGTCCTCAACTCGCCGACCTGGAAGGCCCTGGACATCGCCGGCTATCTCTACCTGGGCGGGCTGGCCGGGGCGTCGTCGGTGCTGGCGGCCGGCGCGCACGCCACCGGGCGGCCGGAGACGGCCCGGGTGGCGAAGCTGGGCTCCGCCGGAGCCATCACCGTGTCGCTGGGCGCGCTCGTGCACGACTTGGGCCGGCCCGCCCGCTTCGTCAACATGCTCCGGGTCTTCAAGCCCACCTCGCCGATGAACATCGGCTCCTGGCTGCTGGCCGGTTACGCGCCGCTGACGATGGCCGCCGCGGCCGCCGACGTCGCGGGCCGCTACCGCATGGCCGGCGCGGGCGCCACGGCGGGCGCCGCGGCGCTGGGCCCGGCGGTCGCCACGTACACCGCCGTGCTGCTCTCGGACACCTCGGTGCCGTCCTGGCACGACGGCTACCGGCAGCTGCCGTTCGTCTTCGCCGGGTCCGCCGCCACCGCGGCGGCCGGGCTCGCCCTGTCCTGCGCGCCGGTCGCGCAGACGGGGCCGGCGCGGCGCCTGGCGGTGCTGGGCGCGGCGCTGGAGCTGGGCGCCTTCCAGCTGATGAAGAGGCGCATGGGCCTGACGGCGGAGCCGTTCGGGCAGGGCATGCCGCACCGGCTGCTGCGGGCCTCGGAGGTGCTCACGGCGGGCGGCGCCGCGCTGGCGGCGCTCGCCGGCCGTCGGCGCGGCCCGGGCCGGGGCCTGGCGGTGGCGGCCGGAGCGGCGCTGCTGACCGGCTCGGCCGCACTCCGGTTCGGCCTGTTCCACGCCGGAGTCGCCTCGGCGGAGGACCCCAAGTACACGGTCGTACCCCAGCGGGAGCGCCTGGAGGCACGGTCCCGCTGACCCGGCCGGCCCCGGCCGGGTGGCCGCCGCCCGCGCGCCTCGGCGCAGCGGTCCCGGCCCGGTGAGCCGGTGGCGGCCCCGGCCGGCGGACCAGGGCCGCACCCCGCCACCTCCGGGGTGGTGGCGGCCCCGGCCGCCGGGCAGGGCCGGGGGCCGCACCCGGCCGCCCGCCGACCCCCCACCCCGGCACGCGACAAGCCCGGGCCGGTCGGCCGGGAACAGCCCGGGCCGACAGCGGGCCAGGGCCGTCATCACGCGCCTCCGGAACGGCGCGGGGCAGGGCCGACGCGCCCGGCCGAGTGCCGTGGGCAGCGGCCCCGCCCCGTATCCCGGCGGGCGGAGATCCCGGGCCGGTTCCGCCGGAGGCGACGACCGAGAGGCAGCGAACCCGCCACCGCCGCCTCCGCGGCGGCAACGGCCGGACGGCACGGCCGGGACCACACGCCGGTGCCGCCGCCCGCCCCGCCACGGGCGGCACCCCCGGCCCGCTGTCAGGCGGCCCGGTCAGGCGGAGGCGGTCGCGAGACGGCAGGCCAGGCCCGTGAATCCGGCACCCCCGCGCGGCAGTCGCCGCAACCGACGGGCGCCCCGACTTGAACCACACCCGGCCACCGCTCGCACCCGGGTCCCGGCGGACCGCCAGGCCGCCTCATCAGCCGACAGAGGCCGCGAGACGGCAGGCCAGGCCCGTGAATCCGGCACCCCCGCGCGGCAGTCGCCGCAACCGACGGGCGCCCCGACTTGAACCACACCCGGCCACCACTCGCACCCGGGTCCCGGCGGACCGCCAGGCCGCCTAGTCAGCCGGCGGGGGCCGTGAGGCGGTGGGCCAGGGTCGTGAAGTCCGGTGTCTCGATGTCGGCGGGGGTCCGGGTCGAGGGGTACGGCGCGGTGGGGGCGCGGTGGAGCCAGGCCGTGCGCAGGCCCGCGCGGGCGGCGCCGTCGACGTCCCACGGGTGGACGGCGACCAGCATCGCGGACCGGGCCGGTACGTCCGCCGCGCGCAGAGCGTGGGCGTAGGCGGCCGGGTGGGGTTTCCAGTGGCCGCCCGCCCCCTCGACGTCGAGGTGCGCCTCGAAGCAGTCCGCCAGTCCCGCCCGGTCCAGCACCGCGCGGGTGGTGTCCGCGGAGCCGTTGGTGAGGGTCACCAGGCGCCGGCCCGCCGCGCGCAGGGCGCGTACGCCCTCGGGGACGTCGGGGTGGACGGGCAGTTCCGGCAGGCCGGCCAGGACGTGCCGCACCGCCGGCCCGGCGTTCCGGCCGCGCCCCTGCTGGGCCAGCAGGGTGCGCAGACCGTCCGCGGCGACGTCCGCGAAGCGGGCGCGGCCGCCGGCCAGGGTCAGCGCGATGCCGTCGCGCAGGACTCCGGCGAACCACACCGGCAGCAGCCCGGCGGGCAGGCCGGCCTCCGCCATGCGCGCGCCGAGCGGACGCATGTCGGTGATGGTCTCGTTGACGTCGAGGACCAGCACGTCCGGCCGCGGGTCAGGGGACACGGGAGGCACCGCCTGTCGTCGGGAAGGGGACTGGGGGTGGGTGAACGTCCAGCACCACTGGAAGCCGGTGACGTCGACGGTCACCGGGGCGCGGCCGGGCGGCCGGTGCTCCTGGTGGTTCTGCCACGCGGTCCAGGCGACGAGGAAGACGGCGAACGCGGCCGGCACGCCGACGTAGTACTTCTCCAGCACGGGCGCCCCGGACTTCTCCGAGGCGCCCGCCGTACGCCGGGCGCGGCGCCGCAGCAGCGCGTGGGCGAACAGGGCGAGCACGACCAGGAACACGAATCCAGCGATCGCCGACTCCAGGGCGAACACCGTGCCGAAGACGTGCCGCTGCGTCATCGCCCCACCCCCGCGGCCGGGCGGGCGCCGGGGCCGCGCCGAGCGGCGTGCGGGCGGACGGGGAGGACTCGCGCCGCGGCCGTGCGGCAGACCCGGACCGCCATACGATTCACTCCCGTCGTACCCCGCCGCACCGCGGCCACCCGGACATTACGGTCATGACGGACAGTGTGCGAGTGGACACACCGCCGTACCGCAGCCGGGAGTCCCCCGTCCTGGCGGGTTCACACCTGCCCTGCGGCACGCCCGCTGTTTCGCCCGGCGCGGCGGGGGTACTTCGCAGCGGCAGCGAGGGAAGCGAGGGATTCGACGACCTCGTGCGGGCACCCGGCTCCCGGCCGCGCCGGCAGGCGCCGTCAGAGGATGCCGCGCTCGTGCGAGTGCGGGAGAATCTTCCGCAGGAGGCCACCTGGCACCGAGAGGGCACGAGACCATGGGCGTACGCACCTGGATCGACTCCTGGCCGGTCTACCGGCAGCTCAAGGGGACCGATCCCCTCGGGCGCGGGGCCGCCGCCAAGAGCGGGACCAGCGCACGGCTCACCCCCCGCGTCGCCTCCGCCGACCGGGTGGTGAAGTCGGTCTGCCCCTACTGCGCCGTGGGCTGCGGCCAGAACGTCTACGTCGAGGACGAGCGGGTCACCCAGATCGAAGGCGACCCCGACTCCCCCATCTCCCGCGGCCGGCTGTGCCCCAAGGGCGCGGCGAGCCTCCAGCTCACCACCGGTGAGGCGCGCGCGCAGCACGTCCTGTACCGGCGGCCGCACGGCACCGACTGGGAGCGGCTCGACCTCGACACGGCGATGGACATGATCGCCGACCGGGTGATCGAGGCCCGCCGCGCGGGCTGGCAGTGGGAGGTCGACGGCACCCGCACCCGGCGCACCCTCGGCATCGCGAGCCTCGGCGGCGCGACGCTGGACAACGAGGAGAACTACCTGATCAAGAAGTTGTTCACCGCTCTGGGCGCGATCCAGATCGAGAACCAGGCCCGTATTTGACACTCCTCCACCGTTCCCGGTCTGGGAACCTCGTTCGGCCGCGGCGGCGCGACCACCTTCCAGCAGGACCTGCAGAACTCGGACTGCATCGTCATCCAGGGCTCGAACATGGCCGAGTGCCATCCGGTCGGGTTCCAGTGGGTGATGGAGGCCAAGGCGCGGGGCGCGAAGGTGATCCACGTCGACCCGCGGTTCACCCGGACCAGCGCGCTGGCCGACCTGCACGTGCCGCTGCGCGCGGGCTCCGACATCGCCTTCCTCGGCGGGATCGTCAACTACGTCCTGAGCAACGACAAGTACTTCCGTGACTACGTGGTGGCCTACACCAACGGCCCCATACTGCTGCGGGAGGACTTCGAGGACACCGAGGACCTGGACGGCGTGTTCTCCGGGCTGGACACCGACACCCGCAGCTACGACAACACCACGTGGCAGTACCTGGGCACCGAGGTGCAGGCGGCCTCCGGGCAGCGCGACGAGGAGTACGAACGGCGCACCGGCGGCGGCGCCTCGGTGAGCGAGGCGGCGCGCGGCGAGGCCCACGGGTCCGGCGGCCCGGCCCTCGGCGCGGGGGAACCGGAGCGCGACGAGACGATGACGCATCCGCGCTGTGTGTTCCAGGTGCTCAAGCGGCACTACGCCCGGTACACGCCCGAGATGGTCGAGCGGATCTGCGGGGTGCCGCAGGATCTGTTCCGGCAGGTGTGCGAGGCGGTCACGGACAACTCCGGGCGGGAGCGGACCACCGCCTTCGCCTACGCGGTGGGCTGGACCCAGCACACCGTGGGGGTGCAGTACATCCGCGCCGCGGCCGTGCTGCAGAGCCTGCTGGGCAACATCGGCCGGCCGGGCGGCGGCATCCTCGCCCTGCGCGGGCACGCCTCCATCCAGGGGTCCACGGACATCCCCACCCTGTTCAACCTGCTGCCCGGGTACATCCCGATGCCGCACGCGCACGCGAACGAGGACCTGGACGCCTTCGTGCGCGCGGAGGGGACGGACAAGGGTTACTGGGCCAACATGCGCGCCTACGTGGTGAGTCTGCTCAAGGCGTACTGGGGCGAGGCGGCCACACCGGGCAACGACTTCTGCTTCGACTACCTGCCGCGGCTGACCGGCTCGCACTCCACCTACGACACGGTGGAGGCCCAGCTGGAGGGGACCTGCAAGGGCTACTTCCTGGTGGGCGAGAACCCGGCGGTGGGCTCCGCCAACGCCAAGCTGCAGCGGCTGGGCATGGCGAACCTGGACTGGCTGGTCGTGCGGGACTTCTCCCTCATCGAGTCGGCCACCTGGTGGAAGGACGGCCCGGAGATCGAGACCGGGGAGCTGCGCACGGAGGACATCCGCACCGAGGTGTTCTTCCTGCCGGCCGCCGCGCACACCGAGAAGGACGGCAGCTTCACCAACACCCAGCGCCTGCTGCAGTGGCACCACCAGGCCGTCGAACCGCCCGGCGAGGCGCGCAGCGACCTGTGGTTCGCCTTCCACCTGGGCCGGATCCTCCGGCGCAAGCTCGCCGCCTCCACCGATCCGATGGACCGGCCGCTGCTCGACCTGGCGTGGGACTACCCCACCAAGGGCGCCCTGGCCGAGCCGGACGCCGAGGCGGTGCTGGCGGAGATCAACGGCCATGACGCCGAGGGCAACCCGCTGACCTCGTACGAGCAGCTGCGCGACGACGGCTCGACCGCCTGCGGCTGCTGGATCTACTGCGGTGTCCGCTCCGACGGCGTCAACCAGGCCGCCCGCCGCAAGCCGGGCAGCGAGCAGAACTGGGTGGCGGCCGAGTGGGGCTGGGCCTGGCCCGCCAACCGGCGCATCCTGTACAACCGGGCCTCGGCGGACCCGGACGGCCGGCCGTGGAGCGAGCGCAAGGCGCTGGTGTGGTGGGACGAGGAACAGGCCGCGTGGACCGGGCACGACATCCCGGACTTCGCCCGGGACAAGTCGCCCGACCACCGGCCGCCCCCGGACGCGAAGGGGCCGGAGGCGCTGTCGGGCACCGACCCGTTCGTGATGCAGGCCGACGGCAAGGCGTGGCTGTACGTGCCCTCCGGGCTCACCGACGGGCCGCTGCCCGCCCACTACGAGCCGCAGGACTCGCCGTTCCCCAACCTGCTGTACACGCAGCAGCGCAACCCGGTGCGGCAGTTGATGCCCACACATCCGGACAACCGGTACCAGCCCGGCCCCGGCGAGCCGGGTTCGCAGGTGTTCCCCTACGTGGCCACCACCTACCGGCTGACCGAGCAGCACACGGCCGGCGGGATGTCCCGCTGGCAGCCGTATCTGGCGGAGCTGCAGCCGGAGTTCTTCTGCGAGGTGTCCCCGGAGCTCGCCGCCGAGCGCGGTCTGGAGCACACCGGCTGGGCCACGATCGTCAGCGCCCGGGCCGTCGTGGAGGCGCGGGTGCTGGTGACCGACCGGGTGCCGCCGCTGACCGTGCACGGCCGAAGGCTGCACCAGGTCGGGCTGCCCTACCACTGGGGCCCGAACGGCTACAGCACGGGCGACGCGGCCAACGAGCTGGTGCATCTGTCGCTGGACCCCAACACCCACATCCAGGAGACCAAGGCGTTCGCCGTCGACATCCGGCCGGGCCGCCGCCCGCGCGGGCCGGCCTCGGTGGAGCTGGTGCGGTCCTACCGGGCCCGGGCGGGCATCGACGAGCACACGGGCACCGAGCCCTGATCCCCTGACGGTCCCGCCCGCGCCGGGCGGGGCCGGCTCACTTCAGGACGACGGAGTGCGCCCCGCGGGGGACGAGTTCGCCGATCACCGGGGCGCCCGGGATCTCGCCGGCGACGAGCAGGCCCCCGGAGGTCTGGGCGTCGGCGAGGAGCAGACGGGTGTCGGCGTCGGCGCCGCCGAAGTCGGTGAACGGCGCGACCCACTCCAGGTTCCGCCGGGTGCCGCCGCTGACGTACCCCTCCCGTACGGCCTCGCGGGCGCCCTCCAGGAAGGGCACGGCCGCCGTGTCGAGCACCGCGGTCACCCCCGAGGCCCGGGCCAGCTTGTGCAGATGGCCGAGGAGACCGAAGCCCGTGACGTCGGTGGCGCAGGACACCCCGGCCGCCAGGGCCGCCGCGGACGCGTCCCGGTTCAGGGCCGCCATGGTGGCCACCGCCTGCTCGAACCGCTCCCCGGTCGCCTTGTGACGGTTGTTCAGCACGCCGGTGCCCAGCGGCTTGGTGAGCGACAGGGGCAGTCCGGGCCGCCCGGCGTCGTTGCGCAGCAGCCGTGCCGGGTCCGCGAGGCCGGTGACGGCCATGCCGTACTTGGGCTCGGGGTCGTCCACGCTGTGCCCGCCGCCCACGTGGCAGCCCGCCTCGGCGGCGACCTCCAGCCCGCCGCGCAGCACCTCGCGGGCCAGTTCGAACGGCAGCACGCCCCGCGGCCAGGACAGCAGGTTGACGGCCAGCACGGGGCTGCCGCCCATCGCGTACACGTCGGACAGGGCGTTGGCCGCGGCGATGCGCCCCCAGTCGTAGGGGTCGTCGACGACCGGGGTGAAGAAGTCGGCGGTGCACACCATCGCCCGGGCGGCGCCGTCCGCGGCGGGCAGGCCGACGACGGCGGCGTCGTCGCCGGTGGCCAGCCCGACCAGCAGCGGGGCGGCGCCGCCCGGGGCCGGCAGGGCGGCGGCGAGCCCGCCGAGCACGTCCTCGAGCTCACCGGGCGGGATCTTGCAGGCGCAGCCGCCGCCGTGGGCGAACTGGGTGAGCCGCAGGGGTGTTTCACGGGTGGAGGTCATGCCGGGTCCTTCCGGTAGCCTGGCGGGCGGTGGAGGCGTGTGGGTGCCTGGTGGCCCTCCCGGTCTTCAAAACCGAGGTGTCCGAGGATCTCGGGCAGGCGGGTTCGATTCCCGTCCGCCTCCGTCTCCCGCCGTGTGCGGGCGGCAGCGTCTGTGCTGGTCGTCCACTCGCTCGGTGTGGCCGCGCGCGTCCAGGAACTCCAGCAGCGGCACGGCGGTCCGGCGGGTGGTGCCGAGGGCCCTGCGCGCCTCGCTGAGCGTGAAGGGCTGGGGGATGCGGGCCAGCACCTCGGCGGCCCGCGCGTCCGCGCCGGGCAGCAGCACGATGCCGTCGGCGATCCGCAGCAGCGCCCCCGCCGAGACGGCGGCGGCCACCGCCTTGCGGGTCAGTCCCAGTTCCGCGAGACGGTCGGCCTCCGGCGCGCGGAACGGTGACCGCTCCAGGTCGCGGCGTACGGCGTCGACGGCCGCCCGGACGGGCGGCGGCAGGGTGGGCCGGGCGGTTCCGGGGGCGTGGAGGCGGCCGTTGCGGTGCACCAGTGCGGGCTCGCCCGGGGTGCGGGCGAGCGCGTCGACCAGCGCCCGGTCCGGCAGGCGCAGCAGATGCCGGGCGGCCTCGGCGGGCAGGCCCGGGTCCATGGGGTGCTGCCGGGCGTACCGTTCGGTCTCGGCGGCCAGGCGCTCGCGCAGCCGGGCCCAGTGCTCCCGGTCGGCCAGCCAGTCCCCGGCCACGGGCGGGGCGGGCGGCCGCACGCCCATGGCCGTCAGTTCGGCGCGGGTGACCAGCCGCCGCCGGCGCAGTTCGGCGGCGCCGTCCGGGCAGCCGGTCATGGCCGCCAGTTCCCCGGCCCTGGCCCGGGCCGCGCCGCGCCGGTCCAGCCGCGGCGGGCGGACGTCCAGCACGGTCACCGCGCAGGGCGGGCGGCGGCCGCCCGGCTCGCGCAGGACCGCGCGGTCGCCGACGCGCAGGGGCAGCGGCCTGCCGAGGGTCAGCCGGGCGGTGTCCTCGCCCAGCGGGCGCACGGTCACGGGCACCGCGGCGGTGCCGATGTGCAGGGTCACGGTGCGGGGCAGTTCCGCGGCCGGTTCCCCGGTGACACGGATGTCGGTGAGGCCGGTGAGCAGCCAGCGGCCCGGCGTGAGCAGCACCTGGCCGCGGCGCAGGGCGCCGTCGCCGGGCCCGTGGACGTTGACCGCCACCCGCGCCACCGCGCCGACGTCCGCGCGCCGCTCGTGCAGGCACTGCAGTCCGCGCACCCGCAGTTCGCCCCCGCCGTCGCCGGTCACCAGCCGGTCGCCGACGCTCAGGGTGCCCGCGCCGAGGGTGCCGGTGACGACGGTGCCGTGACCGCGCACGGTGAAGGCGCGGTCCAGCCACAGGCGCACGTCCGCGTCGGCGGGCGGCACCGGCAGGGCGCGGGCCAGCCGCGCCAGCTCGGCGCGCAGCTCGTCCAGTCCGGCGCCGGTCACGGCGCTGACCGCCACGGAGGGCACGGCGCCCAGCGAGGTCGCGGCCAGCCGTTCCAGGGCGTCGGCCCGCACGGGTGCCGGGTCGGCCAGGTCGCTGCGGGTGACGGCGAGCACGGCGTGCCGTACACCGAGCGCGTCGAGGATCGCCAGGTGCTCCTGCGACTGGGGCTGCCAGCCCTGGTCGGCGGCGACCACGAACAGCACCGCGGGCACGGGTCCCACGCCGGCCAGCATGGTCGACACGAACCTCTCGTGGCCGGGGACGTCCACGAAGGCGAGGTGGCCGATGTCCTCGCCCTCCATACGGGTCCACACGAAGCCCAGGTCGAGGGTGAGCCCGCGGCGCCGCTCCTCCTCGTACCGGTCGGGTTCCATCCCGGTGAGCGCGCGCACCAGCGCGGACTTGCCGTGGTCGACGTGGCCGGCGGTGGCCATCACCCGCATGGCGCCTCCTGCTCCGGCGCGGCCGAGCGGACGGCCTCGGCCAGCCGTTCGTCGTCCTGCGGGGGCACCGCCCGCAGGTCCAGCAGGCACCGTCCCGCCTCCAGCCGGCCCACCACGGGGACCGGGCCGGCGCGCAGGGCGGCGGCGTACCGCTCGGGGAGGGACAGCGCGGCGCTGGGCAGCGTGACTCCGGGCGCGCCGCCGCCGCCCACGGTGGCCGAGCAGGGCACGGCCCGTACGTCGACGCCGTCGGCGGCGAGTACCGAGGCGAGCCGCCGCGCCCGGTGCCGGAGTTCGTCCGGGTCGGCGGCCAGGAAGGCGGCGGTCGGCGTGGCGGGGCCGGTGAGGGTCGCCTCCAGGGCGGCCAGCGTCAGCTTGTCCACGCGCAGGGCGCGGGCCAGGGGGTGCCGGGCCAGGGTGCGGACGAGGTCCTCGTCGCCGAGGAGCAGTCCGCACTGCGGGCCCCCGAGCAGTTTGTCGCCGCTCGCGGTCACCAGGGACGCCCCGGCGCGCAGCTGGGACCCGGCGTCCGGCTCCTCGGGCAGCAGCGGATGCGGGGCGAGCAGGCCGGAGCCGATGTCGGCGACCACGGGCACGCCCAGCGCGGAGAGTTCACCCACGGTGGCGGCGCTGGTGAAGCCGGTGACGCGGAAGTTGGACGGGTGCACCTTGAGGACGAAGGCCGTCTGCGGGCCGATCGCGTCGGCGTAGTCGGCGACGTGGGTCCGGTTGGTGGTGCCCACCTCACGGAGCCTGGCCCCGGTGGAGACCAGCAGGTCCGGCAGCCGGAAGCCGTCGCCGATCTCGACCATCTCGCCGCGGCTGACGACGATCTCCCGTCCGGCGGCGAGTGCGGTGGCGGCCAGGACGAGGGCGGCGGCGCCGTTGTTGACCACGTGCGCCGCCCCGGCCGACGGCACCCGCTCGCGCAGTGCCCGCAGGGCCGAGCGTCCGCGGCGGGCCCGGACGCCGGTACGCAGGTCCAGCTCGACGTCGGTGGGGCCGGCGGCGTCCTGCACCGCCTGCCGGGCCGCCGCGGACAGCGAGGCCCGGCCCAGGTTGGTGTGCAGCAGCACCCCGGTGGCGTTGATCACCGGGCGCAGTCCGCCCGCCGTGGGCGGCAGCAGCGCCACGGCGGTGCCGGCCACCTCCTCGGGGGCGATGACGCCCTCGCGTGCCCGCCGCTGCGCCTCCCGGACCGCGTCCTTGACCGGTCCCGGCCCGAGCCTGGCCAGCGCGCCGGCCAGGCGCGCGTCGCGCAGCACGGCGTCCGTGCGGGGAATGCGCCGCCGGGCGTCCGCGGAGTCCGCGGAGTCCGCTGCCCGCGCCGCGCGCGGCTCCTCCCGCTCCCGTGCCCACTGCCCCGTGACCCGCTGGTCCACGCAGCCCTCCATCCCGAGCCCGGCACCGCGGCCGGTACGGCCCGACGCCTCATCGTCTCCCGGCGCCGACGGCCGGCCGCACGACACGCCCGTACCGCGGGCGTGCGGGCGCCGTCCGCGCGGTGGGCCGGCACGCACCGTGCGCACGAAGCGGTCCGTACGGCCCGTCCGTGCGGCGCGTCCGTACGGCGCGTGCGTACGGCGCGTGCGTACGGCGCTCGGCCCCGGCGCGCCCGGCACGAGCCGCCGGCCCGGGCCGGGCGCCGCTCTTCTACCCGCGGCGCACCGCGCGATGCGTGTCCGCGGCGTCCTCGTGCGGGGCCGCCCCCGTTTCGGCCGTGCGGGCGGCGGGCACGCGGTTGGGCGCCGTCCGCGTACCGCTCGAGCAGGTGCCGGGTGCGGGGGCGTCCAGAGCCGAGGGGGCCGGATGAACAGCAGCCGTCGCCGTGCGCCCCGAGGGGCCGGCCGGTGTGCTCCCGCAGGGGCGCGGCGGACCTTCGACGGCTTCATCGCGGGACTGGGCACGGCCTCCGGGACCCGGCTCGTGCTGGGGCACTGGACCTCCTCGCCCTTCGGGCCGTTCAGCGACGTGATGCTGGAGCGGGGCGACGGCCACCGTCTCCTGCTGGCCCCGGGCCCGGAGCCCGCGCGCTTCGTGGCCGGCACCTACTCCTTCGACGAGGTGCGGGTGGAGCCGGTGCACGTCACGGTCACCGGCCGCCACTGGTCCGTCCGCAGCCCGTCGCTGGCCCTGCGCCTGTGCACCGGCCCCCGCGGCCCGCTCGGCCTGCTGCTGGGCGCCGTGCCGCGGCGGCTCGCCGTCGACCCGCGGTGGATCGAGGCCGTGGACCGTCCGGCACGCCTGCTCCGGGGGGTGCGCACCTTCGGCAGCGCCGGCGGAGGCCGCTCCGAGTGGTACGGGGCACAGGATCTGCGCCCGGTCCGGCGGGCCCGAGCGGTTCTGGAGGGCGTGGATCTCGGGCCGCCTGCGGACGTCTTCCCTCCGGTGCGCTTCGGCTTCGGCTCGACCCCGCGCAGGCCGTGCGTCGTCCGGGTGACGACCACGGTGGCGGGGTGACGGGGCGACCGCGGTGACGGGTGAAGGACCTTCGCCCGCCGTACCGGCGATTCGGTTCGGTCCGGGTGGTGCGTTCGGGTCGTCCGCGAGCCGCGACAGCCCGTACGGGCGAGGCGGCGCCTGTGCGACCGGGGCCGGAACGCGGTCCGGCGGCCGCGATGTCCGCATGCCGGACGGGTTCTCGCCCGAGATGCCGACGGGCGAGGCGGCGATTAGCGTCTACCAGTGACAGCCGCAACCTGGGCACGCCCGTCCGGCGTGGTCTCCCAACGGGGCCCGTTGTCGTGGTGCCGGGCCGCGGAACCTCACGCGGACCGCACGGCGGCGTCGGAGAGCGAGACGTGCTCTCATTTCCCAGCGGCGACGCCTACGACCGCTCCGCATCTCCCATCCAGCGGCGGCGGCCATCATTCCCGCGTCCTTCCCTTCGCGCGCGGGACGATGGAAGGAAAGGTATTACCCATGCGAGCACAGCGCGTCAAGCGCCTCTTCGCGGTGTCCGCGGCCGGCGTCCTCATGGCCGGCGGCGCGGCGATCGGCACGGCGGGGACCGCTTCCGCCACCGACTACGACCACCACAACGGGAACCACTACAGCTACAGCCGGGACTGCGACGACGACTGGTGGGACGACTGCGACAACGGTGACCACTACGGCGGTTACGACAACGACTACGGTGGCTACGACCACGGCGGCGACCACGGTGACTACGGCCACGGTGGTGACCACGGTGGCGGCGGCCACGGTGGCGGCGGCCACGGTGACGGTGGCCACGGTGGCGGCGGTCATGGAGGTGGCGGCCATGGAGGTGGCGGCGGCCATGGAGGTGGAGGCCACTGAGTTCGCCGATTCCCTTGCCTGACCACGATGTGCGGCTGCGTCAACGGGCCGCACACCGTGGCGTGTTCACGGGCCGGACCGTTCCGCCCGGGCGTGAAGGACGTCCATGGCAACGGTCCTGACGGCCTGTCGGCGCCAGTCGCCGTCGGATCGGTTCAAGCGGGAGAGATGCCATGCAACAGCAGGTGGCCACCGAGGCACCGCCGCGCAGAGCGGGCGGCAACACCAGTGTCTTCTTCTCGTTCGCGCCCTGGATCATCTTCGGAGTCGTGGCCAGTCCCAGCACCTGGGAGTACGCCGCGCTGGCCGCGCTCGTCGCGGCCGTCGGACTGTCCGCGAAGGACATCGCACGGGGCCGACTGTACATTCTCGACATGACGGGCATCGTCTTCTTCGCCGTGATCACGGTGCTCGCACTCGCCCTGGACCGGCAGGAGCTGCTCTGGCTGGAGACGTACGCACAGGTGATCTCCAACGCAGCGGTGGCCGTCGTCGCCTTCGGCTCCCTGCTGTTCGACCCGTTCACGGCGCAGTACGCCCGTGAGGTCACCCCGCCGGCCCTGTGGACCTCGCCCGTCTTCAAGCACATCAACGTGGTGCTGACGACCGTGTGGGGCTGCGTGTTCGCCGCCATGGCCGTCTCCACCTGGCTGGCCGTGCGGGCGCCCACCGCGAGCGACTGGCTCAACTGGGTCATCCCGGTGGTGCTGCTGGTCTGGGCGGTGAAGTTCACCGACCGGTACCCGGACTCCTACACCCGCCGCGTGACCTGACACGGCCGCCCCTGTGACGGAACGCGGCCGCCCGTCGCCCGGGCGGCCGCGGTGTCCCCGCCGGATCAGCCGGCCGCGTTGTCGACGCGGAGGCGCACCTGTTCCTCCAGCCGGCTCAGGCTGGAGTCCAGCGCCTCGCAGGCGGCACGCTCGCCGGGGTCGTGGCTGTCGTCGAAGAAGGACAGGTGCACGGTCACCTCGCTGGCGCCGCTGCCGATGCCGGCGACCTGGAGCCAGCCGGCGTAGCTCCCCTGGTCGCGGGTGCCCCACTCGATGCGCATCTGGTCACGCTCGGCGCGCAGCAGGGCGGAGGTGTCCTGGTGGCTGCGGTCCTCGTGCACGGTGACGGCCGGGGGGTCCTCGGCGTGCACGTGCAGTTCGTCGGGCAGCCAGGCGTCGAGCTGTCCGACGTTGGCGGCCTGGTCGAAGACCTGCTCCGGCTGTGCCGGCATCGTGCGTGAACGTTCGTACTCGGCCATCGCTGACACCGTTCCTCGGCTCGGGGGTCGTACCCCGGACGCGTGCCCTTTCTGCGGCGGCCGAAAAGCCCCGCGGCCCCCGCGGCCCCCGCGGCCCCCGCGGCGCCGTCCACCGTCCGCCGTCCACTTCCACCGGGCGCTACGGCGGTGCGGGCCGCAGCGCGCACAGCACGGCCCACGCCACCGACACGAACGGCACGGCGACCACGGCGCCGATGACACCCGCGACGATGCTGCCCGCGATCACGGAGACGGCGACCACCAGCGGATGCAGGCTGACGGCCCAGCTCATCACCAGGGGGTGCAGGAGGTGTCCCTCGATCTGGCCGATGACGACGATGAGCGCGAGAACGGCCAGCGCCGTGAACGGCCCGCGTCCGGCGAGGGCGACCACCGTGGCCACGCCGAGCGCCACCGGCGATCCCACCAGCGGCACGAAGGCGGCGAAGAACTCCAGCAGCGTCAGCGGCAGCGCGAGCGGGACCCGCAGCACGAACAGGGCGATGCCGACGAGCACGGCGTTGGTGGCGGCCACGATGATGATGCCCCGCGTGTATCCGGCGAACGTCCGCCAGGCGGCGTGCCCCGCCCGGTCCCACACCTCGCGGGCGGCGCGGGGCAGCAGCCGGTCGCGCACCCAGCGCCACAGCTTCTCCCCGGAGTGGATGAAGAAGACCGAGGAGAACAGGGCGAGCACACCCGCGGTGACCCATTCGACCAGTTGCCCGATGCCGCTCAGGGCCCGGCTGAGCAGGCCGGCCCGGTGCCCGGACAGATAGTTCACGATCTGGTGCTGCAGCGCGGTCAGCCGGCCCGGGCTGAGCCGGAACGGGGGCCGCCGCAGCCACTCCTCGATCCGGCGGACGCCCCCGCCGAACTCGCCCGTCAGCGTCGGCCAGGCGCCCGCCACCGCGTTGCCGACCAGGGCGAGCAGCGCCATCAGCAGGAGCAGGCTGCCGACCAGGGACACCGCCACGCACAGCGGCCTGGGGAACAGGCGGTTGAACAGATCGGTCACCGGACGCAGCAGCGAGGTGACGACCAGGGCGAGGAAGACGGCCACGGCGATCAGATGGAAGCGGCCGAGCACCGAGAACACGCCGTAGACGACGACGCCGACGACGATCAGGCGCCAGGAATAGGCGGCGGTGATCCGCAGCCAGGGCACCGGATGCCCGGCCCGCGCGGACACGCCGGGCGGACGCCGCGGCGGCCTCGCGGGGCGCGCCGGCCCGCCGCTCAGCACCGTGCGGCCCGGCCGGCCACCCGGCCCGGCGCGTCCCGTCCGCCGCCCACGGCTCCGCCCGGCCGCCGTATCGCCGGCCGCATGGCCCGCCGGAGGCTCCGCCGGAGAGCCCGCATCCGCCACCGTGCCTCCCATCGCCGACCGACGGTCACCTGCCCAGCACCGTAGGCGCCGGTCCGGGCGGAGGTACGGCTGCCGGCCGCCCGGAGGGGCGGCCGGGTGCCGGTCAGGCGGGGGAACCCGGGCCCGTCCCGCGCAGGTGGGCGCCGAGCGGCGAGAAGGCGGCGTCCGGTTGCTCCACCTGGGGGAAGCGCCCCGGACCGGGGGTGGAGGCGGAGGCGGAGGGCGGGCGGCGGGCTGGCCGCTCTCGCCGCTCAGGAACCGGGCGGCCGCACGGGCTCCAGCAGTTGCGGGCCGTTGTTGCGGACGCTGTTGACGGCGGGGGACACCGGCCGCGCGTCCAGGTGGCCGCCCGCCGGCGGGCCGAGCAGTTCCAGCAGCCCGGCGGGGTCCTGGTGGCCGGGGTCGAGCCAGTCGTCGTAGCGGTCCGGGCTGAGCGCCAGTGGCATGCGGGGGTGTACGCGGCCGGCCGCGTCGGTGGCCTCGGTGGTGATGATGGTGCACGTCGTCAGCCAGGCGGCGGGGTCGTCGTCGCGCTCCACCTCTGGGTCGCGCCAGTACTCGTACAGCCCCGCGAGCGCCATCACCCCGTCGTCCTCGGGGTGGATGAAGTACGGCTGCTTGCGCGTCCTTCCGCCGTCGCCGGCCTCGATCCGCTGCCACTCGTAGAAGCCGTCGGCGGGCAGCAGGCAGCGGCGCTTGACGAAGGCCCGGCGGAAGGCAGGCTTCTCGTGCACGGTCTCCACCCGGGCGTTGATGAACCGGGCGCCGGTCCGCACGTCCTTCGCCCAGGACGGGACGAGCCCCCAGCGCAGCGGCAGCAACTCCCTGAACGGCCGGGCGGCGTCCCCGTCCCGCCCACGGGCCTCGCGCGGCACGCGTTCCAGCACGGCCCACACGTCGTCGGTCGGGGCGACGTTCCAGCTGGGCTCCAGTGCCTCCTCGGGACGCCATCGGGTGACCCCGAAGTGGCGGACCAGGTCCTCGGGGCTGCGGGTGGAGACGTAGCGGCCGCACATGCGGCCAGGGTGCCATGCCCGGGCCGCACGCCGGGGCGCGCGGGCGGGGCGCGTGGGCCGGGCGCGGCGCGGCCGACGCGGGCGGAGGGTCGCGGTGGCCGGCGCGGACCTCGTGGCGGGCCGCCCCGCGGGGCGTCTTACGGAAGCGTGACGTGGCGGGCGGGTCGGCCGGTGCGGGGGCGCGGGGCGCCTAGCGTGGGCCGTATGCGCGTACTGGTCACCGGCGGTGCCGGGTTCATCGGGTCCCATGTCGTCGAGGCGCTGACGGAGCACGGCCATGAGCCGGTGGTGTTCGACACGCGGGCGCGGCCGGGCGCGGACGTGCGGAACCCGGAAGCGGTCCGGCGGGCCCTGGCCGGGGTGGACGCCGTGTGCCACCAGGCGGCGATGGTCGGCCTCGGCAACGGGGTCGCCGACGCGCCCGAGTACGTCTCCCGCAACGACCTCGGGACCGCCGTCCTGCTCGGCGCGATGGCCGAGGCGGGCGTACGGCACCTGGTGCTGGCCGGGTCCATGGTCGTCTACGGCGAGGGGCGCTACGAGTGCCCGGAGCACGCCGCCGTGCGTCCGGGGCCGCGCACCGTGTCCGACCTGGACGCCGGCCGGTTCGAGCCGGTGTGCCCGCAGTGCGGTGCGGAGCTGTCCCCCGGGCTGGTCGGCGAGGACGCCCCGGCCGACCCGCGGAACGTGTACGCCGCGACCAAACTGGCCCAGGAGCATCTGGCCGCCGCGTGGGCGCGGGCGACCTCGGGTTCGGCGGTGTCCCTGCGCTACCACAACGTCTACGGCCCGCGGATGCCCCGCGACACCCCGTACGCGGGCGTGGCCGCCTTCTTCCGCTCCGCGCTGGCCCGGGGCGAGGCCCCGCGGGTCTTCGAGGACGGCCGGCAACGACGCGACTTCGTGCATGTGCGGGACGTGGCCGCGGCCAACGTGGCGGCCCTGGAGGCACCGGCGCGGCAGGGCCTGCTCACCGCGTACAACACCGGGAGCGGCACCCCGCGCACGGTCGGGGAGATGGCCCGCGCGCTGGCGGCGGCCCACGGCGGTCCGGAGCCCGTCGTCACGGGCGAGTACCGCCTGGGCGACGTCCGGCACATCACCGCGGACTCCACGCGGCTGCGCGCCGAGCTGGGCTGGCGGCCGGCGGTCGGATTCGAGGAGGGCATGCGGGAGTTCGCGGGCGCGTCCCCGACGGCGGACGCCCCGGACCCGGCCGGCGCGGCGACACCCGTACGGCGTTGAGACCGTACGGTGGTGAGGTCGCACGGCGGTGAGGCCCGTCCCCGGCCGGAGACACGACACCCGTACGGCGGTGAGCCCCATCCTTCCCGCGGACTCGGCGCACTCACGGCGGTGCGGCCACCGGGCGTCCGCGGAGACGACTTCCGCACGGTGATGCGGCCGCGCGGGGTCCGCTGAAGCGAAGTCCAACGGCGGTGGAGCCGTTTCCGGTCGGTCGACGCCGGGGACGACGCCCGCCCCTGCCCCGTGCCGCCTCGGGCCGAGGGACCGGATCCGGAGTCGGCACACGGGTGGACACGCCGCCGCCCGGCCCAGCACGCGTGGCCCCCTCCCGCCACCCCCCTGCCGGGACGTGATCCCGGCGCTGCCCCGCGGACCCGGCTGGCCCCGGCCGCGCGGCGCCGCGTCCGCTCGGCGGCTTCCTCGTCCTGCGTACGCCCGGCGGCTCCAGCCCGTGGCCGCTGCCCGCGCTCGTACGGGCCTCGTCCGGCCCTACGGCCCTGAGCCGGCCTAGGCGGACGCGGGCGGACGCGTCGCCGTCCGGCCCGGCCCCGTCGGGTTGCCCCCCGGCGAGTAGGCCCGTCGACCCCGCGGCCCAGCCGCCGACTCCCCGGCCGGGGGCGAGTGGGCCCGTCGATCCCGCGCCCCGGCCGCCGACCCCGCCGCACGGCCGACGATGCACCGCACGGCCGCAGATCACCGCACGGCACGGAGGCGCACCGCACGGCACGGGGGCGCACCGCTCGGCACGGAGGCGCACCGCACGACCGGAGAAGCGCTCCTCCGGGAACTCAGCACCCCTCCGGGAACTCACTGCCCCGCCGGACTCACCGGCCGGCTGGACTCACTGCCCGGCCGGAGCGTCACCGCGCCGCCGGGAAATCACCGCACGGGTGCCGGCAGGGTGACCTCGAAGCGGCAGCCGCCCGGGATGTTGCGGACCGCGGTGCGCCCGTCGTGGGCCTCCACAATGCCCCGGACGATGGCGAGGCCCAGGCCCGCTCCCGCCGGCGGGGTGCGGGCGTGGGTGCCGCGCCAGCCGGTGTCGAAGACGCGCGGCAGATCCTCCTCGGGGATGCCGCCGCAGCCGTCACTGACGGAGAGCACGACCCCCTCGGGCGAGCGTTCGGCGCAGACGGCGACGGTGCCGTCCGCGGGTGTCCGGCGGATCGCGTTGACCAGCAGGTTGCCGAGCACCCGGCTCATCTCCTTGCCGTCCACCTCGACGGGGACCGGCTCGACGCGCTCGCCCACCAGGCGGACACCGAGTTCCTTCGCCAGTGCGTCGGCCCCGGCGAGGGCGTCGCCGACCAGGTCGTACAGCGAGATGCGGGAGCGGGTGAGGGCGAGGCTGCCGGCGTGGATGCGGGAGAGCTCGAAGAGGTCGCCCACCATGTCGTTCAGCCGCTCCACCTCGGTGCGGATCTGCTTGAGGTAGCGGTGCGGGTCCGGGGCCACCCCGTCCTCCAGCGCCTCGGACATGGCGCGCAGCCCGGCGAGGGGGGTGCGCAGGTCGTGCGAGATCCAGGCGACGAGTTCCCGGCGCGAGGCCTCCAGGGCCCGCTCGCGCTCCCGGGACTCGGCGAGCCGGGCGCTGGTCGCGGCCAGTTCGCGGCTCAGTGACTCCAGTTCGGCGGTCGCCGGGCCGTCGGGGGCGGCGAAGCTCCCACCGTCGCCGAACGAGCGGGCGGCGCGGGCCAGTTCCCGGCTGCGGGCGACGACCCAGCGGCCCAGCAGCAGCGCCGTGGCCAGCGACACCACCGCCGCCATGGCCACGACCATGGTGACGACGGAGAGGTCGTGCGCGGACAGGAACATCGCCCGGGCCACGGCCAGGGTGCCGGCGAACATGGCACCGACCGCGACGGCCGCCACCACGGTGAGCGACGCGGTCAGCGAGCGCCGCCGGACCAGCCGCAGCACCGCCGCCCCGGCCAGCCCGGTCGCGGCCGCCCCGAGGAACGAGTACAGGGCGATGAGCAGGACGTCACGCATCGTCAGTTCCCCTCCCCCGCCTCCCGGGGCTGCCGTCCCGCCGGGTCGAACCGGTATCCGACGCCCCACACGGTCTGGATCAGGCGCGGCCGGGCGGGATCGTCCTCCACCTTGCCGCGCAGCCGCCGCACATGGACGGTGACCGTGGACAGGTCCCCGAAATCCCAGCCCCACACCTCACGCATCAGGTCCTCCCGGGTGAACGCGCGTCCGGGATGCCGCAGGAAGAAGGCGAGCAGGTCGAACTCACGGAGAGTGAGCGCGAGTTCGGCTCCGTCGCGGGTGGCCCGGCGGGCGGCGGGGTCGATGCTCAGACCGGCCGCCGCGAGCGGCTGCGGCGCCGTGGCGGGGCGGCTGCGGCGCAGCACCGACTCCACGCGCAGCACGAGTTCGCGGGGGCTGAACGGCTTGGTGACGTAGTCGTCGGCGCCGACCTCCAGGCCGAGGACGCGGTCGTCCTCGTCGCCGCGGGCGGTGAGCATGATGACCGGCACGGGACCGTGGCCGCGCATCCGGCGGCACACCTCCAGGCCGTCCATGCCGGGCAGCATCAGGTCCAGCACCACCAGGTCGGGCCAGTTGGCCGCGGCCCGGGCGAGCGCCGTCGGCCCGTCCCCCGCCCGGTCCACAACATGGCCGGCGCGGTCGAGGTAACCCGCGACGACCTCGGCGACGGTGGGGTCGTCGTCCACGACCAGGACACGGGCGGCCGGGTGGGCCGGCCGATCGGCGGGGCCGGCGTGTTCCGGCTCGTACGGCTGCTGCATGCGTCCAGCCTGGCACCGCGCGCCTGCCCGCGCCGCCCCCGGCCCGGGCCCTCGGCCCGACGTCCGCGTTTCGTAAGGAGCCGTCGCCCGGAATGCCCGGTTCGCGTTCGTAGGGTGAGTGCCGTGACGACCTCTTCCACCGCACCGGACGTCGACGTGGTGCTCCCCTGTCTGAACGAGGCCGGCGCCCTGCCCTGGGTGCTCGACCGCATCCCCGAGGGCTGGCGCGCCCTGGTCGTGGACAACGGCTCCACCGACGGTTCGGCCGCGCTCGCCCGTGAGCGGGGCGCGACCGTCGTGCACGAGCCGCGCCGCGGGTTCGGTGCCGCCTGCCATGCCGGGCTGACCGCGGCCACCGCCGGCATCGTCTGCTTCTGCGACTGCGACGCCTCGCTGGACCCGGCCCTGCTGGTGCCGTTCGTCCGTGAGGTGCGGGCCGGTGAGGCCGACCTCGTGCTCGGCCGGCGCCGTCCCGCGGGGCGGGGTGCCTGGCCGGCGCACGCCCGGGCCGGCAACCTCGCGCTGGTCCGGATGCTGCGCCGGCGCACCGGCCTGCGCCTGCACGACCTCGGCCCCCTGCGCGCCGCCCGCCGTACGGCTCTGCTCGGACTCGGGCTCACCGACCGACGCAGCGGCTACCCGCTGGAGATGGTGGTCCGGGCCGCCGACGCGGGCTGGCGGGTGGTGGAGCACGACGTGCCCTACCTGCCGCGCACCGGGGCCTCCAAGGTGACGGGCACCTGGCGCGGGACCTGGCAGGCGGTGCGGGACATGAGCCGGGTGCTGGCCGCACCGGCTCCACCGGACGCGGTCCCGGTCTCCCCCGGCTCCGTCCCGGTCTCCCCCGGCTCGGCCCCGGCCGCTCCGCCGGACGGTCCGGCCGGAGTCGCGGGTCGGGCCGGGGTCGCCGTTCGGGCCGAGGGGCCCGGTGGTGCTGCCGGGGCGGCCCTCGACGTCGGGCAGCACGGGCAGGGCGGCCAGGACGGCCAGGACGGGCCGCACGGGCAGGCCGGGGACGCCGGCTCCGGGAGAGGGGCGGCGGGGTGACCACACTGCTCGTGATCGCCAAGGAGCCGCGTCCGGGCCGGGTGAAGACCCGGCTCACCCCGCCCTTCACTCCGCGGGAGGCGGCGGCGCTCGCCGAGGCGGCGCTCGCCGACACCCTGCACGCCGTCGCCGCGGCCCCGGCCGCCCGGCGCGTTCTCGTGCTCGACGGCGCGCCGGGCCCCTGGCTGCCGCCCGGCTTCGAGGTCGTGCCGCAGTGCGCGGGCGGCCTCGACGAGCGGCTGGCCGCGGCCTTCGCCGGCTGCTCCGGGCCGGCGCTGCTGATCGGCATGGACACTCCGCAGGTGACCCCGGAGCTGCTCGGCGTGGACTTCGCCGACTGCGACGCGTACTTCGGTCCGGCCGAGGACGGCGGCTTCTGGGCGCTCGGCCTCGCCGCGCCGGACTCCTCGCTTCCGCTGGGCGTGCCCATGTCGACCCCGGTGACGGGACGGGTGCAGCGGGAGCGGCTGGTGGGTGCGGGGCTGCGGGTGCGCGACCTGCCGCGGCTGCGGGACGTGGACACCGCCGCCGACGCCGTGTCCGTCGCCGCCCAGGCCCCGCACAGCCGGTTCGCCGCACGGCTCGCCCGGTTCACCGCGGACGTGCCCCGATGAGCGCCCCGACGAGGACCGACCACGGGACCACCCCGCCACGGCGCGCCGCCCCGGCCCCGCCGGCCCCGCCCGGACACGCACCGTCGTCCCCGCCCACGGCCACCCCCTCGTCCTCCTCCCGGCCCGCGCCCTCGTCTTCGCCCACGCCGGCGTCTTCGCCCACGCCGGCGTCCGCGCCCACGCAGGGTTCCGCGCCCCGTACGGCGTCCGGCCCCGCGCCCGCCCCGCATCCCGGCGACCCGTCCGCTCCCTCGTTCCCCTCCCCCTCCCCCTCCCCATGCCCGTCCCCGTCCCCGTCGCCGTCGCCGTCGCCGTCCGGCGGCATGCGCGCCTGGGCGGCCTCGGACGAGCCGTACGCGGCCGCT
Organism: Streptomyces sp. NPDC004065; assembly: GCF_044903565.1. Lineage (NCBI taxonomy): Bacteria > Bacillati > Actinomycetota > Actinomycetes > Kitasatosporales > Streptomycetaceae > Streptomyces > Streptomyces sp. NPDC004065. Next base: position 67,644 of record NZ_JBJDQT010000031.1, on the reverse strand, counting down.
CTGCGCGCCGGGCGCGGGCCGCTGTTCCTGCGCCGCGCCGACGGGTGGCTGCTGCCGCTGGAGGTGGAGCGGTGGTGCGCGGAGCCCGACGCGGCGGACCTCGGAGTGCTGGCCCGCTGCGAGGGTGCCGTGCTCGACGTGGGCTGCGGACCGGGCCGGATGGTCGCGGCGCTCGCGGCGCGGGGCACGCGGGTGCTGGGCATCGACGTGAGCGAGGCCGCCGTGGGCCGCACGGCGCGGCTCGGCGGCCCCGCGCTGCGCCGCTCCGTCTTCGAGCCGGTCCCCGGCGAGGGCCGCTGGGACACCGCGCTCCTCATGGACGGCAACGTCGGCATCGGCGGCGACCCGCAGGTACTGCTCCGCCGGGTGGCCCGGCTCCTGCGCCCCGGCGGTCTGCTGATCGCCGAGGCTTCGCCGGCCGAGGTCGACGAGCGCGTCCAGGTGCAGGTCGTCGACGGGCGCGGGCCCCGCGGCGCGGCGGGGGCCCAGTTCCCGTGGGCGCGGGTGGGCACCCGCGCCCTGCTGCGGCACGCCCGCCGCGCGGGGTGGCGGCCCGTCGGTCAGTGGACGGCGGGCGGCCGGTGCTTCGCCGCCCTGCGCAGCCGCAGGGCCAGCAGCAGCGCGGAGCCGCCGAAGAGCACGGCGGTGATCAGCAGCCAGCGGGCGAGGAAGCCGTCCGCGGAAAGCCCGGTGACCAGCCGGTAGCGGCGGTCCACGCGGCCCGTGATCAGCGGGAACCATACGAGGAGCAGCAGGCCCGACAGGGCCGCCGGCACCCGGACGTACACCGCCCACTCCCGGCGGCCGGCCGCGCCCCAGGCCCTCAGCAGGGCGCGGTCGGCCGACGCGTACAGCGGCAGCAGCACCAGGTCGTGCAGCAGCGCGGCGCCCACGATCCACAGGGCGACGCCGAACCAGTCGCCCGCGAACAGCCGTGCGCCGGCGTAGGCGGCCACCGCGAACGAGCAGGCGAGGACGAGCAGCTGCAGGGGGCTGCCGAGCGGGAGCCCGGGCGGGTGCGGGAGCCGGAGCCCGCCGGACGGGCGCCCGGGGTGCGGCGCGCCGGACGGGCGCCGGAGGCGGGGCAGGCGGAAGTGGGGCGGTCGGAGACCGTGGGCTCGGCGGGGCAGGCGGGGCCGGTGCGGGGGGCGGGGCGTCATGGCAGGTCTCCGAAGGTCATGCGGGCCACCCACTTGGTGTTCAGCACACCGGGCGCCGCCGGCACGATGACGCGGGCCGGGTGGCCGTGGTCCGGGGTCAGGTCCGCGCCGTTGACGCGCAGGGCGAGCAGCGACAGCGGGTCGCGCACCTGGTTGGCGCGCAGTGCCGCCCGGCGGAAGGCGCCGTGCCGCTGGAGCGACTCCACGAACACGTCGGGCGCGTCGTCGTGGCCGACGAGGGCCGCCAGGTCGGCCAGCCGCACGCCCTGCCACCACTGGTCGGACGTCGACCAGCCCTCCACGCACGCGATGGGCAGCGCCGCGCCGTGCTGCGGCAGCCGCAGCAGGTCCGCGCGGCTGAGCCGGACGGTGCCGGCGCGGCCGGTGACGACCAGCCGCCACGCCTCCTCGCCGGTCTCCGCCGCGTCGATGCCCGCGTAGGCGGCGGTCTTGTTGATCTGGAAGCCGCCGGGGCCCGCGCTCGGTTCGGCCCCGCCGTGCGGGGCGAGCAGGGCGGTGCGGCGCAGCGGTCCGTCGAAGCTCTGTCCCGCGGTGGTCGCGAACAGCAGGAGCGAGCCGCCGCCGACCGTCCACAGCGCCCCGCGGCGGGTGACGGTGGGCGGGTCCGGCCGCGGGGAGACCAGTCCGGCGTCGTCGTCCGCCGTGGGCGGGGTCTGCTCCGTGCCGGACCGGAGCCGCCGTACGTTGCGCAGGGCGGCGGGCAGTTTCAGGGCGGCGTGCGCGGCGAAGGCGGCGAAGAACACCCAGGCGCCGTAGAAGTGCAGCGGGTAGAAGGAGCCGGGGAAGACGTAGTCCAGCTGGACGTTGAGCACGCCGGTGGTGAACTCGAACAGGCCGCCCCCGACGAGCAGCAGCAGGGAGATCCGTTCCAGGGCGTGGGTGACCGAGCGGGCCGGCGGCAGTGCGAACAGCCTGGGGACCACGGACCACAGCTTGGCCAGCAGCACGGGGATCAGCGTGATGCCGAGCGTGACGTGCACGCCCTGGGTGAGCCGGTACAGCCAGACCGGGCGCGTGGGCCAGGCGAACAGGTAGAAGCCGAGCAGGCCCTTGCCGGGGGTCATGTCGTTCACCGGTGACAGGCCCGGGTTGTAGGCGGCGTAGGAGACCAGGCCCGTCACGAACAGCACCGTGATGCCGACGAGCAGGACCAGCCCCAGCACCGAGGTGAACCGGGGGCCCCGCAGCGGGCTGCGCCAGAAGCCGGGAGAGGTGGGGAGCCGATGGTCGCTCATGCTGCGACCGTAGGCCGCGAACGCCCCCGGCAGGGCCTGCGACCCATGACGAAACGCTGACGTCCTGGCCGGGCGCCCCGGCAGCGGCCCCCCGCCGCCCTAGCGTGCCGGTGTGACCCGACCGATCCGACCCGCCCTTCGCGACCTCGCCGCCGCCACGGCCGCCGCCCTGCTGGTCGTGGCCGCCGTCGTCGTCGGCCGCCGCATCCAGTCCGCCCACCGCACCCTGTTCGTGCACTGGCCGCCCCTGTACGCCGAATGGGCCCCGCACCTGGGGCCGGGCACCCCGGGCGCGCTGCTGGTGGCGGTCGCGGTGGTGGCGTACGGGCCGCCGCTCGCCTCACGGCTGCGGTGGCGCGCGCTGCTCCCCGCCGCCTGGGCCGCCTCCCTGGCCTGGACCTGGTCGCTGGCGCTGGTCGACGGCTGGCACCGGGGCGTGGCCGTCCGGCTCACGACCCGCAACGAGTATCTCCAGGTCATCGGCCGCTTCCACGACATCCCGGCGGCGCTGCGCGACTTCACCCAGCACATCCTGGCGGGCTCCGAGGGCCAGTGGCCCGCCCACATCGCCGGTCACCCTCCGGCGGCCACGCTCACCTTCGTCCTGCTCGACCGGGCAGGGCTGCGCGGCGGTGGCTGGGCCGGCGCCTGGTGCATCGTGACGGGCACGACGGCCTGTGTGGCGGTGCTGGTGGCGGTGCGGGCGCTGGCCGGACAGGAGGCGGCGCGCCGGGCGGCGCCGTTCCTGGTCCTGGCGCCGGCCGCGGTGTGGGTGGGCGCGTCCGCCGACGGCTGGTTCACGGCCGTGGCGGCCTGGTCCGTCGCGCTGTTCGCGACGGCGGTGACCGGCCGGGGCGGCCGCGGGGCGCGGGCGGCGGCGGGCCTCGGGTCCGGGCTGCTGTTCGGGCTGACCTGCTACCTGTCGTACGGCCTGACGCTGTTCGCGCTGGTCCTCGCGGGCGTGCTGCTGACGGCCCGGCTGCGGGACGGCGCGGTGCCGCGGGGCTCAGCGCTGCCGATGTGCCTGTTCCCGCTCGGCGCCGCGGTCGTCCCGCTGGTGTTCACGCTCGCCGGATTCGACTGGTGGGAGGCGTACCGGCTGCTGGTCACGCGCTACTACCAGGGCGTCGGCGGCACCCGTCCGTACGGCTACTGGGTGTGGGCCAACCTGGCCTGCACCGTGCTCGTCGCGGGGCCGGCGACGGCGGCGGGCCTGGTCCGGGCCGGCGGGGCGGCGCTCGGCCCGCGCGGTGGTGCCCTCGCCCGGGTCCGCGGCGGCGGCGGCCCCCCGGAGGCCGGGGCCCGCCTCGGAGTGCTGGTCCTGTCGGCCCTGCTCGCCCTGCTCGTCGCCGACCTGTCCGGGATGAGCAAGGCCGAGACCGAGCGCATCTGGCTGCCCTTCGTCCTCTGGCTCCTCCCGGCGTGCGCCCTGCTCACCCGCCCGCGCGCCTGGCTGGCCGCCCAGGCCGTGCTCGCCCTGCTGCTCAACCACCTGCTGCTCACCGGCTGGTGACGCCCCCTCGGAAAAAGGTCACGAAAACGTATCGGACATAACACGCTTCAACCTTCACACGAGGCACACACGTTCGCTAAGTTGACGTCCAGGCCGCACGATTGCCTCCGTCGAATCCCGTCGGATCGTGCGACCTCCGCCGAGTCCGGCGTGGGTCGTGGGGCATTGCCTTCCGCAGCACCGTCCGCCCGAACCGGACAGCTGAGCAGGCAGGCGGCTATGGAAGGAGTGCGTCCTCCTTGGCGCCGGAACGACCCTCTCCCGAGGTTCAGCGGAGGATCAGCAGTCTCTACGACCGGGCTGAGACCGACACCGGGAACTTCAACGCCACCCGTGCGATGAGCAAGGGCGGGCGTACCCGCTTCGACTCCGCGTCGGGGCGCGCCCCGCGCCGGGCGGATCCGGTGCTGGAGAGCGTGGCCAAGGAGTGGTTCGACGTGGCTCGCGCCCAGTTGGGCCCGAGCGTTCCGGCCGCTCTGCCGCCCGACCGGGTGCCCAGGCCCGCCAGGTCCGCCGGTGCGGCGTCGCGCAGGGGTCCGGCGGAGGCGTTGGGGCTGGGCGGGCCGGGGGGCGCCCGTTCCGCGCCGCTGGAGCTGACGGCGGGCCCGTCCGGGCCGTCCGGCGCCCGGGCCGTGCCGGAGCTGCCCTCGGCGGGGGCGCTTCCGGCCGGGCCGGTGGCGGAGCTGACCGCCGGCTCCGCCGCGACGGCCGTGGTGGACACCGGTTCCCTGGCCCAGTTGCCGGCCGGGGCGGCGGCCGCACTGCCCGGCGGACCGACGGCGGCGCCGTCGCCCGTCGCCGCCCCGGACGCGCTCACCGATCCCCTCGGACCGCCGGCGGGAACGGGCGGGGTGCCGGCCGGCGCGGCCGGGTCCCTGACCGCGACCGCCGTACTGCCGGCCGGGTTCGAGGGCCTGGCCCGGGCCGACGACACCGCGGCCGCCCCGGCCGCGCGGGTCCGGGTGCCCGCGCCACGGGTCTCGGAGGAGGGGCTGCGCGGCGACCTCCCGGGGGCCGCCGGGACGCCGGGCGGGCAGGCCACCGCGCCGTGGAGCGCGCAGCCCGCCGGGGCCGCCGGGACGCCCGCGGCCCAGGAGTCCTGGGTCACCCCGGCGCCGCGGAGCCGGCCCGCCCCGGCCGGGCAGTCCTCCTGGCCGGCGCCCGCCTCGGCCACGGGAGAGTCCTGGCTCACGCCCGCCACCACCGGCACGTCCTGGACCGCTCCCGCCGCGGCGCCGGCCGCCGCGGACTCCTGGCCGGCCCCCGCCGCCGCGACCGCCTGGCCCCCGCCGCAGGAGGTCCGGCCGACGGTGCCGCCCGCGCCGGCACCGGTGCGGCAGCCGCAAGCGCCCGCGGGCCCGGCCTTCCCCGCCGCCTCCCCGCTCGACCCGGCCGGGCAGCCCTTCGACACGGCCGCGCAGCCCTTGGCCACGGCCGCCCTGCCACTCACCGCGGACCCGCTCCCCGGTGCCGACGCACTCCCCGGCGCGGACCAACTCTTCGACGCGGACCCGCTCTTCGGTCCGCTCCCCTCCAGCGGCTCCCTCGGCCCGGCACCAGCCGCGGCGGCACCCGCCGCGCCCGTCGCCGCGCCCGCCCCGGCACCGGTCGTGCCCGCCGAGAGCGCCGCCGCCCCGGCCGTGGACGCGTCACCCGCCTCCGCGTACGAGCGCAAGGCCGCCAAGGCACTCGCCTTCGCGCGCGCCCAGATCGGCAAGCCGTGCGTCTGGGGTGCGACCGGCCCGGACTCCTACGACTGCTCCAGCCTCACCCAGGCCGCCTGGCGGGCCGCCGGGGTGGCGCTGCCGCGCACCGCGCCGGACCAGGCCGTCTCCGGCACACCGGTCCAGCTGGCCGAACTGCACCCCGGAGACCTGGTGTTCTTCTACGCGGACGCCAGTCACGTCGGCCTGTACGGGGGCAACGGCACGATGGTCCACGCGCCGAGCCCGGGGGCGTCGATCCGTGAGGAGTCGGTCTTCTTCGCCGGCCCCCAGGCCATCCACAGCGCGATCCGGCCCGCCTGACCCCGCGGCGCGCCGCGCGCTACGGGGTCTTGCGGCCCACTCCGGCGTACACCCAGTACTGGGAGGGGTTCTCGGGGACGTCCTGCGGGCGGTCCGGGCGCCACAGCGGGACATACACCAGTCCCGGCTCCACCAGGTCGAAGCCGTCGAAGAGGGCCGCGATCTCGTCGTGGGAGCGTGCCGTGACCGGGGAGGTGGCCCGGTCGCGGTACAGCTGCCCGACGGCGGCGGCCGTGTCCGGGCGGTCCTCGTCCGTCGCGTGGGTCAGGGCCAGCCAGCTGCCCGCGGGCAGCGCGTCGCGGAAGGCGGCCACGATGCCGGCCGGATCCTCCTCGGGCGTGACGAAGTGCAGGATCGTGATCATCAGGACGGCCACGGGCCGGCCGAAGTCGATGTGGTCCCGCACCTGCGGCGAGGACAGCACCGTGTCGGGCTTGCGGATGTCCGCGGCCACGATCGTCGCGTCCGGGTTGCCGGCCAGCAGAGCCTCGCTGTGGGCGACCGCGACGGGGTCGTTGTCGACGTACACGACCCTGGCGCCCGGGGCGGCGGCCTGCGCGACCTCATGGACGTTGCCCTGGGTGGGTATGCCGGAGCCCAGGTCGATGAACTGGCGTACGCCGGCGGCGGCCAGGAAGCGGACGGCGCGCCCCAGGAAGGCGCGGTTGGCGCGGGCCAGGGTGCGGACCTGCGGGTCGATGGCGGTGAACGCGGCCACCGCCTCCCGGTCGATGGCGAAGTTGTGCTCGCCGCCCAGCATGGCGTCGTACATCCGGGCCACGCTCGCTTTGCCCGGATCCACGCCCCGCGGCAGACCGCCCTCGTCCGGCATGACCAACTCCCCTGGTGTACGGCGATGTTGACTTTGCATCATATAGTTGCCATCGGCATACGAGGAGCTGCCGGCCGACCACCCCACGGCCGCGACGGCCCCTCTTCCCCCGGCCGCGACCGGCCCCACCCGGAAGGCCACGACCCTGCGGAAGACACAACGCGGTCAGCCCGACGACCCCGCACTCGCCGCACCCCCACTCGCCGCACCCGCGCACACGCCCGACGCACCCGCACCCGCACCCGCACCCACCGCGCCGGCACCCGCGCGCCGCCGGTCGCACTTCTCCCCCGCGGCCGACGCCATCGGCTCGGAACTCGATCTGCACCTGACCGGCCGTCATGTCGTGCACGCGCTGGCGCCGGGCTTCTGCGACGCCGCCTCGGTGTACCTGCTGCAGCGCTGGCTGCTGGAGGAGCAGGCGCGGACGACGGCCGATCCGCCGCAGATCGAGGCGCGGCGGCTCGCGCTGCGCATAGGGTCGGACGCCACGGAGCACTGGGAGCGCCTGCTCCCGGTCGGCGAGGTGCTGGTGTTCCCCCGGGAGACGCCGTACGCCCGTGCCCTGGCCACCGGGCAGGCCCAGCTGCTGGACGGCGTGGACCACCACACCTTCGAACGGCTGCGCAGGACCGGCCCGGACGACGCGGGCGTGGCCGCGCTGCTGCGCAGCGGCTCGTTCCTCATCGTCCCGCTGCGGCTGCGCGGAACGGCCGTGGGTTTCATCGCCTGCACCCGGGGCGCGGACCGGGAGCCGTTCACGCGGGGCGAGGCGGTGGCCGTGGAGTCGCTCGGCGCGCGGGCCTGCGTCGCGCTCGACAACGCCCGGCGCTACGAACGCGAACGCCGCACCGCGCTGGCCATACGGCGCAGCCTGCTCCCCGACACCGGCCGGGCCTTCGCGAGCTGCCGGGTGGCCCACGGCTACCGTCCGGCCGGGCAGGACAACGTCATCGGCGGGGACTGGTACGACGTCCTGCCCCGGGGCGGCCGGAAGGTGGCCATGATCGTCGGGGACGCCATGGGCCATGGCCCGGAGTCCGCCGTCGCCATGATCCAGCTGCGGACCGCCGTGCGTACGCTGGCGGGGCTCGGCATCGGCCCGACCGAGCTCATGGAGCGGCTCGACGCGGTGGCCGCGGACACACCCGGCGCCTCCTTCGCCACCTGCATGTACGCGGAGTGGGACGCCGGCCTGCACACCTGCACCTTCGTCGGGGCCGGGCACCCGCCGCCGCTGATCCGCGGACCGGGCGGGCCCACGGCGCCGGTCGCGCTGAAGAGCGCGGGTCTGCCGCTGGGGCTGGGCACGGGCCGCTGGGAGCCGACCGTGCTGCACCTGTCCGAGCCCACGGTGCTGCTCCTCTACAGCGACGGACTCGTCGAGTCCCGGACCCGTGACATCGACCAGGGCATGGCCCGGCTGGCCGGCGCCCTGGACACCGGGACCGTCGAGGTGCCGGACCTCGCGCGCCCGGAGGCGCTGACGGTGCTGTGCCGCCGGCTGCTCGAGGGCGCGTCCGGCGAGGAGGACGCCAGGGACGACCGGACGCTGCTGCTGGCCGAGCTGACCCCGGGGAAGAACTGACCCGGGGCGCCCACGGCGGGTCGTGGCCGGTTGTCCCGCGGGCTGCTTTTCGCACGAGCGGACGCGTCCGTTGGAGGGGTGAACTCACCTGATGCGGTGAGCGGGGCGGTCCGGACGCGTACGGACGGGGGGCGAGCGCCGTTTGCCCCGGCATGGACAGCACTCATCGCCCGGCCGGCCGGGCCGGTGCGGAGACCTCCGGCCGGCGGCGGCCCGGCTCACCACCGGCACCGGCCCCCGCCCCTGCCCCCACGCCCTCTCCCACTCCTCCCTCTCCCGCTCCCTCTCCCGCTCCCGCTCCCGCTCCCGCTCCCGCTCCCGGGCAGTGGGGCTTCGGCCCGGACGGCGGCACGTCGCCGCCGCCGCTGCTGCGGCCGTGGGGCACCGGGTCGGGCGCGGGCGCGGGCGCGTGGGAGGCGTCCGCCGGCACGGTGCCCGCCGTTCCCGTACCCCGCGGGATCACGGTCCCGTGACGCGGGCGGAGGGACTCCTGCGGACACCGGTCGCTCACGGACCGGTGACGGCGGCATCACGATGGTGGGCGTGGGCGTTGCCCGGGCCGGTGCGGGTCGTTGAGCGCGGCATGGAAGCGTGGGAGGACGGCGACTGTCCCTGGTGCCGCTCGCTGCTCGACCCCGGCCTCGTCCCGGCCGGGGCGGACGCCGCGGGCCGGCAAGCCCGGCCCGCGACCGCGGGACCCACGTCGGGTCCACGCCGCAGCCCGCCGGCCTGGACGGAACGCGCCCGCCTGCTCATGGTCCCCGTGGCGGCGCTGACCGTCCTGGCCGCACTCGTGGTGGCACTCGCCTGACCCCGACGGCGCGTGAGCCGTCCCGTACGCGTCGCGTCCCCCTGTATGCCGTTGAGGCCCCTGCATGCCGTCCAGTGCTACCGGCCGGCCCCGCTGGGGCCCAGCCCCGCGGGGTGCAGGGGCGGAGCCCCGCATGGGGTCCGGGGCGCAGCCCCGTGACGGCAACCTCCCACCCCACCGAGTCGGGCGGGTCGGATGGGGCACATGGGGGTGCAGGGGGCGCAGCCCCCGCCGGGGTGCAGGGGCGAAGCCCCGCTGGGGTCCGGGGCGCAGCCCCGTGGCGGCGACTCCTCTCCCCACCGAGTCGGGCGGGCCGGGTGCGGCAAAGGGGGGTGCAGGGGGCGCAGCCCCCGCCCGTGGTGCGCAGGGGCGCAGCCCCGCATGGGGTCCGGGGCGCAGCCCCGTGGCGGCGACTCCTCTCCCCACCGAGTCGGGCGGGCCGGGTGCGGCAAAGGGGGGTGCAGGGGCGCAGCCCCCGGGACCGCCGGGACCGCCGTACGCCGGCCCCGTATCCCGGCGCACGGTCCGGGTAAAAGGGACATGTGCCACGGCACGGTGCGGCCATCCGCCCGTGCCCCGTCCGGCGGACGACGCCCGCCCCGACACCGGAGGGGAGCACACCATGTCCGGCACCGATCCGGCGCGGGACGCCGGCGACCCGCCGTCCGACGCCCTGAGCGCGACCCTGGGCGCGGCCCTGGCCGGGACCGTGCGCTCCACCGGAGCCACCATCGGTGGTCTGTTCCTGACCGAGGAGGCGCAGCCGGTGCTGCGGCTGGTCGCGGTGTGCGGAGTGCCGTCCGAGTTCACCGTCCCCTGGCAGCAGGTGCCGCTGCGCACTCCGGGGCCACTGGCCGACGCGGTCCGGGAGGAACGGCTGGTCTGGATCGGCAGCCAGCCGGAGCTGGCCCGGCGCTATCCGCGGGTGGCCGCCTCCCTGCCCCACCCCTTCGCCGTGGCGGCGCTCCCGCTGACCGGGGCGCACCGCTGCTGGGGCGCGCTGGTCCTGCTGTGGGCCACCGAGACCGCCCGGCAGCCGTCCTCCCGGGAACGCGGCCACATGACGTCCCACGCCCGCCGCCTGACCCGCCTCCTGGAGGACGCTCCCCGGCCCCCCGAACTGCCCTCCCAGCCGCGCCTCGTCACCGCCGCCGGCCGGCGGCGCACCGTCCACGCCGAACTGGCCGCCGCCGATTACGCCGAACGCCTGCCCGAGGGCTCGGTGGCCCTGGACCTGGAAGGCCGGATCACCTACCTCAGCTCCTCCGCCGCCCGGCTGCTGGGCCGGGACGCCGAACTGCTGCTGGGCGCGCGGCCCTGGCAGGCGCTGCCCTGGCTGGACGACCCCGTCTACGAGGACCACTACCGCACGGCGGTCATCGCCCGGGCGCCCCGGACCTTCACCGCCCTGCGCCCGCCGGACCACTGGCTGACCTTCGAGATGTACCCCGACGACAGCGGCATCAGCGTCCGCGTCCGGCCCGGCGCGGAGAAGCGGCCCGCCGCCGCGCCGCCGGCCGGCGGGCCGGCGCAGGTGGCCGCGCCGACCGGACGTCTCTACCAACTGGTCCACGTGGCCACCACCCTCACCGAGGCCGTCGGGGTGGACGATCTCGTCGGCCTGCTCGCCGACCACGTCCTGCCGGCCTTCGGCGCCCAGGGCCTGGTGCTGTCCGCCGCCGACGCCGGCCGGCTGAAGATCATCGGCTGTCGCGGCTACCCGGCCGACGCCATCGACCGCCTCGACGGGCTGCCCCTGGAGACCGATCTGACCCCGGCCGGCCAGGTGCTGGCCACCGGCGTCCCCGCCTTCTACTCCGACCCCGGCGAGATGGCCCGCCGCCATCCCCGGGCGCCCCACATCAGCGGCAAGCGGGCGTGGGCGTTCCTCCCCCTCGGCATCACGGGACGCCCGGTGGGCTGCTGCGTCCTGTCCTACGAGAGGCCGCACGCCTTCGGCTCGGACGAGCGCGCGGTGCTGACCTCGCTGGCCGTGCTGATCGCCCAGGCCCTGGACCGGGCACGGCTCTACGACAGCAAGCAGCGCCTGGCCCAGGAGCTCCAGCGCAACCTGCTGCCGCGCACCCTGCCCGCGCTGCCCGGGCTGGACGTGGCGGCCCGGTACCTGCCCGCCGGCCACGGGCTGCAGATCGGCGGCGACTTCTACGACCTGCTGCGCCTCGGCGACACCACGGCGGCCGCGGTCATCGGCGACGTGGAGGGCCACAACATCGCGGCGGCGGCCCTCATGGGCCAGGTCCGCACCGCGATCCACTCGCACGCCACCGCGGGGGCGTCCCCGGACCGGGTGCTGGCCTGCACCAATCGGCTGCTCACGGATCTGGAGTCCGATCTGCTGGTGTCCTGTCTGTACGTCCACCTCGACCTGGCCCGCAACGAGGTGGCGCTCGCCAGCGCCGGGCACATGCCGCCGCTGCTGCGCCAGGAGCCGGGCCTGACGAGGGCGCTGCGGGTGGACCCGGGACCGCTGCTGGGCGTCGATCCGCGCGCCCGCTATCCCGTGACCACCGCCGCCCTGCCGCCGGAGGCGGTCCTGGCCCTCTACACCGACGGCCTGGTGGAGGTGCGCGGCGTCGACACCGCGGAGACCGTGGACGGTCTCGCCCGCCGGCTGGCCGGCACCGACGAGCAGGACCTGGAGAAGCTGATCGACGTGCTCATCGAGCGCACCCGGCCCACGGGGCGGCACACCGACGACATCGCCGTGCTCCTGCTGCGGGCGAACGGCGGCCGCGGGTGAGGTGCCGCCGCCCGCCCGGAAGCGGGTCGGCGGAGCCGGCGCCGGGCTTGTTATGACCTGCGTCATGGAGCATGCTGCTGCCCGGGGCGGGCCGACGGCCCGCGGGCGGGAGGATCGGGTGTGGGTGACGGTCTGGCACGGGCGATGTGGGAGCGGTTCGAACCGGTCCACTCCTTGATCTACTTCGCACCGGAGGCCCGGCGCGAAGCGGCCGGGGCCGGTCTGCTCGGCTTCTGGATGGGCTACTTCGCGATGCGCGCGGCCCCGCTCGGACCGGTCGCCGCCCCGGTCGTCACCGGCTGCTTCCACGTCTTCCACCCCGACCGGGTGGCACGGGCCCTGCCGGACGCCTGGCGCCACGCCTCCCCGGAGAAGGTCCTCGCGGCCCGCGAGCGCGCGATGGACGCCGCGCTGACCCGCGTGCTGGGAACGGACGCCGTCACCGGTTCCCGGCTGGCCGAGGCCGCCGACCTGGCATGGACCGCGGCGTCGGCCGCCGACACCGCCGGGCGTGTGCTCGGCGCGGCCAACCAGGCCCTCGACCGCCCGGAAGCGCCGCACGTCCGGCTGTGGCAGGCCCTGACCACCCTGCGCGAACACCGCGGGGACGGGCATGTGGCGGTGCTGGTCGCCCTCGGCCTGGGCCCCGTCGACGCGATGGTCCTCAAGGCCGCCGCCGGGGAGTCCGACCCGGCACTGCTGCGGGAGACCCGCAAGTGGGACCTGGCGGCGTGGCGGGCCGCCGAGGCCGGTCTGCGCGAGCGCGGGCTGCTGGCCGGGGACGGCACCCCGACCGCGGCCGGGGCGGCCCTGCGGGCCGAGGTGGAGGCACGCACGGACGCGGCGGCCGAACAGCCGTGGACCGCCCTGGGACCCGACGGCAGCGCCCGCCTGGCCGCCCTGCTGGAGCCGCCGGCCCGGGCGGTGCTGGACTCCGGGCTGATCCCCGCCGGCAATCCGGTCGGCCTCACGGGCCCGCTGTGGGCCTCCCGCACACCCGCCGGCACGGGTGCGGAAAACACCCCGGCGGACACCGGCCGGGCGTGAGCCCGGGCCCCGCGGGGCCGGTCGGGGGTGCGAACTTGGGCGGGGCGAGCCGGCGGACCCGACGGCAGTGGCAGCGGACCCGACGGCCGTGGCAGTGGCGTTGGGGCGGTGCGGCGAGCGCGCGGCGTACGGCGTCCGGCGTCCGGCGCCTTGTTGCGAGCACGCGGGGCGTGCGGCGCCCCACACCCTGCGGCGAGCACAGGCAAGGGGCACGCGGAGCTTGCAGGGGCACGGGCAGTCTCCCCGCGCCGGGCCCTCCGGGCACTGTGGCGGAACACGCGAGCGTGCGGCGCTCCTTCGCGGCGGGGCCGGCGGGCCGCGTCGTACGGGCCTGCCGGCGTCGGCCACGGACGAGGCGGCGGCATGCGGCCGCTCGCGGCGGACCAGGGCGGACCCCGCGCCGGGTGGCGATGTGGGCGGGCGGGGGCCGCGCATCCCGCCGGGTGTCGGGTGGTTCCGGTCTCACCGGCATGGCCGCACGCGGGCCGCGACGACCGCCACGTCGTCGTCCGCGCGCCGCGCGCCGAGCCGGTCCAGGATCTCGTCCAGCAGGCCGGCGGCGTCCGCGCCGGGCCGTACCCGCAGCGCGGCCAGCCGGTCCAGCGAGGTGTCGATGTCCTCGCCGCGCCGCTCGACCAGGCCGTCGGTGAACAGGACCAGCGTGTCGTCCTGGGCGAGGGACAGACGCGCCGCCTCGTGGCCGCCGAGTCCCGTGCCGAGCGGCGGTCCCACGGGAAGCCGTACCAGTTCGGCGGTGCCGTCGCGGTGGAACACGGCCGGCGGAGGGTGGCCCGCGCCGGCGAGGGCGGCCGTGCCGCGCGCCGGGTCCAGCAGGGCGAGCAGACAGGTGGCGGGGCGGCGGCCGCTCTCCTCGGCCATGGCCGCGTCCACCCGGCGCAGGACGCGGTGCGGGGGCAGGTCGGTGGAGGCGAGGTAGCGCAGCATCGAACGGTAGGCGTTCATGTCGACGGCCGCGTCCAGGCCGTGGCCCATGACGTCGCCGATGACCAGGAGCGTGCGGCCGTGGCGCAGCCGGACCGACTCGCACCAGTCGCCGCCCACCGGGGTCCCGGCGCCGACGGGCAGGTAGCGGGTCGCCAGGTCCAGGTGGGGATGCGGTCTGCCGGGGTCGGCCGGCGGCACCCGCCGCGGTCCGGACACCCGGTCGCCGGCCTCCCGGTACTCCTCGGCGTGGCGCAGGTGCGCGGCGGCCAGCCGGGCCGCGTAGTGGACCGCCGCGGTCTCGTCGTCGGCGAAGAGACGGCCGGTCCGCAGGGCGAGGGCGACACCGTGGACCCGGCCCCAGGCCAGCAGCGGCACCGACAGGGCGACCAGATCGGTGCCCTCGCCAGGGGTGAAGGAGGCGGTGATCGGATGGCCCGCGTCCAGGGCGCGGACGGACACGTCCTCGCGCGGGATCTTCTCCAGACTGTCCAGGAGATCCCTCCGCCCGGCCACGGCCACGCGCCGCAGGTCCCCGTCCCGGGCGGCCGCGCCCGCGGGCGCCCGCAGGCCCGCCGCCGGCTCTACGGCCCGCACGGCGTGTACCGCCTGTACGGCCTCCGTGACCTGCGCGCTCTCCGCGGTCTCCGCGACCTCGCGCGAGCGGAACGGCACCGGCGGCGCGGACGGCTCCCGCGATCCGGCGAGTTCCTGGGCGGGGCCCGTCCCCAGCGGTGCGACAGGCGCCCCGGACCGGGCGCCCTTCCCGAGCCCCGCCGTCTCCCCCGGCTCCGCCGCCCCCTGGTGGACGAAGAGGTCCACGGTGGCCGACTCGCACAGTTCCGCGACGAGGAACGCGGCGAGCTCGCCCGCCGTCCGGCGGGCGTCGAGCGTCGTGCCGATCGCGGCGAGCGCCCGTTCGGCCCGCGCGAACCGGTCCCCCGTGGCCCGCGCCGCCCCGGACACCCGGTGGCCTTCCATCGTCGCTCCTTCCTGCCACGCCCCCGCCCATCCCAGCACCGGCCGGGGGCGCCGGCGGGTAGCGACCCGCGGGCGCGGGGCGAGGGCGGTGCCCACCGCCCCGGAAGGCAGCGCCGCGCGTGGTCCGGGCGACCGGGCTCAGCGGCCGGTCGCGCCGTCCGTGAGGGCGATGCGCGCGGTGACGCGTTTGCCGGTGGGCAGCGGCCGTACGGAGAAGTCCTGGGCAAGGGCCCGGACGATCTCCAGGCCGTGCCGGCCCACCCGGCCGGGGTCGGTGCCGGGCGCGGGAGCCGGCAGGGCGGGGCCGCCGTCGCACACGGTGACGTCCACGGTGCCGTCGCCGGCCCGCAGTTCCAGCCGCAACGGGCCGGGCGCGTACTTCACGGCGTTGGTGACCAGTTCGCTGACCACCAGCTGGGTTCCCTCCAGCACGCGGGAGGACACCGGCCGGCCCCGCTCGGAGTGCAGTGCGCCGAGGAAGGCGGCGGCCACCCGGCGGGCGCGGGCTATGCAGCCCGGGCCGCCGTCCAGGTCCACGGCGGCGTACGGCACCCCGGCGTCCTCTCCGCCGTGCTCCGCGACTGCCGTGCGCTCCATGGGATCCACCCGTTCCGCCCGTTCCACCCGTTGCGCCGGTTCCGCCCGTTGCGCTGGTTCCGCCAGTGCGTCGGGTTCCGTGCGCTCCTGGCCCGAAGCAGCGTCCATCCGGCCCGACTTCACCCCCGTGTCCCCGCGCCCGCGTCACCCGCGTATACGCCCGCGAGCCGCCCTGTGCTCATCAAGGGCCCGTCACGGGCTTCACGACCCCCTAACATCATGGCCAACAGCCCCCTGGCCATGGCCAGAAATTCACAAGAAGTGAGGAAAGAGTGGCAGAGACCGAGGGGGCGGCGGTGCCCGAACGGCTGCTGATCACCCGTACCACCACCGACGACGGCACCCGCGTCGTGACCCTCGCGGGTGAGATCGACCTCGACGGCAGCGCGCGGTTGCGCGAGGCGCTGCTGTCCGGCGTGGCCGGCGGCCCGGGCACCGTGGTGGACCTCGGCGCCGTGACCTTCATGGACTCCAGCGGCATCAACGCCCTCATCACCGCCCACCAGGCCACCCAGGAGGCCGGGACGCGGCTGTGTCTGGCGGCCCCGCAGGACGCCGTCCTGAGGGTGCTTCAGCTCGTCGGCGTGGACTCCCTCATACCCTGCTACCCGACCCTGGAGGCCGCGCTCACCGCCTGACGGGGGACCACTCGCCGCCCGGCGAGGGCCCGCGCGCCGCCCGGCGGAGGGCTGCTCGCGGTCCGACGGGAGTCCGGGAGTCCGCTCGCCGCCCGACGGGGGCCGCGCTCACACCGTGCGGTACAGCTCCCGGGTGTTGGGGCGGGGCGCCGGCCGGTGCCGGGCCGCGGGGCCCTCGGCGAAGGCGTGCAGCAGGTTCTCGGTGGTCCGGGTGACGAAGGCGCGGGCGCGCGCGTCCAGACCGTGGCCGCCGCGCCGCTGCTCCCCGGTCCCGGCGAGCAGCGCCTCCACCCAGCGCATGGTGCCGGTGGCGAAGACGCCCGCCCCGCTGGGCACGGTGTAGTACGCCGAGTCGCTGTGGCTGCGGTTGCCGCCGCACACCAGCGGCGAGTGCGCGGTGATCTCCAGTGACCCGGGAACGGGCGCTCCGGGGGTGACCCGGTCGTACTCCACGCCCACCAGATGGTCGAAGCTCTCCCCGGGACGCACCCGGGTGCCCTCGTACAGCCAGTGGTCGGCCGCGTGGACGACGTAGGGCGCGTCCACCGGGTAGCCCTCGTAGAGCACCCCGGTGAGCGAGGACTCGGGGTCGGCGGCGGGGGCCTGCCGGAAGTCGGTGGTGACCAGCGCCGGGCGGGAGGGGTAGCAGGGGTCGGCGCGGTACGCGGACTTGTAGCAGACCACGGAGCGGCCCGGCCCCGCCTCGCCCGGCTCCAGACGGACCCGGCGGAAGCAGGTGTTGGCGCCGAGGAAGGCGACGTTGGTGCCGGCGTCCCGGGCCCGGGTGACGTGGCGGCGCTGCTCGGGGGTCCAGTACTCGTCGTGGCCCAGGCAGATCAGCGCGGAGGCGCCGCGCAGCACCGTGGGGTCGCGGTGCACGTCGTTGCCGGTGGTGTACGCGAGCGGTATGCCCAGGCGCTCGGCGAGGACCACGGCCGCCCACTCGTGGACCAGGAACTTCTCCGCGCCGTCGCCGTCGTAGGGCCGGTCGAAGCTGACGGTGAGAGAACGGGTGGCGTACGAGCCGTCGGGGCCGTTGTAGAGGCTGTGCCCGCCCCACTGGTTGTAGGCCTGCCAGGTGGCCGGGGCGTGCAGCAGGACGGTGCGGCCGGCGCCGTCGGTGGAGCGCACGATCAGCGGAACGTACCGCTGGTGGCCGCTGTCCGCGTCCAGACGCAGGAGGTAGGCCCCCTCGGGCCAGCCCTCGGTGGGGACGGCGAGGCTGCGCGGCCAGTCGGCGCGGACGGTGCGGGTGCCCGGCTCCAGCCGGCCGGCCGGGCGTGCGTGTCCGCGCACCGGTCCGGAGCGCCAGACCCGGCGGGCGTACCGGCCGCCGTACCAGCCGACGCGGAAGGCGGAGACGCGGAAGGAGGACGCCGTGGTCGACACGTGCAGGCCGCATTCCTCGCCCGGTGCGATACTCACCCGGTCGGCGTAGCCGGCCACCGCGTCCGCCCGGCCGGCGGAGCCGATGCGCCAGTCGCCGGTGCCCAGCCGGTTGCGCTCGGCCTCCGGGCGGCGGCAGTCCGAGGGCTGCGGCGGATGGATCGTGGTGGTGCTGTCGCAGGCCGCCGCTCCCGTGGCGAGCCCGGCCGCCGCGGCGCACAGCCCGATGAACCGTCTGCGCCGTATCCCGCTCCCGTCGCCGTCCCCGTCCCCCGCCTGGGTGCGCTGCTGCGCCTGGTGTGGGCTCACATCGACTCCCTGGGCGTGGCCTCGACCTTCCCCCGGCGTCGTTCGTCGTCCGCGACGCCCTCTGCGAAGGTAACGGCTGCGGGGCGGGATCGCACGGCCGTCACTCACGGAGCGTGACCACTGGGGGCGGTGGGTGAGCGCGCCGGACACGCCCGCGGGGCCGCGGGACCCGGACGGGGGTCCCACGGCCCCGCGGGCGGGGTCACCGGCGCGCCGCCGGCCCGGACACGGGCGTGCGCTCAGCCGGTCTTGCCGCGGCCGGACAGGGCGTCCCGGATGCGGTCGACCATTCCGGCGCCGGGTGCCAGCAGCTTGTTGGCGGGCGGGGTGTCCGGAGCGGCGGGGTGCGGCCGCGTCGGCGCCGTCTTCTTCGCCGTGCGCACCTTCTCGCCGAGCTTCTCCAGGTCCTCAGGGCTCGCGCTCTGCCGCAGCCGCGGGAAGAGGTTCTGCTCCTCGTCCGTCACATGCTCGCGGATCTCCCGCATCAGCCGGCCCATGAGCTGGTCGAACCGCGGGTCGTCGGCCTCGCAGCCCTCCAGGTCCTTCATGGTCCGCTCGGCCTCCGAGTGGTCCTCGATCTCCCGGTCGGCGATGGCGTCGCCGTCCGGCAGATGCCGCCGGACCGCCGGGTACAGGTGCATCTCCTCGGCGATGGAGTGGCGGACCAGTTCGATGGTGGCCTGGTCGGCGAGGTCCTTGCGCCTCTTGTCCCCCGTCGGGAGGGCCTCGATCTGCGCGAAGATCTCCTCCACCTCGCGGTGGTCTGTGGTCAGTTCCTGGATGACGTCTCCGCCGTGTCCCATGGCAGCACTCCTTGCTGTTGGCGTTGTTGGCCTTGTTGGCGCTGTTGTCGGCTGTTTGCCGGCCGCTGTCGGCCGCGTCGGCAGCCGCTCGCGAGGCCGGTCGGAGCCTCGGGGCTCGAAGACTCGGAGCCCGAGGACCCGAAGTCGGTGGTCGTGGCGCTGACCGCCCGTCGGGTGCCCCGGCCTGGCCGGGGCACACCCCCGGATGATCGTGGTGCGGTGCGGAGCGACCTGCGTGGTGCGGGCGGCACGCCTGGTGCGGGGCGACAGGCGTGCGGGGCGTGCAGTACGCGCACCGCGTTCCGCCCGGTGTTCCGCACGGCGTTTTGCCCGGCGGTCGTCCGGCGGTCGCGCGGGCGGTCGTCCGGCGGTCGCGCGGGCGGACATGGCCGTCAGGTGACCGCGCCCCCGCCGCGTGCGCCGGCCGGGGCGGCGCCGGCCGGGGCGGCGGTGGCCGGGCGTCCCTCCCGCGGGCGTACGGCGGCGACGACGAAGCCGCTGCGCGGCCGGGTCGGAATCCGGCGCAGCGGGATCCGCAGGTCCTGGTCGGGCACCTCGTACGCGAGCCGAGCCAGCCGCACGGCCAGGGCCTCGAGCAGACCGATGGTGAAGCCCTCGCCCGGGCAGCGGTGACCGGTGCGCGGGTCGGCGCCGCCCTGCGGGATCAGCTCGTCGCGTTCGACCGGGTGGTCGAGGAACCGCTGCGGACGGAAGGTGTACGGGTCGCCCCACAGTTCCTCGTCGTGGTTCTGCCCGTACACGTCGAGGACGACCAACCCGCCGGCCGGGAGCGAGTGACCGCGCCAGGACAGGTCCCGGGCCGCCAGGCCGCCGAGGAAGGGGGCGAAGGGGTAGAAGCGGCGCACCTCGTGGACGAACGCGGCGGTGAAGGCCGTGTCGCCGCCGCGCAGCCGCTCGCCCAGCTCGGGCCGGCGGTGCAGCGCGTGGGCGGCGAAGGCGACAAACCAGCTGACGGCGACCGTGGGACGCAGGACGTTGAGCAGCTCCACCGCGGCCGTGTGCGGGCCGAGCCGCTCGCCGTCCGCGTCCCGGTGGCGCGCGACCCGGTCCAGCATCGAGCCGGCCGGGGCGGCGGTCCGGCCGGAGCGCACGTCGGCGATCAGCCGGGCCAGCCGGACCTCCTGGCGGCCCCGGGCGCGCCGGGCCCGCCAGTGCCGCGGCCCCGGCGTGGCGAAGCCGTCGACCATCGCGACCAGGTCACGGGCCACGGCCTCGGTCTCCTCGTCCGCGAGCGGGACACCGGCCCGCCGGCACACCCCGCGGGTGAGGACCACCGCCGCCTCGTCGAAGAGCACCACGCGGGGGCGCCGTCCCCAGGCCGGCACCGCCTCGTCCCAGGCGGCGGTGACCTCCTCGACGACCCCGGCGATCCGGTCGGTCTCCAGCAGCGGCAGGAACAGCGCCTTGCGCTCGCGGTGCGCGGTGCCGTCCAGCGTGTGCACGGCGCCCCGGCCGAAGAGGGTGCCCGTGACGGGGCCGGGGACGGCGCCGTGCCGGCGGACGTTGCGCTCGTCGTAGAAGAACCGCACGGCGTCCGGTCCGCGCAGCGCGAGCGCCGGCCGGCCCATGATCCGGGTCTGCACGACGTGGTCGGGGCTCTCCCGCATGCGCTGCGGCAGCCAGGCGTATCCGCCGGCGAGCAGGGAGAGCGTGTGGTCGGTCCAGGGGCGTCGAAGGGCGTCCATGCCGGCCGGGTTCCCCGGACCGCCCCGGGGAACCGGCGGAAACCGGCCGCGCGCCGCCCGGGGCCGGGCCGGGGTCCGCGGGGAGCCCGCGCGCCGCCCGGGCCGGGGTCCGCGGGGAGCTCGCGCACCGCCCGGCCCGGGGTCCGAGGAGGAACCCGTGCGCCGCCCGGCCGGGCCCGCGGGCGCGGAGCACCCGCGGGCCCGCCCCTGATTGCGGGTGTCGCGTGCGGGGAACCCGGCGCACGCCGCACACACCCTCACCCCCTGGAGAGGACCATGAGTCTGCTGCGCGTGGCCGGTCGTCCCCTGCTCGCCTCGATGTTCATCGCCGGCGGCCTGAACTCCGTCCGCAGCCCGCAGGACGTGACCCCGCTCGCCGAGCCCGTCGTGGGGCCGGTCCGGGACCGCGTGCCGGTGCTGCCGGAGAGCACGGAGCAGGTCGTACGGCTCACCGGCGGCGTCCAGGTCGCCGCGGGCGTGCTGCTCGGCCTGGGGCGGCTGCCCCGGCTGTCCGCCCTGGTCCTGGCCGCGACGCTGGTGCCCACCACGGTGGCCGGCCATCGCTTCTGGGAGGCGGAGGAAGAGTCCAGCCGCGCCGAGCAGCGCGTCCATTTCCTCAAGAACCTGAGCATGCTGGGTGGTCTGCTGATCGCGGTGGACGACACCGGCGGCGCGCCGTCGCTGCTGTGGCGCGGCCGGCACGCCGCGCACGACCTGCAGCGCCAGGCCGGCCTGGTGACCCGCACCGCACGCGCCACCGCACGCCCCGCGGCCGCGCTCGGAGGCATGAGGGCGAAGCTCCCCGCGCTCCCCGCGCTCCCCACGCGCCCCGCCTGACCGCGGCGTCCGGGTACGGCACCGGCCTCGCCACACGGCAGCGCGAGCGCCCGGGCGGCTTCCGCCCCGGCGCGGGGGCAGGCTCCCCGACGCCGGGCCACCGGACCACCGGACCACCGGGCCTCCGGGCCTCCGGGCCGGGAACGGGAACGGGCCCCGTCCGGCGGGTTCCCGGCTTTCGCCGGGTTCTCGCCGGACGGGGCCCGCGGGTCGCGTGAACGCGCCGTCGCCTCGGCCGGTCGATCGGTCAGTCAGTCGGTCGGCCGGTCGAGGGCTTGTGCCCCGGCCCGGTCGCTCAGGGCTTGAAGGTGTCCTTGGCCTTCTCCTTGGTCTGGCGGGCATCGCCCTTGGACTTCTCGGCCTGTCCCTCGGCCGTCATCCGCTCGTTGCCCACGGCACGGCCGACGGTCTCCTTGGCCTTGCCCTTCATCTGCTCCGCCTTGGCCTTGGCCTTCTCGTCACCAGCCACTGTTCACCACTCCAAGTCGCAGGTCGGATCCCGTGTCACAGCTTCGGGTGTCCGGTGGCGCGGCCGGCAAACCCGGCCGTACGGACCGGGTGGGGCCCGGTAGGGCCGGGTGCGGCCGGGCAGGGCGGGCCCGCTCGCGTACGACCGCTCCGGTCAGCCCCTGCCCGCCGGGGTGTGCTGGGACGGGGTCCGCCGGGGCGGCCGGCCGGTCCGCCCGGCGCGGTCGCGATGCCAGTCGAGGACGGCGACGGCCAGCGACGCCATCAGGGCGACGAGGGCGGAGCCGACCGCGGCGGCCACGGCGGTGCGGTAGTCCTTCCCGGTCGCCGCGAGCACCATGTAGAACAGCCCGGGCAGGACCGCCGTGCCCACCGCGCCGCCGAGCCGCTGCCCGGTCTGCAGCGCCCCGCCGGCCGCCCCGGCCATGCGCACCGGTACGTCCCGCAGCGTCATCGTGACGTTCGGCGAGATCACGCAGCCGCTGCCCAGGCCGCCGACGAACAGGACGGGCCCGGCGAGCCAGGCCACGGCGCCGGGGGAGGCGGTCCCCAGGATCAGCGCCGTCGCCAGGAACGAGGCCACCATCGTGACCAGCCCTATGACGGTGAGCAGCCGGCCCAGCCGTTCCACCAGCCGGCCGGTGATGAACGCGGCGGCGGAGGAGCCGACGGCGAACGGCGTCACCGCGAGCCCGGATTGCAGCGGGCTGTAGCCGAGGCCGTTCTGGAAGAACAGGGCGAACACCAGCCACACCCCGCTGAACCCCACGAAGTACAGCGCGCCGACCGCGGCGCCGGAGGCGTAGCCGCGCGTGCCGGTGAGCAGCCGCGGGTCCAGCAGCGGCTGTCCGTGGCGGGCGGCGACCCGCCGTTCCCAGCGGGCGAAGCAGACCAGCAGGACCAGTCCCGCCAGGAACATCCACCACAGCCGTCGCACACCGCCGGTCTCGCCGAAGACCAGCGGAAGCATCAGCGCCAGCACCCCGGCACCGAGAAGGCCCACACCGGGCAGGTCCAGCCGTTCCCGGTGGCCGGGCCCCGTCCGCGGCAGCAGCCGCGCGCCGAGCACCAGCGCGACCAGGCCGACCGGCACGTTGACGTAGAAGATCCAGCGCCAGCCCTGCGCACCCTGGGCCAGCGCCAGGATCAGGCCGCCGGCGATGGGGCCCACGGCGCTGGAGACGCCCACCGTGGCGCCGAAGAGGCCGAAGGCCCGGCCGCGTTCGGCCCCGCGGAACATCTGCTGGATCAGGGCGGAGTTCTGCGGGGCGAGGCAGCCCGCGCAGGCGCCCTGGGCGAGCCGGGCCACGACCAGCCAGGTGACGGTGGGCGCCGCGCCCGCGCCGGCGCTGCACACCACGAACCCGGCCAGCGCCCACAGGAAGATGCGGCGCCGGCCGATGGCGTCACCCAGCCGGCCCGCCGGCACCAGGACGAGGGCGAAGGTGAGGGCGTAGCCGGAGACGACCCACTGGACGGAGGCGGCCGACGCGCTCAGGTCGCGCTGGATGGAGGGCAGTGCCACGGCCACGATGGTCACGTCGAGCAGGCTCATGAAGCCGGTCGTCAGGGTGACCCACAGGGCCTTCCAGCGCCTGGGGTCGTGCCCGTCCGCCAGGCCGCCGGTGCGTGCGCCCGCCCGCGCATCCGTGTCCACGAAGGCTCCTTCCGGTCGCCGCCCGAGCACGCGGCGCCGTGGCGGCCGTCGCGCGCGGAAGGGCCGTGTTCCCCGTGACTGGTGAGGAAACCCCCCACTGCACACCATCACGGCTGCGCGCCGCGGGGGCCACCGCAGCGCCGCCGCGCACGCCCCGCCGGCGGGCCTCTCAGCCGGCCGGGCGCACCCCTCGGCCCGCCCTTGCGCCGGTCGGGCCGCCGTCCTCGCGGGAGCAGGGGTCCCCGGCAGGCCCGCCGCCGGCGCTCGTCCTCCAGTGGCCCGCAGCCGCCGTGCGGTGGATCTGCGGCGTCCCGGCTTCGAAGGAGGAACGCCGGGTAGCAGTAATTCCGGCAGACAGTACGAAACGTAACCATCCGCACCACCCGACGGTACTCCTATGATCTTCGCTCCGGGTCATCACCCACCGCCCGACCAGGAACGCAACGGTTCCGTGGCCGCGCTGCGCTACGGCGCCACCTGGGTCACCGGTGCCGCCCGCACGGCGGACGCGCGGCAGGCCGTCCATGCCTTCCTGGCCCGGGCCGCCGCGTGCCGCACCCGCGTCACGCGGCGTGCCGAGCAGGACGCCCAGCTCGTCGTCAGCGAGCTGGTCACCAACGCCCTGCGTCACGCGCCGGGTCCGTGCGGCCTGACGCTGGAGCTGTCCGCCGACCACGAGCGGCTGGGCATCACCGTCTGGGACACCTCCCCGGTGCTTCCCCTGGTCCGCGAGCGGGACGGGACCCGCGTCGGCGGTCACGGGCTGTACCTGGTGAAGGCCTGTGCCCGCGCGCTGACCGCCGTGGCCCGGCCCGGCGGCAAGCAGATCACCGCCGAGGTGCCGCTCGGCACCGCGTAGGCGTATGGGCCCGCGCCGGGCGGGGTACTCCGAACGGGTCCGAGCCGACCGCAGCCGACCGCACGCACAGCCCACCTCCCAGTCGGCGGACGGGGCACCCCCCGTCGGGCCTGGAGCGCCATGACCTCCTTCGACGACGACGCCCTCGATCTCCACTTCATCGGCACCGCGACCGTCGTGCTGCGGTACGGCGGCCTCACCCTGCTGACGGACCCCAACTTCCTGCACCGCGGCGAACACGCCCATCTCGGGTACGGCCTCACCAGCCGGCGCCTGACGGAACCCGCCCTGGACGTGACGGAACTGCCGCCGCTGGACGCCGTGGTCCTCTCCCATCTGCACGGCGACCACTGGGACCGCCGGGCGAGGCGGCACCTGGACCGCTCGGTGCCCGTCGTCACCACGCCGCACGCCGCCCGCCGGCTGCGCACCTGGCAGGGTTTCCAGCGGGCGGGCGGCCTGCGCACCTGGGAGAGCTGCACGTTCCGGCAGGGCGGGGCGCAGGTGCGGGTGACCGCACTGCCCGGGCAGCACGCGCTCCAGCCGGTGCTGCGCCGGCTGCTGCCGCCGGTGATGGGCAGCATGCTGGAGTTCGGCCCCCGCGACGGACCGGTCCGGCTCCGGCTGTACCTCTCGGGCGACACGCTGCTGTACGACGGTCTCGACGAGATCGGACGCCGCTTCCCCGCCGCCGACCTGGCCGTACTCCATCTGGGCGGCACCACGCTGCCGGGCGGCTTCCTGGTCACCATGGACGGCGCGCAGGGCGCCGAACTCGCCCGCCGGCTCGACCGCTCCCGCGTCCTGCCCGTGCACTACGACGACTACTCCGTCTTCCGCTCCCCGCTGGACGACTTCCTCACCGAGGCGCGGGCCCTGGGACTCCAGGACCGCCTGGTGCACTGCCCGCGCGGACAGCACGCCAGGGTGGTCCCGCTGGGCGACCGGCCCACGGTCGGCTGAGCGCCCGAGCCGCCCGGATCCCGGACGGGCCGCCGCCCGCGCCCACCGGACGGGCCGCCACCCAGGCCCCGCCGACGACCGCCACCCAGGTTCCCCGGGACAGAGCCGCCGAGCGCCTACGCACCGGCCGCGGAAGAAATGGGTGTGAGGTCCGGCAGGGCGGGTACACGCCCCCGCATCGCCCGTGATCACCAGGGCGTTCGCGTACGAAGAGGCATGCACGGCTGAGAGGGAGGCCGCACGATGGCGGTGACCACAGGGGTGAAGGCGGCGACTGGGGCTCGGACGGAGCTGCCGGAGGTGGCCGACCCCTCGCAGGTCGCCCCGGCCGACGCGCGCGCCCTCTCCCGGCTGTTCTTCGAGCGGCTCACCCGCCTGGAGGAGGGCACGCCCGAGTACAGCTACGCGCGCAACACGCTGATCGAGATGAACATGTCCCTCGTCCGCTACGCGGCCGGCCGCTTCCGCAGCCGCGGCCCGGAGGAGATGGAGGACATCGTCCAGGTCGGCATGATCGGACTGATCAAGGCGATCGACCGGTTCGAGCTGACCCGCGAGGTGGAGTTCACCTCGTTCGCGGTGCCGTACATCGTCGGCGAGATCAAGCGGTTCTTCCGCGACACATCCTGGGCCGTGCACGTGCCGCGCCGGCTGCAGGAGGCCCGCGTGGAACTGGCCAAGGCCACCGAGGAGCTGGGCAGCCGGCTGGGCCGCAAGCCCACCACCAAGGAGCTGGCCGAGCTGATGAACCTCCCCGAGCATGAGGTCGTCGACGCGATGGTGGCCTCCAACGGGTACACCTCCGCCTCGCTGGACGCCGCCGTCGCCGGCAGCGAGGAGGGCGAGAACGTCCTGGCCGACTTCATCGGCGCCGAGGACTCGGGCATGGAGCTGGTGGAGGACCTGCACAGCCTCGCCCCCCTGCTCGCGGATCTCGGCGAGCGGGACCGCCGGCTCATCCACATGCGGTTCGTCGAGGAGCTCACCCAGGCGGAGATCGGCGAGCGGCTCGGCATCTCCCAGATGCATGTCTCCCGCCTGCTCAACCGGCTGCTGACCAGGCTGCGCCAGGGGTTGCTGACGACCCGCTGAGCGCCACGGGCTGGGGCCGGACGCCGTCGTCCTGGGGAGGTGGGCGGCGTCCGGCCCCCTTTGCGTGCCCGGCTCCCGCGCGCTCGCCCCTGGGTCCCTCGTGCCTCGCCCGTGAGCTTCACCCCGCGTGGGCGTCTCCCGCGCGCCGCGTACCGTGCGGCGTCGGCCCGCGCGAGGGGGCCGACGCCGGAGCCGCCGTCAGAGCCATTGCCGCCCTCAGAGCCGGGGCCGCCGTACGGGCTGCGCGGTGCCGCCCAGCCACAGCCGCCAGGCCGACCACAGCCACATCAGCCCGAAGACGGCCAGCAGGACGAGCAGGACCAGGACCTGGCGCACGCCGGCGTCGTGGCCGAGGACGGCGGCGAACAGGGAGACGGTCCACAGGACGGTGCCCGCCCCGTAGACGGCGTGCAGCAGCCGCAGTTGCTCCCCGGCCGGGGCGCCGGGCGCGGACGGGACATCCTCAGCAGTCATGGCCCGCAGGTACCCCGCAGGGCCGTTCGTATGACCACTGACCGCTGACCGCTGACCGCTGCATCGCGACCCATGGCATCGACCGCCTCGATCCCGACCCATAACATCGCCTTATGAGTTCATAGACCGGACCCGCGTACCGACTTAGGTATGCCTCAGTTTAGGGTTGCCGACGAGTCGCCTGTCCTCGCTCGAAGGGAACCTGATCATGCCCCGCCCCCTGCGGGTAGCAATCGTCGGAGCCGGCCCCGCCGGGATCTACGCCGCCGACGCCCTGCTCAAGTCCGACGTGGCCGCCGAGCCGGGCGTGGCCGTCGACCTCTTCGAGCGGATGCCGGCCCCGTTCGGCCTGATCCGTTACGGCGTCGCCCCCGACCACCCGCGGATCAAGGGGATCATCACCGCCCTGCACCAGGTGCTCGACAAGCCGCAGGTCCGCCTCTTCGGCAACGTCGACTACCCCACCGACATCAGCCTGGACGACCTGCGGGCGTTCTACGACGCCGTGATCTTCTCCACCGGCGCCACGGCCGACCGGGCGCTGCCCGTCCCGGGCATCGACCTCGAGGGCTCCTACGGCGCCGCCGACTTCGTCTCCTGGTACGACGGCCACCCCGACGTGCCGCGCACCTGGCCCCTGGAGGCGGAGAAGGTGGCCGTCCTCGGCGTCGGCAACGTCGCGCTCGACGTGGCCCGCATCCTCGCCAAGACGGCCGACGAACTGCTGCCGACCGAGATCCCGCCGAACGTGTACGAGGGCCTGAAGGCCAACCGGGCCCGGGAGATCCACGTCTTCGGCCGGCGCGGCCCGGCGCAGGCGAAGTTCAGCCCCATGGAGCTGCGGGAGCTGGACCACTCCCCGAACATCGAGGTCGTCGTCGACCCCGAGGACATCGACTACGACGAGGGCTCGATCACCACCCGGCGCTCGAACAAGCAGGCCGACATGGTCGCCAAGACCCTGGAGAACTGGGCCATCCGGGACACGGGAGACCGTCCGCACAAGTTGTTCCTGCACTTCTTCGAGTCCCCGGTCGAGATCCTCGGCGAGGACGGCAGGGTGGTGGGCCTGCGCACCGAGCGGACCGCGCTCGACGGCACGGGCAACGTCAAGGGCACCGGCACCTTCAAGGACTGGGACGTCACGGCCGTCTACCGCGCGGTGGGCTACCTGTCCGACCGGCTGCCCAAGCTGCCCTGGGACATGGAGACGGGCACGGTCCCGGACCGGGGCGGCCGGATCGTCACCGAGACCGGGGAGCACGTGCAGTCGGCGTACGTCACCGGCTGGATCCGCCGCGGTCCGGTGGGCCTGATCGGCCACACCAAGGGCGACGCCAACGAGACGGTCGCCAACCTGCTGGACGACCACGCGAACGGACGTCTGCACACCCCCGTCTCCCCCGCGCCGGAGGCCGTCGACGCCTTCCTCGCCGAGCGCGGTGTCCGCTGCACCACCTGGGAGGGCTGGTACCGGCTGGACGCAGCGGAGCGGGCCCTGGGCGAGCCCCAGGGCCGGGAGCGCGTGAAGATCGTCGAGCGTGAGGACATGCTCCGGGCGAGCGGCGCGTAGCACGCGGGACGACCCGCTCGCGCGGCGCGCCGGAGCACTCTCGCGCGGCGCGCCGGAGCGGTTCCGCGCCGGGCGCACGAAGGGCGTGCGGTACGGCGGGCACGGCCCGCGGGGGCGCCGGTACGGCGGGGGCGACGCGCGCGGTGGACGGGGCACGCCCCTATGCGGATGGTGGGCGGCCCCGTCCGGCGACCATTGTGGGTGCCGTGGCCGGCCCGGGACACCACGTGCGCGGGGGCGGCTTCGGGCGCGTGTCGCACACACCGTGTGCGCTTCTCGCGCCCCGTGCGCCGCACGGGCACCGCCGGTCCTCCCGGTGGTCCGCGCCGGAGCCCGCCGGCGACAACGCCAGGCGTGTTTGCGGCCGCCGGGGACACCCGGAGACCATGAACCGACTGCACCTTCCCGGTCTCCGGGACCACTCCACCACGAAGGACGCCCGGACACGCGACGAGGACGCCGGTCCCGGCCGCGGCCGGGAGGCGCCCGCACCGCAGGACCAGGACCCGCGGGGCCACGACACGCGGGCCCACGACACGCGGGATCCGGACGCGCCGGTTCCGGGCGCGCGGGAGCAGGACGCGCCCGACCGGCGGGCGCCCGCGGCTGAGGACCCGGACGCCGCTGCCCGGCAGGACCGGGAGGACCGGGAGGACCGGGAGGACCGGGAGGACCGCGGCAAGGACGCCGGGCCCGGGGACTTCGGCCCGGACGCCGCGGCCGAGCACGACGCACCCGACTCCCCCACCGACCTGCCCGGACACTCCTGGATCGCGGTGTTCCGCCGGGTCCTCGCGGAGTTCCAGGACGACGAGCTGACCGACCGCGCCGCCGCGTTGACGTACTACGGGGTGCTGTCGCTGTTCCCGGCACTGCTGGTGCTGGTCTCCCTGCTCGGCGTGGCCGGGAAGTCGGCCACCCAGCAGGTGCTCGACAACCTGCAGAAGCTCACGCCCGGTTCCGCGCGGGACATCATCACCAACGCGGTGCAGCAGCTCCAGAGCAACGCCGGCGTGGGCTCCGTGCTCGCGGTGGTGGGCCTGCTGGGCGCCGTCTGGTCGGCCTCCGGCTATGTCGCCGGCTTCATCCGGGCGGCCAACGCGGTCTACGACATCCCCGAGGGGCGTCCCGTCTGGAAGGTCCTGCCGCTGCGGGTGGCGCTGACCGTGGCCCTGATGATCCTCGCGGTGGCGAGCGCCCTGATCGTGGTCTTCACCGGCACCCTGGCCCGGCAGGTGGGGACCGCCCTCGGCATGGGCGACGCCGCGCTGACCGCGTGGTCCATCGCCAAGTGGCCGGTCCTGGTGCTCCTGGTGACGATGATGATCGCGCTGCTGTACTGGGCCACGCCCAACGCCAGGGTCCGCGGCTTCCGGTGGATCACCCCCGGCAGCCTGCTCGCCCTGCTGATCTGGCTGGCGGCCTCGGCGGGTTTTGCCTTCTACGTGGCCAACTTCGGCTCGTACAACAAGACCTACGGCACCCTGGCCGGCGTCATCGTCTTCCTCGTGTGGCTGTGGGTGACCAACCTGGCGATCCTGCTGGGCCTGGAGTTCGACGCGGAGATGGCGCGTCAGCGAGTGATCGACGGCGGCCACCCGGCGGAGAGCGAGCCGTACGTGGAGCCCCGGGACACCCGCGCCTGGGACGAGCAGGACCAGCGGCGCATGGACGAGGGCTGCTAGCCGATAACAACCGGCAGGGCCGCCGCGGCACGAGGTGCCCCGGGCGCCATTGCCCGGCGGCCACGGCACCACGAGCGGCCGCGCGTCCCCCTGCCGGACGGGCCACGCGTGTTGACTCGCGTGGCCCGTCCGGCATGAGGGGCGTCCCGGACCGTGCGCGGCGGGCGGCGGCCGAAGGGGCGAGGGCCGTCAGCCTCCAGGGGGCGTCCCCCGGGCCGAACGCAGCGGTCGGCCCGGACCGAACGCGGCAGGCGCGCGTCAACGTCGCGCCACGGGCCGCCGGGTCCGCGGCGGGCACCCCGCCCTGGGCCGACCGGGTGGCAGCGCTTCGCCGCACAGCGGTCCTGACCTCGCCGAAGAGCCCATACCGCGAGAATCGGGAGCAACCCGGCCGGAGCCGATCGGCCCCCCACGCGACCGATCATGATCGGCCCTGGCGATACTGGAAGGCACATCCGCCCCCCCCGCCCGCAGATTGGACCATGACGAACTCCCGCTCGCACCGTCCCCCGGCCCCGGCCACCGTCTGGCCGGCCCGCGGCCGTCACATCGGACCGGCCGCGCAGGACGTCGTACGCCGCCGCCTGGAGGGCCTCACGGCCGACGGCGTCCTCCACAGCCACCTCGAACTCGACGGCACCGACCCCGCCCAGGGGCATGTGTTCGAGGCCCGCTGGCAGCTCCCCGAGGAGGTGACCGTACGCGCCCGGCTCGCCCTGTCGCCGTACCGCGACCCCGGCGAGGGGCAGGAGTGGCTGCTGATCGCGGAGGCGGAGCGGCCCTGGGACCCGGCCTGGCCCTCCCCCGCCACCATGTTCTGGCCGCCCCGGCAAGGCGCGGAGGACGGCGGCTGGGACCACGAGGCCGTCACGGGGCTGCGTCTGGGCGAGGTCAATCCGCTGCCGGAGGACGACAAGGAACTGCGCCGGGTGCTGCGGCACGCGGTGCGCGACGACTGGGCCGTCCACGTCGTCGTGCACGAGGCCATGACCCCCGACGAGCAGGGCCGGGCGGCGCTGGTGCGTCTGCTGCCGGAGAGCCTGCGGCACCGGGTCGTGGAGCACCGCGCCGCGCCGCACCGCCTGCGGGCCGTCAACTGGGTGCTGGACGACTTCGGCACCCGGGTGCCGCGCGGCGGGGCGGTCGTCCTGCCCGGCGGGCCGAAGGCCACCGGGCACGATCACGATCCGCGCGAGTTCTCCGTGCGCAGCGTCTTCCTGGACGGCACGGAGCCGACGGAGTTCCTCGACGCGGTGACGCGTTTCGCCGCGCTGCCGCGGCCCCTGCCCCAGGGCGGCGAGGCGGCGCTCACCGCGCTGCGCGAGGAGTGGCACCTGAGGACCATGGAGGAGGAACTCGCCCACGCCCGTGAGCTCGTGGCCATGTACGCCGAGGCGCTGGAGGCCATGACGCGGAGCCGCGACCTGTACCGGGACGCGGCGGAGCGGGCGCACGAGGCGCTCGCCGTGTACCGCGAGGCGGAGGACCTGCCGCCGCTGCGCAGGCCGGCCGCCCCGTCGGCGGGCTCCCCCCTGCGGCAGCTGGCCCGGGGCCTGGGGCGGCTGAAGGAGTCGGCGCTGTCCCGGCGCTCCGGCGGGAGCGAGGCCCCTGTCCGGGTTCCGGCGCCGGGAGCGGAGCCGGAACCGGAGCGGGGTGCACGGCCCGGTGCGGAGGCGGGCGCGAGCGCGGACTCCGGTTCGGGCCCGGGCTCCGGCTCGAACTCGGGTTCGGGTTCGGGGTCGGGGTCCGGTCCGGTGGAGGCGTCCGGCGATACGGCGCCGGACGGCGCCGCCGCCGTCCCGGGGACGAGCGGACCGACGGGTACGGCGCGGACGCGGGACGTCCAGGGGCCGTGACCCGGACCGGCCCGGTCAGTCGGTCGGGGCCCGGTCAGTCGGTCGGGCTCGGCGCCGGGGGCGGTGCGGGGGGCGGCGCCGGATGCGGTGCGGGGTGCCGTTCGGCGACCTGCACCATCAGCAGCAGCGAGAGGGCGGCCAGGGACGCCAGGGACGCGCACGCGGCGGTGAGCCCCGCGCTCCAGGGCGGCGCCACCGTGATCGCCAGGGAGCGGGACAGCTCCGCCGAGGCGAACCTGCCCTCGACATAGCCGATCCCGGCCAGCACTCCCGGCAGTACGGCGCTCGCGACCAGCACGGCGACACCGG
Organism: Streptomyces sp. NPDC004065; assembly: GCF_044903565.1. Taxonomy (NCBI): domain Bacteria; kingdom Bacillati; phylum Actinomycetota; class Actinomycetes; order Kitasatosporales; family Streptomycetaceae; genus Streptomyces; species Streptomyces sp. NPDC004065. The sequence continues at coordinate 35,514 of NZ_JBJDQT010000031.1, read as the reverse complement.
CGCGCAGGGCCAGGACGACGGCGAGGGCGCCGCACAGCGCTGAGGCGGCGAGCGTGACGCCGTAGACGAGCGGGGAGACGCCCTCGCGCCGCAGGGGGAAGTAGGCCGCGCCGCAGACGACCAGGGCCGCGGCGGCCAGCCAGCTGGGCCAGAACACGGGCCGGCGGGCCCGGGCGCGGCGCCGGGACGGCCGGACGGGCACCTCGCCGTCCGGGACGTCCGCTGCCGCTTCGGCCGAGGACACGCGCTCTGGCACGAGACCGGGGACGGGACCGGGGCCGGGTGCGCCCGCTTCCGCCGGCGCGAGGCTCGCGACGGGCGCGTCCGCGGCCGTGGGCGCGCCCGATCCGGCCGGCGTGAGGCGTGGGCAGGCCGTGTCCGGAGCCACGGATGCGCCGACTGCCGAGGACGCCTCCGGCGCCCCGGGTGAACCCGCCGCCGCGAGCGCGTCCGGCGCCACGGGTACAGCCGCCGCCGAAGGCACGTCCGGCGCCAGGGGTGCGCCCGCCACCGAGGACACGTCCGGTGCCATGGGTGCGCCCGCCGCCGAAGGTGCGTCCGCCGCGGGGAGGGCGGATGCGGGCGGCGCGTCCGGGGGCGGAGGCCTCCAGGTCCCGCCCGCGCCCTGCTCCCGCGGCGGTTGCGGGGCCTGCGGCGCCTGCGGCGCCTGCTGCTCCTTCGGCGCGTGTCCGGCCGCCGGGGCCGCCCTACGGGGCCGGACCCCGTCGCGGGCGCCGTGCGCTCCGCCGGCGCGTTCCCGGGTCAACCGCCCTATGATCTCGACGAGTTCCTCGACCGGCCGGCCCGCCGCGGCCGCCCGGACCGCCTCCCGGCCGCAGTGCGGCTGCTGCGGCGCCCGGTGCAGCAGCGCCACCAGCCGGGTGACGTCCGCCACACCGCGGCTCACGACGGCCGCGCGGATCGTGTCGTCGGCGCTGTCCGCCGGGCGCGGCGGCCTGGTCAGCTCGGCGATCAGCCGGGCCACGTCCTCGACCGGGCGGTCCAGCGCCACCGCGCGCAGCACCTGGGCGGCGGCGCCGGGGTACTCGGGTGACTCCTCCAGCAGGGTGACGAGCCGCACGACCTCCTCCACGGGCCGGTCGCCGACGGCCGCCTGCACCAGACCACGCACCGGATCGCCGTCCACGCGCTCGCCGTCGCCGCCGCCCACGAGCCCGCCGGGCGGACCGGCCCAGTGGATCTCCTCGGTGAAGGCGATGACGGACTGGTCCGACTGGGGTGGTGAAGGGCGGGTGGTCATCTGGGCTCCATGGCAGGGGTGCGGCCGCTCCTGCGCCCCCGAGGCGCGACACGCCATTTACCCTGACCATTACCGAGGTCCCCGCGACACCTCGCCAGCCGGGTGAGCCACGGGAGTGACGGGGCATCCGGAAGGAAGCCGGGCACCCGGCCCGGCACCCACCGAAGGGACGCGAGCCGTGGACTCCACCACCAAGGCGCTGCTCGTCGCCGCGGTTCTCGCGGCCGTCGTACTCGCCCTCGCCGCGGGCGTCTTCGTACGGCTGCTGCGCACCCGGCGGGACCTGCGCCGGGCGGGGCTGCCGACGGGGCCGCGCTGGGTCTTCTGGGGCGCCGTCCTCTACTTCCTCCTGCCCGTCGACCTGGTGCCCGACCCGGTGTACCTGGACGACATCGGGGTCCTGCTGCTCGCCCTGCGCACGCTGCACCAGGCCGCCGGAGGCCGCGTCCCGCTGCCCGCCCGCCGGACGGAACATCCGTCACATGAGGGTCATTCCGCACCCCATGACTACGCTCCGTAAGGAAACCAATCACCCGTTCGAATCGTATTAAGTCTCGGAAACCCGAAACGAAGTCAGCGGGCCGAGTGGCACCGCGAGGTGATAACCGCTTGGCCGCGGCTGTACCGACAGGGGAGAGACGATGCAACCGTTCGCGCTCAACTACGCACGTCCGGCAGTGGAAGGAGGAGCCGGGACTCCGTACGTCTACGACCGCGGACTGCAGTTGAACGTGCTTCTCGACGGACGGATCGCCGCGTCCGACCACGCCCTGCTGAGGGAACTGGGCACCACCACGTCCACGGCGGGCTCCAAGACGCACTTCGACGACTGAACACGGCCGGCGACGATGACCGTACTGATCCTCACCGGCGAGGAGGACGTGACGGCGGACATGGTGGTGGTCCACCTGAACGCCGCCTCGGTGCCGGTGGTCCGGCTCGATCCGGCCGACCTCACCGCGGGCGTCGCCCTCTCGGGCGAATACGTGCACGGCTCCTTCCGCGGCCATCTGTCCTCCGGGGGACGGCTGGTGAGCGTGAACGGCCTGCGCTCCGTCTGGGTGCGCAGACCCGGCACGCCGGCGGCCCGGGCGGCCCAGCCGTCCCCGTGGCTGACCGAGGAGGCCGCGCAGGCCCTCTACGGCATGCTCCGGGGCTCCGGGGCGCGCTGGATGAACCATCCGGACGCGGCACAGCGGGCCCGGCACAAGCCGTGGCAGCTGCGGCTGGCCCAGCGCAGCGGCCTGCCGGTGCCCGCCACCCTCATCACGACCTTTCCGCAGGCCGCCCGGGACTTCGCGGAGCGGTTCCCGGACCTGGTGGTCAAGCCGGTCTCCGGCGCGCATCCGCAGGAACCCCCGCGGGCGGTGCCCACCAGCAGGGTCGCCCCCGACACGGACTTCGCCGCGGTCGCCTACGGCCCCACGCTGCTGCAGCGGCGGATCGCCAAGCGCGCCGACATCCGGCTGACCGCTGTGGGCGGCACCCTGCTGGCCGCCCGCAAGGAGACCCCGCCGGACGCCCATCCGGACGAGATCGACGTCCGGTTCGCCTCCGCCGCCACGCCATGGCTGCCGGCCGAGATCGCGCCGCGGGTGGCCGCGGCCGTGCGCGCCTATCTACGGTCGGCCGAACTCGCTTATGGCGCCTTCGACTTCGCCGAGGACGCCGATGGCACCTGGTGGTTCCTGGAGTGCAACCAGTCGGGCCAGTTCGGCTTCGTCGAGGTCGAGACCGGGCAGCCCATCGCACGCACCATCGCCGAGTGGCTGGCCCGCGCCGCCGTGCCGGAGGACGATCCCTCGGGCGGCAGACGCACCGTGGCCCCCTGAGCCGGGGCCGCCGCGACATCCATCCGACCCGGACCGCCGTGACACCCGTCCGCCCGGACCGCCGTGACACCCCTCCGCCCGGACCGCCGTGACACCCCTCCGCCCGGACCGGCTCTCCCGGACCCCGGGCCTGCCGGCCTCCCCCGCTCCGCGGCCCCGGGGCACGCCCGGCCCGCCAGGGGCAGCACCCTGGCCGGAAAGCGCTCTGTCGATCCGTCATGTCGGCACGCCGTGCCAGGGAAGTCCGCGTCCGGCGCCCGCCCGGCTCCCGGTCCGGATCCGCCCGGATCCGTCCGGATCCCTGTCCGGGTCCCGCCCGGCCCCCCGCGGGTCAGACGGCCAGCGACAGACCGCTGTCGCCCTCGGTGTCCGTCGCGACGTGCGCCGCGCCTCCGGCCGCGAGCAGCAGGGCGTCCGCCCTGGTGATCGCGTCATGGATGCTGGTGGTGCCCATCATGACGCACAGGGTGTAACTGACGTCCTCCAGCTCCCGGGCCGTCTCGGCCCTTTCCCTCTCCGCCTGAGCGATCTTCAGCGATGCGTACCGAGTCAGCAACGTCCTGACGGCCTTCGGGTCCGGAACCAGCACGGAGCGCCCCTCTCTCGATTTTTGCTCCGTATGCCCCAGGCACGCCGTGCCATGCATGTCAGCCGCCTCGCGGCACACGATTGACGAAATTCAGTCGATTTCCGGCCCGATGAACCACTGATCGGCACGGCCATCCGCCGTACGTGCTCCGTCGGGCAGCGATCACCGGGGCCTCCGCACTGCTCGGCCCGCTCGCACGGGCAGCGCCCGTCGGCGGCGACAGGGCGCCGCACGACCCGGCAGAGGTATCCGCAATATAGGTGCTTTGGGGGACTTCGGCCAAGATTGGGTGAGCGGCGCGCAGGGGCGTACAGAAGAACGAACCGCCGTCCGGAACCCGCCCGCGCGGACACCCTCCCGCCACGGCGGCGGATCGGCGCAGGAGTTCCCGGGCGGGCGCGGCGCTCCGGCCGCCCCCCTGCAGGCGTCCGGAGCGCCGGCCGGCCCCGGGCGGGGCGTCCCCGACCGGTCCCGGGCAGGGCGTCCGCAGGACGGGAAGTGCGCAGGTCCGGCCGTCCCCGGGGCGTGCGGGGTCAGCCGTCCAGGGCGTCGGCCAGCTCCGTCGTGGCGCGGGTGATCTCGCCGTCCGGCTCGGCCAGCAGGGTGCGCAGCGCTCCGCGCCGGGCGCGCACGGCCTGCCGGGCCCGGCGCTCCCACACCACCGGGTTCTCACGGTGGTTGAGCACCTTGGGGTAGACGGCGGCCACGGACTCCCACTGGCGCGCGTCGGCGATGTTCTTCAGCAGCTGGATGATCTGCGGCCGGCAGGTGACGTGCGGCTGCTGGGCCAGCTCCCACAGGAACGGGACCGTGGCGGCGGTCGCCTGCTCCACCACGAAGCCGTACTGGCAGATGCGGCGGCGCAGTTCGTCGAGCGCGGCGCGGGCCGTCTCGGCGTCACCCCGGGCCACGCCGAGGAGCAGGCGTGGGATGGCGGCGGCGGACCCGGTGGAGTCCCTGATCTCGCTCCAGGGCACCTGTCCCAGCGCCGAAAGGGGCGCGGCGGCGGCCACGCCGGTGGAGGAGGACGCGCGGTCGGTGCGCTGTGTGCTCGGCTGCTGCTCCGTCGGTGCGGTGCGCATGGCGTCGGCCTTTCCGCGGCGATGGTGATGGGGGGAGGGCTGTTCAGTGGGGGGGTCGGGCGGACAGCCTGGCCCACACCGTCTTGCCCGCCGGAGGACTCGGGCTCCAGCCCCACTCCTCCGCCAGGGCGTCGACGATGCACAGGCCCCGTCCGTGTTCCAGCAGGCCGTGGCCCGCGGCGGCGGGGATGGGCCGGCTGTCGCAGGGGTCGGAGACGGTGAGCACCAGATGAGCGGCGTCCAGGGCGAGCCCCAGCCACACCTGTGCGGCGCCCGGCGGGGCGTAGGGCACCGCGTGGGTCGCGGCGTTGGCCGCGAGCTCGGTCACGACGAGGGCCGCGTCGTCACCGCAGTGGGCGAGGGACCACCCGCGCAGTGTCTCCCGGGTGAACTCCCGCGCCCGGGCGAACCCCTCCCGGCCGCACTCGATGCGCAGCGCGACGGCCGGGCGCGGCACGGCCACCGCGGCCGGCAGCGGCGCGGCCATCACGGCTGCGCTCACCGGCCCGAGGTCTGGACTCGCAGCTGAGGGCACGGCATCTCCCTGATGCAACGTCACCGAACGGCGTCCACCGAGGGGTTGACGCCGCGGCTATTATCCACGCTGACGGCGCCCTCGTGCAATTGCACGCGAAATTTCTCGTGAAAGTGCGCGGACCGTGGCAGGGTCCGAGGGGACGCGGTCGGCTCCGGCCCATGGGCCGGGCCCTGCGCGCGACGGAACGTGAACAGCAAGGAGACTGCGGTGCCACCAGTGCGGAACGGAGTGCGGGCCAGTTCGCTGGACGCCCGCTGGATCAAGAGCCGGCACAGCAACGCCGAGGGCAACTGCGTCGAGGTCGCCGCCCTCGTCGGCGGAGGCATCGCGGTGCGCAATTCCCGCGACCCCGACGGCCCCGCCCTGGTCTACACCCCGGCGGAGGTGGCCGCGTTCCTGGCGGGCGCGAAGGACGGCGAGTTCGACCATCTGCTGTGAAGCGGAGGGCACTTGCCGACTTCCGGGCGGATGCGCTCCGCAGCCGGACGGTGCGATAGTGTAACCCTCAAGTCTGCCCGTCCACTGGGAGTCAGGATGTCCGCCGAGTCGCATCGCATCTCCCGCCTCGAGCCCTACCTGGACCGCGCCGAGCCGGCTCCCACGCTGCTGAAGATGCTGGTCGGCGTCCAGCTGGCCGGCTTCCGCGAGGACGCCCGAATGTCCCAGGAGCAGGCGGCGCGCGAACTCGGGTTCAGTGCCGCCAAGCTCTCGCGCATCGAGTCGGGCAAGGGCCGCAGGCCCCCGGCCGAGGCCGACGTCCGCGCCCTGCTGCGGCTGTACGGGACCGACGAGTACGAGGCGTCCGTCCTGCTCAGGCTGTTGCGCCGGGCCGGTGAGCCCGGCTGGTGGCAGCGCTACGACAAGCGTCTGATGCCGGAGTGGTTCGACCGCCTCGTGGGGCTCCAGGAGGCGGCCGCCGCCATCCGTACCTTCGAGATCCAGTACGTGCCCGGCCTGCTCCAGACCGCGGCGTACACGCGCGCCGTGGTGGAGCGCGGGCTGCCGACCGCCTCCGCCGGAGAGGTGCAGCGCCGCGTCGAACTGCGCATGCGCCGCGCGCAGTTGCTGGACCGCCGGGACGCCCCACAGCTGTGGGCGGTCGTCGACGAGTCGGTGCTCCTGCGGGTGCTGGGCAGCCGCGAGGTCATGCGCGAGCAGCTCGCCCACCTCGCCGCCATGGCCGAGCGTCCCAACGTCACGGTGCAGGTCGTGCCGCTGGACGTGACCAACGCGTCCGCGCCCGCCATACCGATCACCTATCTCCGGTTCGGTGGCCTGGACCTGCCGGACGTGGTGTACCTCGAGCACATCAGGAGCGCCAACTTCCTGGAGGACCGGGACGAGACGGAGGAGTACCGGATCGCCCTGGACCGGCTGGCCGACGAGGCGCTCACCCCCCAGGAGTCCCTGGCACTGCTGCGCAAGACGATGGAGGACCGGTACTCGGCGCCCTGAGCGCGCCGCACGGGTCGGCGTACGCCGGCCCGGCGCTCGTGCCAGCACGGCGCACGCGCACGCGCACGGCGCACGCGCACGGCGACGGAGAACGGCGAGCGCCCCTCGCGGTGAACCACCGAACCGGTGGCCGCGGGGGGCGCTCGCCGTTCGCGTGCCGGGACGGGCCGGCGCGGGGCCCGCGTCGCGTCGGCGGGCGGCCGCGCGCTAGCGGACCAGGCCCAGGCCTCCGAACTCGACCCACTCATGGGTGAGCTGACGGGGTGCCACCTCGGTGTCCGGCCGCCAGGTGGACACCTCCACGAGACCCGGCTCGAGGATCTCCAGGCCGTCGAACCACGCGGCGACGTCCTTCTCCTGGCGCACCCGCCCCCAGTGGCCCTGCGTGACCTTGTCCATGAAGTCCGTGACGAACGCGCGGACCTCGGGGTCCTCGCTGACCAGCTGGCACATCAGCATGATGCTGCCGGGCGCGAGCCGCTCGCGCACCCGCTCGACCACGGCGGGCGGGCCGTCGGTCTCGCTGTCCGGGATGCAGTGGAAGACGGAGTTGAACAGCACGGCCACCGGCTGTGAGAAGTCGATCAGCCGGCGGGTGTCCGGGTGCGCGAGGATGTCGTCGGTCTGCCGCAGATCGGCGTGGATGACGGCGGTGCGCTCGTCCTGCTCCAGCAGGGCGCGGCCGTGGACCAGCACCATCGGGTCGTTGTCCACGTAGACCACGCGGCTGTCCGGGTCGACGCGCTGGGCGACCTGGTGCACGTTGTCCTGGGTGGGCAGGCCGGATCCGTGGTCGAGGAACTGCCGGATGCCGTACTCCGCGGCGATCACCCTGACGGCGCGCTGGAGGAAGCGCCGGTTGTTCAGGGCGAGCCGGCGCGTGCTGGGGACGACCTTGTCGAGTTCCTCGCACGCCGAACGGTCCGCGGCGTAGTTGTCCTTGCCGCCGAGGTAGTAGTCGTACATACGCGCGGCGGTGGGCACGTTCTCGTCGATCTTCGTGGACAGCTGGTTCTCCGCAGGCATCGTTCCCCCAACTCGCCGGTTCCACCGCGCCAACTGGGCCGGTTCGACTGAGAGTACATCCTAGGGAACCCGGGTTCCGCGCAACCACCGCATGGCCGAACCCGGGCCCCGCACACCCCGGTTCAGCTCCGGACCGTCACAACTCCTTCACCGCGCGTGACTCTTCGGGGCGTCGCCGCGGAGCACCCGGTCACCGTGTCGGCCAAGTCGGCCAAGGCGGAGTCCCGGATCCCGCCGCCCCCGCACCGGGTCCCGGATCCCGACGCCCCCTCACCGGGTCCCGGGTCCCGCCGCGCTCCTGCCCCGTCCGCCGGTTTCTGTGACACCCTCGGCCACGGACGATCGGTCCCCCGGGCCGGCCGTCACCCTGTTCGGCACAGTGGAGAGGCAGCGGTATGCGCATCGGACTGCTCGGCACCGGCCCCTGGGCGCAGATGGTCCACGCCCCCGCCCTGAGCGGGCACGAAGCGGTGGACTTCGCCGGCGTGTGGGGACGGCGTACCGACGCCGCCAAGGAACTGGCAGGCCAACACGGGGTGTCCGCCTTCGACGAGGTCGACGCCCTGCTCGACGACGTGGACGCGGTCGCGATCGCGCTGCCGCCGCACGTACAGGCCCCACTCGCACAGCGGGCGGCGCGCGCCGGACGCCATCTGCTGCTCGACAAGCCGCTGGCCACGACGGTGCCCGAGGGCCGGGCCGTGGCGCAGGCCGCCCGCGAGGCGGGCGTCGCCTCGGTCGTCTTCTTCACCACCCGCTTCCAGCCCGGGCCGCAGGCGTGGATCGCCGAACAGGCGGCCCGGGAGAACTGGTTCACCGGGCGGGCCGAGTGGCTGGGGGCGGTGTTCACCGGCGACAGCCCGTTCGCCGCCTCGCCGTGGCGGCGGGAGAAGGGCGCCCTGTGGGACGTGGGTCCGCACGCGCTGTCGGTGCTGCTGCCGGTGCTGGGCGACGTACGGCGGGTCACGGCCGCGGCACACGGCCCCGGGGACACCGTGCACGCGGTCCTGGACCACGTCGGGGGCGCCTCGAGCACGCTGACCCTGAGCCTGACCGCTCCCCCGGCGGCCGCCGGAGCCCGCGTGGAACTGCGGGGCGAGGACGGGGTGACCGTGCTGCCGGAGGACACCGAAGGGGCCGTTCCCGCTTTCGGCCGTGCGGTGGACGCGCTGCTCACCGCCGCGCGCACCGGGCGCCCGCACCCGTGCGACGCCGCCTTCGGCCTGCGGGTCACCGAGATACTCGCGGCGACGGAGGCCCTGCTGGCGCGCGACGCCGGCTGACCGGCGCCCGCACGGGCGCGACGGCACGCCGGGCGTCCGCGGCGTGCCGTGCCGGGCACACATGTGGCCGGGCCGGCGGTCCCGGCCCGGCCACTCCAGGCATGGTCATGACAGTGAAACGTGCCCCCCGGGCGCGTCACTCACGCGTGCCGGTGCGAACGCCGGTTGCCCGTGAAGACCCGGTAGAGCACGAGCAGGATCAGCGAACCGACGATCGCGGCGATCCAGGTCGACAGATCGAAGAAGCCGTCGATCGAGTCGACTCCGAAGATGACCTTGCCGAGCCAGCCGCCGAGCAGACCACCCACGATGCCGATCAGCATGGTGACGATGATGCCGCCCGGGTCCTTGCCCGGAAGAAGCAGCTTGGCGATGGCACCGGCCAGCAGGCCGATCAGAATCCAGGCGATGATGCCCACGTTTCCTCCATGATCCGTCGTGTACAGGTGTGCTTATCGGATGCACACAACGGACGGCGGCAAACCTGCCGGAGGGCGGCGAACTTCGCCGCCGCACCCCTTAAACGATCCTTAAGGCCGGATTAAGCGTCGCTCGCGTCGGCCGGATTTCTCAAGTAACCGCAGGACAACGGCGTTTGGACGTGCGGCGCAACGGTTGGCCCGGATCGTTGAGCTGCGTACCATCGGCCGCGACCACGGCGGCGTGAGAGCGCTCTCACCGGCTCGCCCGCGAGTGCCCTGCGCCCTGCCGGCGGTCCGACCCCACCTCCGAGCCAAGGAGACACCCCCCACATGACCCCTCGTCACCAGCGCGCCCTCGGGCGCCGGAAGTTCCTCGTGGCCCTCGGCGGCGCGGCGGTGGCCGCTCCGGCCGTCGCAGCGATCGCTCCCCACGCCCTCGCCGGCACCACCGAGCGGACCAGGACGACGGCCGCCGCGGGCACGCTGCCGCTGACCCTGGTCAACAACAGCGGCGCCTTCGAGAACTCCTCCGTCCACGTCTACATCGTGGGCAACAAGGACGGCCGGCAGGTCCGGGTCACCCCGGACGGCGGGCTCGCGCCGGTCGCCGTGTCGGACAACGGCGCCGACGGCTTCACCGACTACGCGATATCCCTCTCCGGCAGCGGCGAGACCCGGCTGTCCCTGCCACAGATGTCCGGCCGGATCTACGTCTCCCTGGGCCAGAAGCTGAAGTTCAAGGCCGTGACCGACGGCAGCGGGGCCGCCGCTCTGCAGTTCCCGGCGGGCTGGGTGTCCTCGGACCCCAACTTCCGCGTGCTGCACGACTGTGCCGAGTTCACCTACAACTCCGCCGGCATGTTCTGCAACACCACCATGGTCGACATGTTCAGCGTGCCGCTGAGCATCCGGCTCACCGGCGCGAAGGACCAGACGACCGGGACCGTGCGCGGCGGCGGGCGGGCGGCCGCGTTCGCCGCGGTACGCCGGGTCGAGGAGTTCGCGAAGCTGGTCATCGACGACACGCGCGTCATCGCTCCCGGCCACGGCCTGGACGCGGGCCTGTTCCCCAAGGACTACCTCGCGCCGTACATCGACGAGGTCTGGAGCACCTACACCGGGAAGGACCTGAAGGTCACCACCAACGCGGGAACCTTCACCGGCCGGGTGCGCGGCGGGAAGCTCGCCTTCACCGGGCCGGGCTCCGTCTCCTTCGACAAGCCCTCCACCCGGGACGTCCTGTTCTGCGACGGCACCCTCGCCGCGCCCAACGACGGCACGACGGGTCCGGTCGCCGCGGTGCTGGGCGCGGGCTTCAACCGCTCGACCCTGGTGAGCACGGCCGCCCAGCCGGTCACCGATGCCGGGGCCTTCTACCGGACCGGCCTGACCAACCACTACGCCAAGGCCATGCACGCGGCCACCGAGGACGGCCGGGCGTACGGGTTCGCCTTCGACGACGTGGCGGACTTCGCCTCCTACATCCAGGACACGGCGCCCACCGGGATCCGGCTGACCCTCACGCCGTTCTAGGCGCGCGCCGGGACACGGGCCGCACGCCGGGGCCCGTGTCCCGGCGTGCGGGACGGGCCGCGGCGTAGCAGCGTGGTGGTGTGGTGAAGCTGCCTGTCCAGGTGCCCCGCCATGACCCGGACCGGCGGGGCTGGCTGCGGGGCGCCCCACCGCCGCGCTGGGTGCGCCTGCTGCCCGTCCTGCTGGTCGTCGCCGTGGTCCTGGTGACGCTGCTCAACCCGAGCGCGCTGGACATCGGCTTCCTGCTGGGCGCCATTCCGCCACTGGCGGTGCTGTCCTACGGGCCGCTGGCGACCGGGCTGCTCGGCGCGGTGGTCGTCACCCTGCTGACGGTGCCGGCCTTCGGCCTGAACCACCCCGGGAACACCGATCTGGAGACGGTCTGCTTCGTCGCCGTGCTCAGCGTGTTCCTGTCCTACGTGCGCAGCCGCCGGGACGCGCAGCTGGACCTGGAGCGCACGGTCGCCGAGGCCGCGCAGCGCGCCGTGGTCCCGCCGCTCGCCGAGCGGGTGGGGGCGGTGCGCTGCGCGGGTCTGTACCGGGCGGCGCAGCGCGGGACGCTGGTCGGCGGGGACTTCTTCGACGTGCGCCTGGGGCCGTACGGAGTGCGGGCGGTCCTCGGCGACGTACGGGGGCACGGCCTGGCGGCGGTGTCCACCGTGGCCGCGCTGCTGGGCAGCTTCCGGGAGGCGGCGCTGGACCGTCCGGACCTGCCGGAGGTCGCCGCGGCGCTGGACCGCCGGCTGGTGGTGGACTCGGCGGAGGTCCGGCACGCGGAGCTGTTCGCCACCGCGGTGCTGCTGGAGTTCTCCGCGGACGCCCGGTCGGTGCGTTTGGCGATCTGCGGCCATCCGCCTCCGGTGCTGCTGCGGGACGGCAAGGCCACGGAGATCGAGGGCGTGCCGAGCCCGCCGCTCGGGCTCGGTCTGTCCGACGGGGCTCCGCGGCCGGAGGGGCACACCGTGCTGCTGCGGCCGGGGGACGTGCTGTTCCTGGCCTCCGACGGCGTGTCGGAGGCCCGCGACTCACGGGGTGTGTTCTACCCGCTGCTCGACCGGCTGCCGCTGCTGGCCGATCTCGACCCGGCCGCCCTGGCCGACCGTGTCCTGGCCGACCTGCTGGCGTACTGCGGCACCGTCCAGGACGACGTCACGATGCTCGTCCTCACGCCCGCCGGCTGAACGGCCGCCGAAGGGCGCGGGCCCCGGGAGTCACCCCACGTCCCACAGGAACCGGTGGGTGTGAATGCCGAAGTAGGGGAACGACTGGACCTGCCGGACGCCCTCGATCGGGCGGACCACGTCGTTGACGAAGTCGAGCAGGTCCCTGGGTCCCGGGGTGACCACCTCGGCGAACAGGTCGAACCCGCCGGAGGTCAGGACCGCGTAGACCACCTCGGCGCGCCGGGCGAGTTCGTCGGCGACCGCCCGGGGGTCGCCGTCGACGGTGATCCCGAGGAGCGCCATGGCCTGGCCGCCCATGGCCATCGGATCGGTGACGCCGACCACCTGCACGGCCTTGGAGTCGAGCAGGCGCTGCAGCCGCTGGCGGGCCGCGGACGCCGACAGGCCGACCCGGGGCCCGAGGTCCGCGTACGCGATACGCCCGTCGGTCTGCAGCTCGCGCAGGATGGCCCGGTCGATGTCGTCCACGTGTGTCGCTCTTCCTCTCCGGCCGGTCCGCCTCAGCGTAGTGCCCGCCGCCCGCCGCCCGCCGCCGGTCCGGCCGTCAGCCGGCCCGTCAGCCGGCCAGTTCGGACAAGGCGGCGGCGAACACCTCGGTGTGGGTGTCGACGTCCGCGTCGGTGGTGTCCGGGCACATCAGGGCCATGTTGTGGAACGGGGTGAGGAGGATGCCCCGGTTGGCCAGGTACAGGTGGAGGAAGTCCTCGAGCTCGGCGTCGGCCGCGGCCGCCGACTCCGTGCCGGTGCGCGGGGCTGGGTCGGTGAAGCGGTACTCGGTGCGGGCGCCGAGGCGGCTGACCGACCACGGCAGCCCGTGCGCGTCGATACCCGCCCGCACCCCGGCCTCGAAGCGCTCGGACAGCTTGGCCATGCCCGCGAAGGCGTCGTCGGTGAGCACGTGCTCCAGCGTGGCCCGCATGGCGGCGACGGAGAGCGCGTTGCCGGCGAGGGTGCCGCCGACGCCGCCCATGTCGACCAGGTCCAGGTCGTCGCGGCCGAGGAGCCGGTCGGCGAGTTCCGCGGACAGGCCGTAGGCGCCCGACGGGATGCCGCCGCCGATCGCCTTGCCGATGGTCAGCATGTCCGGCTCCAGGTCCCAGGCGGCGGTGCAGCCGCCCGGGCCGGCGGAGAAGGTGTGGGTCTCGTCGTTGATGAGCAGCGTGCCGTACCGCCTGGTCAGCTCCCGCACGCCCTCCAGGTAGCCGGGCTCGGGCAGCACGATGCCGATGTTGGTCAGCGCCGGTTCCATGAGGACGGCGGCGACGTCGCCGTGGGCCAGCTCGCGCTCCAACCGGTCGAGGTCGTTGAACTCCGCCACCCGGCTGGTCAGCGTCACGTCGCAGGGCGCTCCCACGTTGCCCTCGCGGGCGGTGCCCCGGCCGTCCGGCCCCTCGACGATGAGGGACTCGTCGACGCTGCCGTGGTAGCAGTAGCTGTTCACCAGGATCTTCGGACGGCCGGTGACGGCCCGGGCGAGCCGGATGGCCCAGCGGTTGGCGTCGGTGGCGGTCAGCGAGAAGCTCCAGCGGGCGAGCCCGAAGCGGCGGGTGAGTTCGGCGCCCACCCACTCGGCGTCCTCGGTGGGCAGCATGGCCGTCGCACCGCCGAGCTCGGTGTACCGGCGCCCGACCGCCTCCGCCACGGCCGCGGGCGAGTGGCCCGCCATGGCGCCGGTGTCCCCGAGGCAGAAGTCGATGTACTCGTGTCCGTCGACGTCGGTGATCCGGGCGCCGCGGGCGGAGTCGAGGTAGCGCGGGAAGGCGCCGGCGGTCTTGTTCATCCAGGTCATCGGCACCCGCCCGAAGAGGTGCTCGGCGCGCTCGTAGGCGGCCTTCGACCGGGGGTTGCGGCGCTCGGCCTCGGCGCTCTCCCGGGCGAGCAGGTGGTGCAGACGGGTGCGGTCCATGGAGTGCCCCAGTGGGTAGGCGTCGGCGGAACGACTGGATCGTACGAGTGAAAATGATGCTCGGGCAAGGCACGGCTTCAGATTCGCGTGTCCGGACGACTGATTCGATCGCCGGTGTCGGCGTGCACGAGGGAGGGAGGGCACGGGGAAGGGCTTGCGCCGGGTGCCCGGCCGGCCTTTCCCTGGGGCGTATGCGTCCCTGTATCGCGGTGGCCGGACCGGGAGAGGCGTCCGCCGAGGAGGCGGAGGCCGCCCGCGCGGTCGGGGAACTGCTCGCGCGGCGCGGAGCCCTGGTGGTGTGCGGGGGCCTGGGCGGGGTGATGGAGGCGTGCGCGCGGGGCGTGCGGGCGGCGGGCGGCACGGTCGTCGGGCTGCTGCCGGGCCACGACCGCCGCGCCGGGAACCCGCACCTGAGTGTCGCGGTGGCGACCGGGCTGGGCGAACTGCGCAACGGGGTGCTGGTGAACACCTGCGACGCGCTGATCGCGGTGGGCGGCGGCTGGGGCACGCTCAGCGAGGTGGCGCTGGCGCTGCGGGCGGGCAGGAGGGTGGCGGTGCTGGGCGGTTGGTCCCTGGCCGGCTCGCCGGCCGCCGCCGGCACGGGGCACGGCCCGGTCGAGGCGGCCACCCCCGCGGAGGCGGTCGCGGCGGTCCTCGGGCCCGGGACGGGAACAGGGTCCGGTCCCGCGCCCGGGCCCGCACGGTCCTGAGCCGGTGCCGGAACGGGGACCGGTCCCGCGCCCCGGCCCGCACGGTCCCGAGCCGGTGCCGGAACGGGGACCGGTCCCGCGCCCCGGCCCGCACGGTCCCGAGCCGGTGCCGGAACGGCCGCTCGCCCCCGACGGCGGTCCCGCATCCCGCGACCGACCCGTACGGCCCCACACCGGTCCGCTCCGAACGGAGCCGTCCCCCTGTCCGACCCGGTTCGGTCCCGGGCCGACCCCGTTCGGTCCCGGGCCGACCCCGCCGTCAGCGCTCGGTCCTGACCCGGCCCCCGCCGGCCTGCTCACCTCGGAGCCGGCCCCGGACCGGGCCGCTCACCACTGAGCCGGTACGCGAACCGGTCCGCTCGGTGTTCAGCCGCCCCCACGCCGCCCTCGTTCGGCGTCACGTCGTCCCCGGCCGGCCTCCGACCGATGTCGTTCGGCCGGGAACCGGCCCTCCCCTCGGCCCGGCCCGTTCCCGGCGCCGGCCCGGCTCCCGCAGTCGCCGGGCCCCCGCGGGCCGTCTCTCAGGCCCCCCGCGGGTCGTCCCTCGGGCCCTCCGCGGGTCGTCCGTCAGGCCGCCGGGGCGCAGCCGGACGTGCAGAGCGTGTCGTGGCCGGGTGCGGCCGGGGCCGCGCAGGTGACGACCCGCGCCGCGGTGCGGGGAGCGGGGAACGCCGCGGGGGCGAGCGGCGCAGAGGCGAGCGGCGCGGGGGCGGGTGCGGTCGCCGGGCGGGACCGCTCGCCCCGCGCGGCCACAGGGCCGCCGGAGGCGCGGCGGGCACGCAGCAGCGTGCCGGTCGCGATGGCGGAGGCGATCAGGAGGCCGCCGCCCACCAGGGCGCCCCTCGGCCCGGCCAGCTGCATGAGCAGGCCGAGCAGCGGGGGGCCGACCAGGTTCCAGCCGGTGCTGGCGCTGCGCCAGACGCCGAGGACCCGGCCCCGCATGTGCGGCGGGGGGTCCGTCTGCAGGACCGTCGTGCCCGCGGTGTCGGACACGGATTCCACGACGGCCATGGGGGCGACGAGCACGAGGAGGACCCACAGGTTCGGCGAGAGGCCCGCCGCGGCCTGGAGCAGCGCCCCGGCCGCGGCCAGCGCGCCGACGAGGCGCACCGAGGGACTGCGCAGCCGCCCGGCCAGCACCGCGCCGGCCACGCCTCCGACGGCCAGCACGGTGGAAACAGTGCCGAACGCGCCGGCCGCGCCGCCGAGCGGCCCGGTGACCAGCACGGCGAGGGTCAGCGCGTAGTTGCGGCCGAAGACGCTGCTGAGCGCGGTGATGCCGGCCAGGGCGACCAGGCGTGGACGGCCCAGGAAGAAGCCCAGACCCTCACGGGCCCCGGTGCCCCGCCGGGGCGGGCGCGAAGCGGACCCGGAGACGGGGGCGGCGGGCGGTGCGGGGGCCGGGGCCTGCTGTCCGGCGGCCGGGTGCGGGCGCAGGAAGGGGATGACGGCGGCGACGGCGAGGAACGACAGCCCGTTGGCCGCGTACGCCGCCCCGGGTCCCCACCAGCCGACCACCACCGCGGCCAGAGCGGTGCCGCCGACCCGGCCGGCTCCGCTCACCACCGAGCCGAGCGCGATCGACGACGGCACGTCCTTCGGGGGGACGAGGTCGTTGCCGAGCAGCGCGCAGGCGGGCGCGTCGACCGTGGCGATCAGCCCGGTGACGGCCGCGAGCACCATGAGGACCGGGACGGACAGCCGGTCGGTGACGACCAGCCCGGCGGTCACGAAGCCGACCAGCGCGAGCAGGGCCTGGCTCACCGCGGCGGTGATCCTGCGCGGCCAGGCGTCGACCGCTGCGCCGCCCACGAGGCCCAGCAGCAGTCCGGGCGCCGCCTGCGCGGACAGCGACAGACCGGTCGCCGCGGCGGAGCCGGTGAGGTGCAGTACGAGCAGGTTCTGAGCGGTCAGCTGCATCCAGGTGCCCGCGTTGGACACCAGGTTGGCCGCGGACCACCAGCGCAGGCCGCGGTGGCGCAGTGCGCGCCACGGGGAGCGGTCCTCCCCTTTCGCGGCGCCGCGGCCGGACCGGCCCGGGCGTCGGGGTGCGGGCAGGACCACACGTCGGAGCGCGGCCGACGGCATGCGCGAGGGCGCGCGCGTGAGGGATGGAGGCACGGGAGAACGCCTTACGGGACCGGACGACTTGCCGTGCTGTGCCGCCAGGGGCGGCTCGACGGTGAGACGTGGTCCGGCACAGCGGTTTCCCATCTTCACAGAAGCCGCCGGGAGACGATGTGCACCACGTCTCCCGCCTGCCGCCGCCGCGCCCAAGTTCCGCCCGGGGCAAGGGACTCGGCGGTGCGGTGGTGTTGCTCACAGGAAGATCGGTACGTCTGTCGCGTCCGTCCGCCGGCGCCACGGGTCAGTGCCGGGGCGGGCCGGCGCGGCGGGCGGGACCGGTCCCCCGGATCCGGTCCCGCCCGCACCGCCGCGGGCCGCGCACGGCCTCCGCGGCGCGTCGAAGGTCCGCGGCGGCCTCGGCCGCCGGTACGGCGCCGGTGCCCTGTCGCGCGGCGCCGGCACTCACCCGTGCACGGCCGGGTCCGGAACGCCCTCATTCGTCCTCGACCGGCGCGTTTCCCGCCGAGTGCGGGCGGTGCGAGGTCGCCCACCGCGAGATGCGCCGTGCCCGCGCCCAGCACGCCCGCCGGGACGCCGTGCGGGCCCGTCGCCGTGCCGGACCCGAGGCCCGCCCGGGTGGTGAGGGCAGGTGGACGGCGGCCCGGACGGTGAGAGGTGGACGCCGGCCCGGACGGTGAGACGTGAGGGTGGCCCGGCCGTGCGGTGGCGGCCGTGCGGTGGCGGCCGTCGTGGACCGCCGGTGCGAGTGGTGGGGGAAGGGCGGCTTCGCCGGCGGTTCACGGGGGGAAGGTGAGTGGCCGGCGAAGCCGCGCGCCCGGGTTCCGGGGGGACAGTCCCCGAGCGGTACACCGCTCTGCTTCCCCGGGACGCACGACGTACGCCGGCCCCGTCGGAGTCCGTACCGGCCGCGCGGCACACGGCGGCGGAACGGGGGCGCCTGCGCCCGGGCTCCCCCCGTACGGCATAAGCTCGGTGAATGGCGAAGTACTTCGACGTGCACCCCGACAACCCCCAGCCGCGCGCCATCCGCCAGATCGCCGAGAGCGTGCGGGAGGGGGCGTTGATCGCGTATCCCACCGACTCCTGCTACGCCCTGGGCTGCCGGCTCGGCAGCCGGGACGGCGTCGAGCGGATCCGCTCGATCCGCCACCTGGACGACCGGCACCACTTCACGCTGGTGTGCCAGGACTTCGCGCAGCTCGGCCAGTTCGTGCGGATCGACAACAACGTCTTCCGGGCCATCAAGGCGTCCACGCCCGGCAGTTACACCTTCATCCTGCCGGCGACGCGGGAGGTGCCGCGCATGCTGCAGCACCCGAGGAAGAAGACCGTCGGGGTGCGCATCCCCGACCACGTCGTCACCCAGGCCCTGCTGGCGGAGCTCGGCGAACCGCTGCTGAGCAGCACCCTGCTGCTGCCGGGCGAGGAGGAGCCGCTGACGCAGGGGTGGGAGATCAAGGACCGGCTGGACCACGTGGTGGACGCCGTCGTCGACTCCGGCGAATGCGGCACCGAGCCGACCACGGTCGTCGACTTCTCCGGCGGGGAGGCCGAGATCGTACGGCGGGGGGCGGGCGACGTCACGCGCTTCGAGTGACCCGGGGTGCGGCGGGGGCCACCGGGGACGCCGGCCACGCGTGCGATCATGTCCATGATCCGCCCGCCCCCGCGCGTCCGCCCGCCCCCGCGCGTCCGGCCGCCCCGGGGCGCAGGCACCCCAGGGCCGGCGTGCTCGAGCCGGTCACCGAGCAGAGAGGCAGCCCGAATTGACCGCCTTACAGGGACAGTCCGTCGACATCCCCACCGGGGACGGCACCGCCGACGCCTATCTGGCCCACCCCGGGGACGGCGTCCCGCATCCGGCCGTACTGCTCTACCAGGACGCGTTCGGGCTGCGGCCCCAGCTGAGGTCGATGGCCGACCGGATCGCCGCGGCCGGGTACACGGTGCTCGTGCCCAACGTGCTCTACCGGCACGGGCGGGCGCCGGTGGTGGAGATCCCGGAGTTCGTCCGCCCCTCCGAACGGCCGCGCATCTTCAGCCAGGTGGCCCCGCTCGTCCGGTCCCTGACGCCCGCCCTCGCCGCCCGTGACGCCGGCGCCTACCTCGCCTGGCTGGCCGGTCATCCCCTGGTGACCGACGGGCCGGTCGCGGTGACCGGCTACTGCATGGGCGCCGGCCTGTCCCTGCTCACCGCCGGGACCCACCCGGAGCGGGTCGCGGCGGCGGCCGGGTTCCACGGCGGGCAGTTGGCGACCGACTCCCCGGACAGCCCCCATCTGGTGGCCGGACGCGTCACCGCCGAGCTGTACTTCGGCCACGCCGACAACGACCCGTCGATGCCGCCGGAGCAGATAGCTCGCCTGGAGGACGCGCTCACCGCGGCGGGCGTACGCCACCGCTGCGAGGTCTACCCGGGCGCCGCCCACGGCTTCACCCAGGCCGACACCGACTCCTACGACCGGGAGGCCGACGAGCGGCACTGGGCGGCGCTGCTGGACCTGCTCCACCGCACCTTCCGGACCGGGTGAGGCAGCCGGACCCGCGGGCCGGATGAGGCAGCCGGACCCGTGGACGGGGTCAGGCAGCTGGACCCGCGGACCAGGTGAGGCAGTCGGCCTTCGCACCGCGTGGTCCTGCCGACCCTTCGGACCGGATGATCCTGCCGACTTCATTGACATGTCCTCACCCCGGCAGGACTCTGAGAGCGCTCTCACTTCAGGTACGGACCACCCGTACCCCACCCCCCCACGGAGGCGGAGCGTGTTAGGAAGACTCAGAGTCCTGGCGACAGCCGGGGCAACGGCACTCGTGGCCGCCCTGCTCGGGCTCGGCGCCCCCGCGCCGGCCCGGGCCGCGGCGGCCGCCACCCTTCCCCTGCAGATCACCAACAACTCCGGCCGCGGCGAACCGCTGTACATCTACGACCTCGGCACCTCGCTGACGACCGGTCAGCAGGGCTGGGCCGACGCGAACGGCACCTTCCACCCGTGGCCGGCCGGCGGCAATCCGCCGACCCCGGCCCCCGACGCCTCCATCCCGGGACCGGCGGCCGGCCGGACGACGACCATCCAGCTCCCCAGGTTTTCCGGCCGCATCTACTTCTCCTACGGCCAGAAGCTCGTGTTCAAGCTGACCACGGGCGGACTGGTGCAGCCGGCGGTGCAGAACCCCAGCGACCCCAACCGCGGCATCCTGTTCAACTGGTCCGAGTACACGCTGGACGACAGCGGCCTGTGGATCAACAGCACACAGGTGGACATGTTCTCCGCACCGTACGCGGTGGGCGTGCAGCGCGCCGACGGCAGCACCGTCAGCACCGGCCACCTCAAGGCGGGCGGCTACCAGGGCGTGTTCAGCGCCCTGCGCGGGCAGGGCGGCGGCTGGGGCAACCTGATCCAGACCCGGTCCGACGGCACCGCCCTGAGAGCGCTCTCACCGGGCCACGGCCTCGAAACCGGCGCGCTGCCGGCCGGTGTGCTGGACGGCTACATCAACCGCGTCTGGCAGAAGTACGCCACGACCACCCTCACGGTGACCCCCTTCGCCGACCAGCCGGGCACGAAGTACTACGGCCGCGTCTCGGGCGGCGTCATGAACTTCACCAACGGCTCGGGAGCCGTGGTCACCAGCTTCCAGAAGCCGGACGCGGACAGCGTGTTCGGCTGCCACCGGCTCCTGGACGCCCCCAACGACGCCGTGCGCGGACCGATCTCGCGCACCCTGTGCGCCGGGTTCAACCGGTCCACCCTGCTCACCAACCCCAACCAGCCCGACGCCTCGGACGCCGGGTTCTACCGTGACGCCGTGACGAACCACTACGCGCGGATCATCCACGACCGGATGGCCGACACCAAGGCGTACGCCTTCGCCTTCGACGACGTGGGCAACTACGCGTCTCTGGTGCACGACGCCGCCCCCCGGCAGGGCTACCTGACCCTCGACCCGATGAACTGACCCACGGGCCGGTGACCCGGGGGCGGCGCGCCGCCCCCGGGTCACCGGCCCCCAACTCGCGTTCCCCGGAAGATCGTTGTTACCGTGCACGGCGTGTCCGAGTCCTCACGCGATACCGTCGCGGGCGCCGGCTGGAGTGCCGCCGGGCCCGGCGCCTACCGGCAGTTGCTGCCCGAGCGGGTCCAGAAGCTGTCGTGGCTCGACCCCCGCACCCTGTGGGCGGCCCGCAACGGCGTGCTCGCGTCCTGGTTCGGCGATCCGACCGGCGAGACCCGCGCCCGCTGGGTGGCCCGACGGGCCGCGGCCGGCGCCCCGGCGGACAAGGTGATCCGGCGCGACGAGGCGGACCGGTTCTCCTTCATGGTCGTCGGCGACACCGGCGAGGGCGGCGAGTCGCAGTACGCGGTCGTGCCCGGGTTCCTGAAGGCCGGCCGGGGAACCTCCTTCGCCGTGATCGCCAGCGACGTGATCTACCCGGTGGGCAGCACCGACGACTACGGCGCCAAGTTCTTCCGCCCCTACCAGGACTACCCCGCCCCCATCTACGCGGTGCCGGGCAACCACGACTGGTACGAGGACCTCCACGGCTTCATGCGCGTCTTCTGCGGCGACCCCCCACCGCCCGCCCCCGGGCCGGCACCCCGGCCGCTCGGCCGCGCCTGGTGGCGCCGGCTGCTGTGGCACCGGCCGCGGCCGGCCGACGAGCAGCGCCTGGCGCGGGCACGGAAGCTGCGGCCGGCACCGGCCCAGCAGGCCGGGCAGCCGGGCCCGTACTGGGCGATCGACGCCGGCCCGGTGCGGATCGTCGGCATCGACACCGGCCTGCTGGGCACCGTCGACGCCGAACAGGGCGCCTGGCTGCGCGAAGTGTCCCGCGGGCCCCGGCCGAAGATACTGATCACCGGCTCGCCGCTGTACGTCGACGGCGAGCACCACCCGTGCGCGATCGAGGGCGGCGGCACCGTCGACGACGTGGTCCGCGACCCGGCGCACCACTACGTGGCGGCCATCGGCGGCGACATCCACAACTACCAGCGCTATCCGGTCGACGTGGACGGCCGCACCGTCCAGTACGTCGTCTCCGGGGGCGGCGGCGCGTTCATGCACGCCACGCACACCATCCCGCGGGTGTCCGTCGCCGGCGTCACCGAGTCCGGCTTCCGCTGCTATCCGCTGCGCGGCGACTCCCTGGCCTTCTACAGCCGGCTCTACGGCCACCGGCTGCGGCTGCGCCGCCTGTTCACCCTCACCGAGGCCGAGGCGATGGCCGTGGTCGCCGAACGGCTCGGTATACCGCCGGTGCGCACCCCGGGTGCGCCCGTGCGGGTCACCCGGCGGATGCGTCTGGTCGCGACGCTGCTGGGCACCGGCCGCCGCCCGGAGAGCCGGACCCGTTTCCGCCTGCCGGTGCGGAAGATCTACACCCGGCTGTTCTCACCGGGATCGGCCACCTACCGACCGCCGTTCTTCAAGTCGTTCCTGCGCCTGGACGTCGGCCCGGAGGCGATACGGGTGCGCTGCTTCGCGGCGACCGGCGGGCTCGCCCAGGAGACCGATCCGCCGGTCGAGGACGAGGTGACCATCCCGCTGGTGCGGCCGGCGCCGTAGGGCGGCGTGGGCCCCGTGCGGGGCACGGCCGTGCCGCGGACGCCGGAAGAGCGGCACAGCCGTGCCCCGCACGGCGGAAGGGCCCGTGCCGCCGCCCCCGCGGGGCGGGGTCTCACCACCGGCCCGGCTCGCTGCCGGTGAGCGGCTCCGACGGCCTGCCGTCCACGCCGAGGGGCACCTCGCCGTGGAGCATCACCCGGTGCATGATCCGCGGGTGGCCGAGACCGGTGTGGTCGCCGGGGGCCAGGTGGATGGTGGCCCGGTTGTCCCAGAAGGCGACGCTGCCCGGCTCCCAGCGGAAGCGCACCGTGTACTCGGGACGGACCGCCTGTTCCAGCAGCATCTGCAGGATCGCCGCGCTCTCCGGGCGGGACAGGCCCTCGATCTGCTCCACGTAGTACCCGTTGACGAACAGCACCCGCTCCCCCGTCTCGGGGTGGACGCGCACCAGCGGGTGCACGGTGGCGACCTGATGGTCCATCAGGTGCCGGGCGTAGGCGTCGTCGCCGGGCCGCGGCCGGTAGCCGACGCCGAGCCGGTGCTCGGCGCGCAGCCCGTCGACGAAGGCCCGCACCGGCGCCGACAGGCCGGCGTAGGCGGCGGCGAGGTTGGACCATGTGGTGTCTCCGCCGTAGGGCGGCACGGTCTCGGCGCGCAGGATGGTCGCCGCGGGCGGGTCGACGCGGGCGCCGTGGTCGCAGTGCCAGCCGCGCAGCAGGGTGTGCCTGCGCCGTCGCAGCCACTCCTCGTGGTCCATGCCGAACCGCCCGCCGAGTTCCAGGCGGTCGGCGGTCGTCTCCACCTCGGGGAAGCCGGGCGGTGACGCACCGCCCCGCCGTGCGAGGACCACCGGCTCGCCGAAACGGCGGGCCAGCGCCACGTGGCGGGCGTGGTCCAGCCGCTGTCCGCGGAAGAAGACCACCTTCCAGCGCAGCACCGCCGCGCGGACCGCGGCGACGGCGGTCTCGTCCAGGTCGCCGGCCAGATCGACCCCGTCGATCTCCGCGCCGATGTGCCCGGCGGCCGGCCGCACCTCGATGCCGCCGGCGGACCGCCCGCCCGCGGCGGCCGTGCCGGTGCCGGTGCGCGTACGCGTGTCCGTGCTCGCCTCCTTGCCCGTGTCCGTGCTCGCCTCCTTGCCCGTGTCCGTGCTCGCCTCCTTGCCCGTGTCCGTGCTCGCTTCCTTGCCCGTGTCCGTCGCCATGGTGTGCGCTCCGCTGGTCGTGGGTGGGGGTGTGCGTGCGCGCCCGTCGTTCCTGCCGTGGTCCGTGTGCTCGCACGTGCGGTCGGTGCGTGGCGCCCCATGAAGAGCGTGGCAGTCGTCGCCGCCCGGGGCGACAGGGCCTCGTACGCGGGTACCCGGGCGGGCGGCGCGCGGGGGACGGCCCGGGCGGGGCGCGTGCGGCGGACGGAAGGAGGACCCAGGTGGGTACGGAGGAACGGCTGCGGGAGTACCGCGGCAGACGCGACTTCGGACGGACCCGTGAGCCGTCGGGACAGCGGGGCTCCCCCGGCCCCGCGCCACGGTTCGTGGTGCAGATCCACGACGCGCGCAGGATGCACTTCGACTTCCGCCTCCAGGTCGGCGACGTACTGAAGTCCTGGGCGGTCCCCAAGGGTCCCCCCGACGACCCGCACGACAAGCGGCTCGCGGTGCCCACGGAGGACCATCCGCTGGAGTACGAGGACTTCGAGGGCGTGATCCCCAAGGGCGAGTACGGCGGCGGCACCGTGATCGTCTGGGACCGGGGCACGTACGAGCCGCTGAGCCACGACCGCAGGGGCAGGCCCGTCGACTTCGCCCGGTCGCTGGAGCTCGGGCACGCCACGTTCCGGCTGCACGGCTCCAAACTGCGCGGCGAGTACGCCCTGACCAGGTTCCGCGGCGGCGGGCCCGGCGACGAGGAGGAGGCGTGGCTGCTGGTGCGCAAGGGCGACGGCCGCACGGGCGGCCGCGGTACTCCCGACCCGCGCCGGGCCCGCTCGGTCCGCACCGGCCGCACCCTCGCGCAGGTCGCCGTGGAGGGCGGCGAGGAGTGACGGACCCGGCCCGCACCGCGCGCGTCGGACTCAGCACGCGGAGCCGCCCCGCGCGCGTCGGGCTCAGCACGCGGAGCCGCCCCGCCCGCGTCGGGCTCGGGCGCGGGGCGGCTCCGAGCGGGCCGGACGGCCGGGTGCGGCGGTGGCTGCGCCGGGCCGGCCGGGCTGGGGCCGGGTCGGAGCCCGCGGTGGCGGCGCCGGGCGGTGGCGGGGTCAGGGCCGGCGGGCCCGCAGGGCCGCCAGGGCCCGGTCGGCGTGGGTGTTCATGCGGAGCTCGCTGCGGACCACTTCCAGGACCGTGCGGTCCTCGGCGACGACGAAGGTCGCCCGCTTGGTGGGCGCGAGCGAGAAGCCCCGCTCCACCCCGAACAGCCGCCGGACGGTGCCGTCGGCGTCGGACAGCAGCGGCATGCCGAGGCGGTGCCGGCCGGCGAACTCCTGCTGACGCTCCACCGGATCACCGCTGATCCCGACGGGCCGCGCGCCGACGGCGGCGAACTCGGCGGCGAGGTCCCGGAAGTGGCAGGCCTCGGCGGTGCAGCCGGGCGTGAGGGCGGCAGGGTAGAAGAACAGCACCACCGGCCCCTCGGCGAGCAGCCCGGACAGCGTGCGGGCGGTGCCCGTCTCGTCGGGCAGCGTGAAGTCGTCGACCCGGTCGCCGGGCCTCACCGGGGCGCTCACGACCGGTCCCCGGCGGTCCTGGCGATACTCCGGGCCCACAGTATGAGGGGCACCTGGAGGGGCAGCCGTCCGAACGCCGCCGCCCGCTGGGGGGCGGGACGGTCGCGCCAGTCCACCGCCATCTTGACGTTGGCGGGGAAGACACCGACGAAGAAGGCGGCCGCCGCGAGGGCCGCCGGCTTCCGGGTCCTGGGCAGGGCGACACCGGCGGCCAGCGCGAGTTCGGCCGCGCCGCTGACACGGGTCCAGGTGCGGGGGCTGCCCGGCAGGGAGCGCGGGACGATCGCGTCGAACTGCCGGGGGCGGGCGAAGTGGGCGGCGCCCGCGGTGGCCAGCAGGCCGGCGAGCAGCAGGGGTGAGCGTACGGAACGGGGCATGGTTCCTCCTCGGACGGCTGGCGCGTGATCCTACTGGACGGTCGGTATGTGAAGGTGCGCCGGGTCCGGGCCACGGACCCGGCGGCGCCGTCGCCCGTTCGGGGGAAAGTACGGGAAAGGTGGCTTGGCGACAGATCGGTTCGTCGACATCTCAGCCGTGCCCCTGCCGCTGATCCCGCCCATGCTCGCCACGCCCGGCTCCCTGCCGCCCGCCTCGCAGGACGCCCGGTGGGCGTACGAGACCAAGCAGGACGGTCAGCGCACGGTGGCGTATCTGAACGGCGACGGCTCGGTGCTGCTGCGGGCCCGCTCCGGCGAGGACATCACCGCCGCCTACCCGGAGCTGGGCCCGCTCGGCCGGGCCCTCGGCACCACACCCGCCGTCCTGGACGGCGAGGTGCTGGCGCTGGACGAGCGCGGCCGGGCCAGCTTCCAGCTGCTGCAGCGCCGTATGGGCCTGGCCCACGCCCCCGCCCGCGCCGCCCGCCGCGCGGCACAGGTGCCCGTCCACCTCGTGCTGTTCGACGTGATGCACCTGGGCGGGCGCTCGCTGATCGCACTGCCCTACGCACAGCGCCGTCAACGGCTGGAGGAGCTGGGTCTTCACGGGCCGCACTGGTCGACGCCCGCGGCGATCGTCGGCCACGGGGCGCAGGCGCTGGCGGCGACGCGCGAGCACGGCCTGGAGGGCCTGGTGTGCAAGCGCCTGGACTCCGTGTACGAGCCGGGGGTCCGCTCCCGCGCCTGGATCAAGATCCGCAACATGCGCAGTGAGGACGTCCTGGTGGGCGGCTGGCTGCCCGGCAAGGGGCGGCTGACCGGCCTGCCGGGGGCGGTGCTGGTGGGCCAGCGCGCCGGCGGCGCCCTGCGGTACGTGGGCAGTGTCGGCACCGGGTGGAGCGAGGCCGAGCGGTCCGAACTGGCCGCGCTGCTCGCGGAACTGGCCACCGACGTGTGCCCGTTCGACCCGGTGCCGGCGGTGCGCGGGGCGCACTGGGTGGTGCCGCGGCTGGTCGGCGAGGTCCGCTACAGCGTGCGCACCCGCTCCGGGATGCTGCGCCAGCCGTCCTGGCTGCGGCTGCGCCCCGACCTGGCTCCCGAGGACGCGGCCGCCGACCTGCCCGACGACCCGCTGGACCGCGACCCCGGCGGCGCGTGAGCGCATGGTTTCCCGGCAGGTGAGCGCACGGCTTCCCCGGCGCGTGAGCGCACGGCTTCGGCGCCCCGCGGCGGCGGGTGCGGCGCATACGGGCGTACGGCGCCGGCGGGACCCGCGGGAGGTCTATCGTGTCCCGCATGTCCGTCCCTGAACTGATCCGGATCGTCTCCCGCGACTCGCCGATGGCACTGGCCCAGGTCGACCGTGTCCGCACCGAGCTGGCGGCCCTGTACCCAGGTGTGCGCACCGAGGTCGTCCCCGTGCGGACCACCGGCGACAGATGGCTGGGCGATCTGTCGGTGGTCGAGGGCAAGGGGGCGTTCACCAAGGAGGTGGACGCCGCGCTGCTGGCCGGGGAGGCGGACCTCGCGGTGCACTGCCTCAAGGACGTGCCCGCCGACCGTCCGCTGCCGGCCGGTACGACGTTCGCCGCGTTCCTGAAGCGGGACGACATCCGCGACGCGCTGGTCCACCCCGGCGGGCTCACCCTCGACGAGCTGCCCGCCGGGAGCAGGATCGGCACCTCCGCGGTGCGCCGGATCGCACAGCTGGCCGCCACCCACCCGCACCTGGAGTGCGTGCCCTTCCGCGGCAACGCCAACCGCCGGCTGGAGAAGCTTGCGGCCGGCGAGGCGGACGCGCTGCTGCTCGCGGTGTCCGGTCTGGAACGCATCGGCCGGCAGGACATGATCAGCGAGGTGCTGTCCGCGGAGACGATGATGCCGCCGATCGGGGCGGGCATCCTCGCCCTGCAGTGCCGCGAGGGGGACGGCGAGCTGATCGAGGCGGTCGGGGCGCTCGGCGACCGGGACACCTACCGGGAGGCCACGGCGGAGCGGATGTTCCTGCACGTGCTCCAGGGGCACTGCAACAGCCCGATCGCCGGGTACGCGCGGGTGGACCGCGGCGGGGAGCTGTCCCTGCGGGCGTGCGTGTTCACGCCCGACGGCAAGACACGGCTGAACGCCCACGAGTGGGCGGGCCGGCTGGACGCGGCCACCTTGGGCACTTCGGTCGCCGTGGCCCTGCTGCGGCAGGGCGCCCGCGAGATCATCGACGGCATCCCGCACTGAGGCGGGCGGCCGGCCGGCCCGTCGGTCAGGCGGTCGGGCCGGGTTCGGCCTGGTCGCGCAGGAAGTTGCTGACCTGGTGCGCCAGCCCGCCCGGGCCTCCGGCGCAGTGCGCGCCCGTCCCGGCGGCCTCGTCCGCGGCGCCGGTCCCGCCGGTCCACAGCCGGCGGTCGGTCCACTCGTCGTCGACGCGCAGCTGGACCTGGACGTCGATCTGGGACAGGGCGGCCTCCGGGCCCGCGGCGTACAGCACGGCGGTGACCCGGCGCAGCGGATAGACGTCGAAGCCCTCGATGAACTGGGAGTTGCGCCAGTCGACGAACGCGCCCTCCCCGTCGGGGCCGATCCGCACGTCGATCTGGCCGTCCTCGAGGTGGATGCCGAAGCGCCGCGGCCCGCGGTTCTCGACGGT
Organism: Streptomyces sp. NPDC004065; assembly: GCF_044903565.1. Lineage (NCBI taxonomy): Bacteria > Bacillati > Actinomycetota > Actinomycetes > Kitasatosporales > Streptomycetaceae > Streptomyces > Streptomyces sp. NPDC004065. The sequence goes on along the minus strand of NZ_JBJDQT010000031.1, from coordinate 7,301 downwards.
GACGCGCAGGCGGAAGTAGGTCAGGCCCTCGGCGGCGTCGTCGCGCCCGCGGGGCGGCTCGGCCCGCTCCAGGCGGTGGACGCGGACGCGCAGGCCGGCATGCCCGTCGTACTCGTGCCAGTCCCCGACCACGTTCGGCTCGTACACAATCCACCTCTCGACTTCCAAGAGCTGTTTCCTATCCGTGGACTCAGCGCACTGTCAAATGAGCGGAATGGGCCGTGGCCAGGGAATTCGCCCGCTCTGATCGGTGATCAGAGCCGTGTGCTGGAGGAATCGCCGGGCGGGCCGTCGCGCGGGCGGCGGGGGGCGTGCCGCACATCACGTCGACCGGGTCCCCCGACCGGGCGGACGACCGGTTTCGGCCAGAGCTGACGTGTACTCGTCACATCGGCCCGGACGGGCGGGGTCATCGATCTTGAAACGTCGTTCCGATCGCGGGCCGGCGCCTCCCGGACGGCGGGCCGCCGCCGGCCCGCGGCGGCGCCCCGGGGCCCCGGTACAGCGCCTTTCGCCCGGTCATTGACCGCTCATTGACCGATCATTGAAATGCACAGCATTTACTGCGGTGGCAATTCATCGCACTCGGGCCGACAATTGAGATTCGGGCGGTCGCCCACCGTCACGCATTATCGGAACTGTTTCGAAATCGCCGACTCCGGGATCCGCTTTCCAGTGCTTCGGACAGGAGGCACGTCCGTGGGAGCCGGCGGTGCCGGGCCCCCGGTGTCCCTCCGCACGGTCCGAGCCCCGCGCCTCCCGTGGTGTCCGTCCATCCAGCACCTGCTGAGGGAGGTGCGGCGCATGCGTACCACCGGCAGAACCAAACCCCACCCGCACGACGACGCCCCCGACACCGTCGAGGCGTTCGAGCGGCTGGCGCGGTTGCCCGACGGTCCCGAGCGCAAGGCGCTCCGGGACGAGCTGGTCCAGGTCTGGCTGCCCATGGCCGAGCGGATCGCCGTACGGTTCCGCGGGCGCGGCGAGGCGCTGGAGGACCTGTACCAGGTGGCCGCGCTCGGACTGGTCAAGGCCGTCGACCACTACGATCCGGCGCGCGGTTACGCGTTCGAGGCGTACGCCGTGCCGACCGTCACCGGTGAGATCAAGCGGCACTTCCGCGACCACATGTGGACCCTGCACGTGCCGCGCCGGGTGCAGGACCTGCGCAACCGCGTGCGGAAGGCCGCGAAGGAGCTGGCCCAGACCACGCCCGGCCGGGCGCCCACCGTGCCCGAGATAGCCGAGCACGCGCACCTGAGCGTGAGCGACGTACGGACCGGGATGGAGGCCCTGGACTGCTTCGCGGCGCTGTCGCTGGAGGCGGAGATGCCGGGGACGGACGGCTACGCGCTCGGCGACGGGCTGGGCGAGGCCGACGCCCGCTACGACCTGGTCGTGGACCGGGTGGCGGTCCGGCCGTGTCTGGAGGCGCTGCCCGAGCGCGAGCGGACCATCCTCTACCTCAGGTTCTTCCGGGGCATGACGCAGAGCCGTATCGCCCAGCAGCTCGGCATCTCGCAGATGCACGTCTCCCGGCTGCTCAGTGGCTGCTTCGCGCAGCTGCGCGACGAGCTGCTGGCCGAGACGGGCTGAGCCCCCGAGCGGCGCCCGCCCGTCCGACCCCGTGGGAGGGCGCCGGCGCCGCCGGAGAGGGCTCACTCCGGCGGCGCCCCCGGGATCTGGGTGGGGCCGTAACGGTCGAGGGCGTCCTCCAGCTCGGCCTCGATGTCGGCGGGGATGTCCCCGGTGCGGCCCCAGACGAGGACCAGCTCGGCGACGTTGCGGAGTTTGACGTTGGTGTGCTGCGAGACCTCCTTGAGGATCATCCAGCCCTGGTCGGGCGTGACCCGCCCGAGCGCGACGATCATGCCGATCGCCTGGTCCACCACGGCGTGCGAGGTCACGGCCTCCTTGAGCTGCTCGACCTGCTCGTGCAGATCCTGCAGCCGGTCGGCCTCCCCGGCGGGGTCCTGCGGAGTGTCTGCCACGGAGTCCATCGTCGTCACACCGGCCGCCGCGCGCCAGTGTGCGGCCGGTCGCGGGGGCGTCCGGGCGCCCCGCCGTCCCCGTTTCGGCGGCGCCCGCGGGGTACTCGGCAGGCGGCCCACGGGAGGCGGCCGGACACTGGTGTCAGACCGGTGCCGGCCGGTCGACGAGACCGGGACGTGCCATGAACGACGAGCCGACACCCTCCAGCCCAGCGACCGGCGTGGTCTCCACCCACGCCGTGTGCGGCGCGCCTTGCTGGGTGAGCCTGACCAGCCGGGACCTGGAGGCCACGGAGGACTTCTACCACGCGGTGCTGGGCTGGGAGTGGCGCACGGCCAAGCTGGGCGACCGCTTCCGTATCGCCCTGTCGGACGGCGCGCCGGTCGCCGGGATCGCCGCGGTGGCCTCGATGTGGCAGATGGCGGTCGCCTGGACGCCGTACTTCGCCGTGCGCAGCGCCGACGAGGCGGTCTCCCGGGTGCAGGAGCGCGGCGGCACCGTCGCGGTCGGGCCGATCTCCTTCCCGCCCGGGCGGGCCGCGCTGCTGGCCGACCGGGACGGCGCGACCTTCGGCATCTGGGAGGGCGACCTGTTCACCGACTGGGACACCTGGCGCAAGGCGGCGCCGGCCTTCATCCGGCTGCACACGCGCGACGCCTTCGACGCCGCGATCTTCTACGGCGAGGTACTGGACTGGGCCTCGGAGCTGCCCGGCTGCTGCGAGGTCCGCTACGAGGCCAACGAGGTGGTGCTGCGCAGCCACGGCGAGGTCGTCGCCCGCATCGAGTCCGGCGCCCTGGAGGCGGCGCCCGACCCGGCCGTCCGGCCGCACTGGCAGATCCACTTCCGCGTGGCCGACGTCGCCGCCTGCGCCCGCTCGGCCGAGGCCCATGGCGGCAGCGTGCTGAGCGAGGGCCCCGACGAGGCGGTCCTCCGCGACCGGGACGGCGCCCAGTTCACCGTGACGTCCCGCAAGGAGACCTGACCCGAGACCTGACCGCAGACCTGACCGCCCCGGCCGCGGACCCGGGTCGCGACGGTCCGGGCTCAGCGGGACGTGCGGGGCGGACGGGACAGCAGGACCAGGCTGCGGGAGGCCACGCGCAGGTCGGCGGACGCCTTGTGCTCCGCCTCGTCGGGCGGGCCCTGGGGTTCCGCCGTGTCGAGGAGGGCCGTCCAGCGCTCGCCGTAGGCGGGGCCGGGCAGCCGGAAGTCGACCGGTTCCCAGTAGCCGTTGAGCAGCAGCAGGAACGAGTCGTCCACCACCGGCCGGCCCCGCCGGTCGGGTTCGGCGATGGCGTCGCCGTTGAGGAAGACCATCACGGAGTGCGCGTCGGAGCGCAGCCAGTCGTCCTCCGACATCTCGCGGGCGTCCGGCAGCAGCCACACCAGGTCGGGCAGCGGCTGGTCGTCGCGGGTCGCCGTGTCCCCCTTGAAGAAGCGGCGGCGGCGCAGCACGGGATGGGCGGCGCGCAGACCGATGACGTACCGCGTGAAGTCCGTCAGCTCCCGCTGCTCGTCCGTCAGCCGCCAGTCGATCCAGGAGACCTCGTTGTCCTGGCAGTAGGCGTTGTTGTTGCCGCCCTGGGTGCGGCCCAGCTCGTCGCCGTGGCACAGCATCGGGATGCCCTGCGACAGCAGCAGGGTGGCCAGGAAGTTGCGCTGCTGGCGGGCGCGCAGCGCGAGGACCGACGGGTCGTCGGTGTCGCCCTCGGCGCCGCAGTTCCAGGAGCGGTTGACGCTCTCGCCGTCCCGGTTGCCCTCGCCGTTGGCCTCGTTGTGCTTGTCGTTGTACGACACCAGGTCGCGCAGCGTGAAACCGTCGTGCGCGGTCACGAAGTTGACGCTGGCGCGCGGCCGGCGCCGGTTGTGGGCGTACAGGTCCGAGGAGCCGGTCAGCCGGGAGGCGAACTCGCCGAGCGTGTGCTCCTCGCCGCGCCAGAAGTCGCGTACGGCGTCCCGGTACAGGCCGTTCCACTCCGACCACAGCGGCGGGAAGTTGCCCACCTGGTAGCCGCCCTCGCCGACGTCCCAGGGCTCGGCGATCAGCTTCACCCGGCTGATCACCGGGTCCTGCTGGATCAGGTCGAAGAACGCCGACAGCCGGTCCACCTCGTGGAACTGCCGCGCCAGCGTGGCCGCCAGGTCGAAGCGGAACCCGTCGACGTGCATCTCGGTGACCCAGTACCGCAGCGAGTCCATGATCAGCTGCAGTACGTACGGGTGGCGCATCAGCAGGCTGTTGCCGGTGCCCGTGGTGTCGTAGTAGTGCGCCCAGTCGCCGTCGACCAGGCGGTAGTACGAGGCGTTGTCGATGCCGCGGAAGGACAGCGTCGGTCCTTTCTCGTTGCCCTCGGCGGTGTGGTTGTAGACCACGTCGAGGATCACCTCGAGACCCGCCGCGTGCAGCGCCTTGACCATCGACTTGAACTCGGCGACCTGCCGGCCGCGGGTGCCGTGCGCGGCGTACTCGTTGTGCGGCGCGAAGAAGCCGATGGTGTTGTAGCCCCAGTAGTTGGACAGGCCGCGGTCCCGGAGCACGCCGTCGTGCACGAACTGGTGGACCGGCATGAGCTCGACGGCCGTCACTCCCAGGGAGGTCAGGTGGCCGATCACCGCGGGGTGCGCCAGGCCTGCGTAGGTGCCGCGCAGTTCCGGCGGGACCTCGGGGTGGGTGCGGGTCAGGCCGCGCACGTGCGCCTCGTAGATCACGGTGTCGGAGTAGGCGCGGCACGGCGGGCTGTCCCCGTCCCAGTCGAAGGCGGGGTCGGTGACCACGCCGAGCATGGTGTGCCCGGCGCTGTCGGCAGGGTCGGCGCCGTGCCCGGAACGCTCGTAGAGCGAGGGGTCGTTGTCCGTCCGCCCGTCGACCGCCCGGGCGTAGGGGTCCAGCAGCAGTTTCCGCGGGTTGCAGCGGTGGCCGGCCGCCGGGTGCCAGGGGCCGTGCACCCGGTAGCCGTAGCGCTGTCCCGGCCCGACACCGGGCAGGTAGCCGTGCCAGACGAAGCCCTCGGCCTCGGTCAGCGGCACGCTCCGGTGGGCGCCGCGCTCGTCCACGAGGACCAGCTCGACGTGTTCGGCCACCTCGCTGAACAGGGCGAAGTTGGTGCCCTTCCCGTCGTAGGCGGCGCCGAGGGGGTAGGGGTACCCGCTCCACACGGGGACGGCGGGCACCCCTGTACGGCGCTTGCGCGCGGTCACCGGGCCTCCTCCAGGACCGCCTCGGGGCCGCTGAGCGGGGAGGCCAGCGCGGCGACCGGCAGGGCGCGGGGCGTCTTCAGGCCCTCGCGCAGCGTCGGCTCCGGAGCCTTCGGGACCAGCGGGACGCGCACTCCGGCGCGGGCCCGCTGGGAGAACCAGATGACCTTGCTGCCGGTCTCCGAGGCGCAGCAGCCCCAGCCGTCGCTCGTCGCCGCGATGCGGGCCAGGCAGGCCCGCAGGTCCTGGTCGGGACGCAGGTCGTGGTTGTTCTCCCCGACCGCGGTGATGAGGTGCTGGCCGGTCCACCACATCTCGATGGAGGTGTGCTTGTCCCGGGCGTGCTCGTCGATGGCCTTCAGCAGCATCTCGGCGCCGCCGCACACGGGTTCGACGAGGTCCTCGAGGTCCCAGAACCTGAGGTGCGCGGCCAGGATGCGCCTGACCTGTCCGACCCGTTCCGGGCTGACTTCCACGTCGAGGTGGTAGTAGCAGGGCACTGCGGTCTTCATCGTCGTCGGCTCCTCACCGGCGGGGCTCGCGCCCCTCTGGCCCTTGTGGGCTCAGCCCCCGAGTACGAAGCGTGAGCACCTGTTGCCTCTGAGTCAGATCCCACACTGAGCGCACTACGCCATTCGTGCAACACGAGCAGGTGGCAGCCCCTGTGAACGCTGGTTGAAGATCCAACAGGACGGTGTGTCGTTGAACGTGCACCATGAGTGAAAGTCTCGAGCGCCGTTGAACGGGACCCGTGCCTTCGCGTGCGCGGGGACCGCCCCGATCGTCGGGAGACGTGCCCTTCGAGCGCTTCCGAAAGGTGATCGGCGCCATGCTGCTACCCGCCAAAGCCGAAGTCGCCCGGCATCTGCGGCACTACCGGGCGTGGGAACGTGCCATGCTCGCGTCGCCCGACGACCGCAGGGTGCGCGCGACCTTCGAGGACTCGGGCTACACCCTGTGCGTGCTGATGGGGAAGCGCTGCGCACGGGAGGCCGCGGACGCCGCGGAACGCTATCTGCGGACCACCCTCGTCGCCTACCTGCGGGAGCAGGGCGGCCGGCCGCACGTGGCCGCCGGCCCGCACCACCGCGGCCGGACGAGGACACAGGTCCGGGCCGCCGGCGCGCAAGGCCGTGCGGGCGCGGTCCCGGGCCGCACCGCCGGGGTCCGCGCCCACGCCGACGGGGGCCGGGGCCGGGCCGCGAAGGTCCCGGGCCGGGGCGCGCGTGCCGCCGGGCACGGCGGTACGGCCGGAGTCCGGGCCGGCGACCTGCCCGGGCGCACCGCGGGGGCGGTGGACCAGGCGTCCGCAGGCGTGCCGGAGGCGGCCGCCGATCCGCGGTGGGACGGCGGCCGGGCGCGCGGGCGGGAGCGGGCCGCGGAGCCCGAGAGGCGTTCCCCCGCCGGGGCCTAGTCGGGCACCCGGCACGAGATTCCAGACCCCGGCCGGGCGCGAGCCCGGCCTCGAGCACGGTGGAGGTGACACCCATGAGTCCGACCCCGAACCGGGCCCCGAGTCCGGTCGTCCGTACGACCCCGCGTCCCGCTCCTCTCATCGGCCGGGTCCCGGTCCGGGACGTGCGCCCGGCCGTGGAGTGCGGCCGGCGCCCGGCCAAGGCGGTCGTGGGCGAGACCTTCCAGGTCACCGCCACCGTGTTCGGTGAGGGCCATGACGCCGTGGCCGCCCATGTCGTCCTGCGCGACCCCGAGGGCCGTCCCGGCCCCTGGACGCCGATGCGCGAGCTGGCGCCTGGCAGCGACCGCTGGGGCGCCACCGTGACCGCCGGCGAGCCCGGCCGGTGGACGTACCACGTGGAGGCCTGGAGCGATCCGGTCGCCACCTGGCGGCACGCCGCCGGCGTCAAGGTGCCGGCGGGCATCGACACCGGGCTGGTGCTCGAGGAGGGGGCCGCGCTGTACGACCGCGCCGCCGCCGGAGTGCCCGAGGGGCCGGACCGCGAGGTCCTGCGGGCCGCCGCCCGGGTGATGCTCGACGACTGTCTGCCGGTGATGACGCGGCTGGCGGCGGCGTTGACGCCGGAGGTGGACGCGGTGCTGGCCCGGTACCCGCTGCGGGAGCTGGTCACCGCCTCCGACCCGCTGCCGCTGCT
>NZ_JBJDQT010000030.1:0-114105 GCF_044903565.1 Streptomyces sp. NPDC004065 | reverse complement strand
AGGGCGCCGTGCTCCGCACGGCGCGCCAGCAGCTCCGCTGCCGGACGGACAACTCCGTTGTCCGAGACTCGAATTGCTCCGCAATCCGAGCTGAACGGAATTCGCTCCGCGAATTCCTAAGGCCAGCTAAAGGGAAGGCTCCCGTGGGTGTCTTCCCCAAAACGGTTTTTACGTTGCCCTGTTTGAATTCGTGCCGGGATCCCCCACATGGAATCCGGCAGCAGGACACGACGTGCCGTCAACTACTGCCGTCACAGCGTCCTGAATTCCCGTCGGTACCCATCCGACGGGAATTCAGGTTTGCGCTAGGAACTTGCAACCGAAGTCACTTATGTTCGCCTGCGCGCGTTGCGAGCGAGTTGAATGTCCTCATCGAGCAAGCTGCCTCTAAACGGGTTGCGGACATCGTCAAGAACCACTGATTCGCGCTCCGCTGACGTCCGTGGATGTGCGGGGGAATCCGTGGTTGTTGCCGTCGCTACTGCCGTCACCGGCTTGGGCTGCGCGGTCGCGTTGCCGCTGGCGTGGTGTCGGCGCAGGGGGACTCTACTGCCACGCGCCAGGCTCGGCACGGACGAGAGCGCGGACGGTCCGCTCGTAGAGCTCGTGGCCGCTCTGGGCGCAGTGTCCGGCGATCCAACGGGTCAGCTCGTCCGAGTTGTGCAGCGTGCCTGACGTGGCGCCGCAGTTGTGCTCTTCCCCGGTGACGCAGACCGCCTCGAACGCTGGCAGCGCCACAGGGTCGGGGACGGTGGTCACGTGGTACTCGCGGAAGCGGAAGCGCCCCCGAGCGGAGTTGCGTACTGGTGCGCCGGCGTTTGAAGAATCAGGCATCCTCGGCCGCCTCTTCCTGATCCGGGATGCGCTGTCCGCGCGAGTCCGCGACCCTGAGCGCGTCCGCCAGGGCTTCCGCCAACCGGCAGGCCAACCAGCGGTATTCGCTCGCCGACAGGGCTTTCGCGCCGGGTGCCGTGGCGTCGCGGGCGTACTCCAACAGTTCCTGGCCCATGCTGAGCTGTACCGTCTCGATGCTGTCGGCGAGGGTGGAGAGGTAACCCCGGCCGTCGCTGCTCAGGTAGCACGGCTTCCCCTCCGGGCTGGTCCACGGCAGTAAGCGGGGACCTCCCCCGCCCAACGCGGCGTCGTACAGCTCTCTGCGACGCATACGGTCGGCATCGCTCCTGGGCTGGCTCACTGGGTACCCCCGGCCTGGGTCACTGACGGTGGACGCACTGACCGTAGGCGCTGACTGATCGTCACCCCAGGTGGGAGTCATGGCAGTTCGCGACTCTAGGTATACGCACTGCCACGCTGCGTGGCAGCTACCCGACAACGCCCAGGTAGTCGGCCATTTCGCGCATCTCGGCCGTGAGGGTGCGCTTGCGCTTGCCCAGGATCTCCTGCATGGTCTCGGCGGCCCCGTTCTGGTGCCGCAGCCACTGCGGGGCGGCTTCCCTGGCGCGGGTCAACTCGTCCATGGCGGCGGACAAGTCGCCGGTCCGGGTGTGGGCGCGCGCCACATCGAGGGTGAAACGGTTCCCGTCGTTGGTGCTGGGCCTGCCCAAGCGCTTCCACGCCTTGGGCGACAACTCCTCCTGCTCGCCGGCCTTGCGCACCACCGCGCGGGAGTCGCCGACGACCATGTCGTCTTCGAGTGCCTTGACCGCGGCGGTGACCGGCCCGAAGACGGACCAGTGCCGGGAGACGTTGCGATGCGCCGTGCCGACAGCGGTTGCCGCGACCCGGGCGGCTTGACGGTACTCCTTCGCCTCGTCGGGACGGTTGTTCCTCGTGGCTGCGGCGGCAGCCTCCATCGCCAGGCCGCCCCACACCGCGTAGTGGTCCGGCTCAGCCCCGGTGATCTTCGGCTCCACCGCGTCCATGCTCTGGGCGGCGACCTGTTCCGCCTCGTCCAGCCTTCCCTGCCTCACCAGCAGCCAGCACATGCAGCCGACACCGGAGCCCGCCGCAAGCATGTCTCCGGCCTGACGGGCGTCCATGATGGCGCCGCGCACGGCGGCATACGCGATGTCGTACTGCCGTACCTGGGTGAGATAGGTGCCGGCCAGACGCAGCGCCTCGGCGCGTGCCAGCAGGGCCTGCCGGTGCTCGTCCCCGCTGTCGTAGTAGGCGACGGCCTGTGCGGCATCGCGCAGCAGGCCCGGCAGTTGAGCCGCGACGCTCTTGTAGCTGTCGGAGAAGTACAACACCCGTGCGTCTTGCAGCATCCGCCGGAAGGTGCGCAGGTTCGGTTCCTCGGCCACGGCTTCGGCGTCCTGGTCCACGAGCCCGACGGCCGGGGTGAGGGCGGCGCGGAGCTGGATCAGGTTGACCCGGTTCGGCTCCTCGGCTCGCCCCACTGGCTCCGGTGCATCCGAGGCCATCAGCGCGGCCGTGGTCACCCCCAGCGCGCGGGCAAGCGTGTGCAAGGTCTCCATACGGATGGTGCCGCCCTGCTCGGCCTTGCGCACGGTGCCCGGCGATACGCCTGCGGCGTGGGCCAGTTCCTCCTGGCTCATCCCCGCGCGTCGCCGGTACTTGCGGACGTTGTCGGCCAGCTCCGTGGTCATCAACTCACCACCTCCCACTCCACGGTACGCCCGGCCGGCACATCAGCCGGGGCGCTCCGGCAGACACCCGCCCACAAGGGTGCCCCGCCGTGCGGCGGGCCGGACCTCTGGCAGAACCGGGTCCTGAGCGGGTGGGGTCCCTCGTCGGTCGGGCAGCTTCGCCGGACCAGGATTCTCCGGGGGCCGCCAAGGCTCACCTCGTGACACGTGCGCTCGGCCTTGCCCCGTGAAGATGCACCCATCACCCGCCACGGATGGGTTGGCATGGCGTGGTTCAGGAAGCGGCACCTGATCTGCGGCGGGCGCTGGCCGCCTTCCTACGCGACATCCCGTCTTGGTAGCCACTGGTCGACCTGCTGCACGATGGCCCCGGCGGAACCTTGCCGGTACAGGCGAGCGAGGTCATCGTGCTCGGCGAGGACCTGGGCGCGTGGGTCGCTGCGCAGCGGCTCGGCTGGGACAAGCTGCTCCCGGCCCAGCAGTGGCTCCTGGAAAGCACGCTCGGGCTGGAACCGGCGGGCGACGACGAACGACCCGTGCGGCGTTCGCAGAGCGCCGCCTGGGAGCGGAACATCGCTACGGCCCGGCAGTTCCATGCCCGCGAAGGCCACCTGACCGTGCCTCGCAAGCACGTTGAGGACGTCGACGGCGAGCCGGTGGGGCTCGGCCAATTCGTGAACAACGCCCGCCGACGCGCCGCAACGCTCAGCCCACAACGGCGGGCGGACCTCGATGCTCTCGGCATGCGCTGGTAGGGCGCTTCGCCCGTGCTGTGACGGCGCATCGGCTTCATCGAAGCGAAGCGTTCTGCTGTCGGCCAAGGCTGTCGCGCCTGCGACGGCATGGGCGGCAGGATCGTCACATGCAGCCGATCTTCGTTCTCGTGCACAGTCCGTCCGTAGGCCCCTCGACCTGGCAGCCGGTGGCCGACCACCTGACGGCGGCGGGATACCAGGTGCGGGTACCGTCCCTGCTGCACATAGGCGCCGGCGCTCCGCCCTTCTGGCCCCGCATCGTCGACACCGTCCGTGACGACCTCCGGCAGGTCCCGGCCGACAGCCCCGTCACGTTGGTAGCGCACAGCAACGCAGGCTTGTTTCTCCCGGTGATTCGCTCGGGCCTCGACCATCCGGTGGCCAGCTCGGTCTTCGTCGATGCCGCGCTGCCGGCCCCGATCGGACCGACCCCTGTCGCCTCACCCGAGTTGCTGGAGTTCCTCCGCCCGATGGCGGTGAACGGCAGGCTGCCGCGCTGGACCGACTGGTGGGACGAGGCAGACGTCGCACCCATGTTCTTTGATCCGATTGCGCGGCAGACCGTCATCGAGGAGCAGCCCAACCTGCCCCTCTCCTACTACGAGCAGCACATCCCGGTCCCCGACGGCTGGGACGACCATCCCTGCTCCTACTTGCTGTTCGGCCCTCCGTATGACGGCCTCGCCGACCAGGCGGGCGAACGCGGCTGGCGTGTGGCACACCTGCCCGGAGCACACCTCCATCAGATCATCGATCCTGCCGGCACCGCCCGCCACCTCATCGAGCTCGCCGCTACAACTTGATCCACTTCCGATACACGCCCTAGTGGTCCGGTGGGCATGAGACGGCGGCACTCGGCCCTGCGGGAGCGGCGTCCCCCAGGAGGAGATCTCATGTCACGGCGGACAGCGGCGCTCTGCACGGTCGGTCCGGCGATGCTGTTGGGTGCCACCGCCTGCGGTCAGAGCGACAGTGTCTCGGGGATCCGGATTGCCGCGTGCGGAACGTCCCAGCTGAGCTGGAAGATGACCCTTCTCCCGGGCAAGCCGCACAACTCGCCGACGGCGACGCTCAGTGCCAGGCTCGAGGGATCGAAGTCTTGCGCCTTCGACGGATACCCGGAGCTCAGTGTGTACGTCGGCAAGGGGCCGTCCGCCGGCTCCAAGCCGAAGGAGTTCACGCCAGTTCATCTGGTGCTGAAGCCGGGCCACCGTATCGCGATCCCGCCGGCGGCCACAGGTGTGTGACCTCGGCATGCTGCTGGGAGCACCTCAACCACACTGACATAAAGCCGAACAAACAGCCTTCATTCGCGCGTCGACCATGCGATCATGACCGTTTCGACCGCTGGCCATAGTCGATCGAAAGCCGCCCTACGGCGGCATGGGGAAACGCATCGGGGGATTGCTGTTGCGCGCGGTGAGCTGTAGGTCACATCTTGTTGACGCGCCAAGCGATCATGCCTGAGGCGCCCGGGTTGCCCACGATGTCGAGGTGGGCCGACGCGGCTTTCGGCTTGATGCGCTCGAAGGCGATCGATTGATCGCAGGGAATCGGCTTCTTCTCTCCCGCAGCGGCCGGCGCGAGCGTGATCCGTACGGTGCCTTTACCTGCGCATACCACGGTCAGCTTGTAGGTCGTGCCTTGAGTCAAGCCGAGTTGTGTGTGCACCCCGTCAGAGACGCGCTCCACGCCTGACTCAACCATCGAAGCGCCCTCATCAGTGACACCGTCGAGTGCCGAGCGGGCTGCGGCTGTGAGTCTCTTCTCGGTGTCCGCCTGGGTAGTGCGGTGGGTTGCTGTGGGCGAAAAGGCGTGCCAGGGCTCGGCGTCGGTGTCCGAGGTGCAAGCTGTGAGGAGGAGCGTCGGCACCACGGCGCAGCCAGTGATCCATCGCAGCTTCATGAGGCGGTCTTCCGAACTGCTGCGCAGCAAAGCACCAGGACTGTTCCGGATGCGGTGACGGTTCGGCGCGGACCTATGCACATGTCTCCCCCTTGGTGTGACCGCTGGTCGTGCGGTCGGTTGGAACGCTACGCGTTGGAGTGCTTCGTCGTCATGGCCGTCGGACAGCCGCTGCACGGCGCGGGAGTGGCGGAGATCGGCTCGTCAGCGGTTGTCGTCGCGGTCCGGGGTGTCGGCGATGTCGGCGAGGGCGTCGGTGTAGTACTGGCGGCGTTCGGCGATGAGCGCGGTGACCTGGTCGTCGGTTGCCGTATCGAGCTCGTGCAGGTGCTCCAGCAGGTTGTCCCGCTGCTCGTGGTCGCAGTTCGTGACGTAGGAGATCGTGCGTTGCTTTCCCCCTGCGGCGAAGAGGAGCTGGTGGGGTAGGCCGCACCAGGTGTCGAAGCTGGTGCAGATCGCCTCCCACAGGTGCCAGACGTCTTCGGGTCGGCGGTGCTCGGCGAGCAGGAGCGCGGCGATCTCGATGCTGTGGCTGAAGCCCCAGCAGTGGCGGTGGAACAGTGTCTCCTGTTCCAGCAGGAAGCGGGCGAAGCAATGGTCGACCGGTGCTGCGGTGAGGGCGAATGCCTCCAGGACGTCCTGGCGGTCCTTCCACCACCGGTCCAGCGGCAGGCCGGTTTCGTCGTGGGCCGCCTCGAAACGCAGCAGTTCCCAGCGTTCCTCGTCCTTGGTCCACCAGGCCGGATCCGAGGTGGCGCCGACTGCGCGCGGGCGGTCGGTGGTCATGTTCTGGCTCCGGGCGTGGTGGTACGGGTGCGCGTTTTCAGCAGGTCGGCCTCGGCCTCGGCCTCGACGAAGGCGATCAGCTTATCCGCCACGGAGCGAGCAGACCGGGCAGGCATCAGCACCGTGCCGGCGTCTGCGGGGCGTTGTGTTCCCATACCCTCGTACGGGGTGGGGTGGGCCGGTGGCCGTGCGTGGGAGGCGGTGTGTTCGGGCGGAGCGCGTGGCTGGGCGCGAGTGTCCTGGCCGTGGTGTGCCTGGCGCTCGTCGGCCCCAGCGCGCCCCGTAGGGAGCCCTTCGTCAGAGCGCTGCCCGCCGATGCCGCCACGGCTGTCGTGCCCGGCCGGGTGATGACGTGGAATCTGTGCAATCCCTGCGGCGCGCGCAACGTCGACCGGGCGGCGGAGATGGCCACCTACGCACCCCAGGTCATCGGTCTGCAGGAAGCGTGTGTGCGTGACGTCCAGAGCATCCGGGGGCATCTGGAGAACCTCTTCGGGCTCCGCTACCACGTCGCGTACGGGCCGGTCGTGCACAGCTGGGGCCGTTGTGGGGGGTTCCCGTGGAGTCCGGGAGGGTACGGCCAGGCGGTGCTCTCGGCGGCGCCCATGACGGACCGCGTCACCGTGGAGTACCCCGACGGGGGCTCGGAGGACCGGGGGTACATGGCGGTCACCACCCTGGTGGGCGGGCAGTCTGTCCGCGTCTTCAACACCCACCTCGCCGAACGGCGTCAGGAGCAGGTCCGGGCGGACCAGACCCGCGTTCTGGCCATCGAGATCGCCCGGCACCACCGTGCCATCGTGCTCGGCGACTTCAATGCCGTACCGAGCGCTCCTGAACTCACCCCGATATGGGCGCTGGCCACGGACGCCTCTCCTCGGTGCCGTCCCTCGTCCTTCGCCGGCTGCGAGCCGACCACCGATTGGCACAGCAAGTTCGACTACGTCTTCCTGCGCGGCATCACCCCGATCGCGCATCATGTACAACCCACCCCGTACTCGGACCATGACCCGCTCTACACGGACCTGAAGATGCGCGGCGACTGAGACACGCTCAGTCGGGACAGGCACACGGGTGCGGTCGCGTCGCGTCGTGTCTGCTGCGATCGCCGGTGCGTGTCGTGGCGGCCAGGGTGTTTTGCTGCCGGAGGCCGGTTGGCGCCGGTAGCGTGGGGGCAGAGTCGTGGCGTGGGGACGTGTGGGGGAGGCGAGCGTGGATCCGGCTACCTTGAGTGCCGTGGCCGTGGCGCTGGTTGCGACCAAGTTCGGGGAAGGCGCCGCGACGGAGGCCGGGAAGGCCGCCTGGCTGAAGATTCAGGGCGTCGCGCATGCGGTCCGGCAGCGGTTCGGCCGTTCGGGCGCGCAGAGCGCGGCCTTGGCCGAGCTGGAGGCGCGGCCGGGGGACGAGGGCGCGCGGGCCACCGTCGCCGGCCATCTGCGGCACGAGTTGGAGAACGATGCGGAGTTCGCCGCCACCCTTGAAGCGCTGGTGACCGCCGCCCAGCGTGACCCCGCCACGCAGACGCTGATCGCCCACGCGAGCGGGAACGCCAAGCAGGTCAACATCAGCGGAAACAACAGTGGGCCCATTTCGTTTTCCTAGACGCCGGCCGGCTCGGACCGGCACGGTGGCGCTGGCCACCGACCAGGCCCGACAGGTCAATATCCTCCGCGACAACTACGCACCGATTTATTTCACCTCTGCTCCGACCCCCACTCGGTCACTGCGCCAACTCCCGCAGCGGTCCAAGGATTTCAGCGGGCGCGCCGAGCACATCACCGCGGTGGAGTCCCTGGCCTGTGATGACGGTCCGGGGCCGCACGTCATCGATTTGTACGGAACCCCGGGCGTCGGCAAGTCCGCTCTGGCCGTGCACATGGCCCACCGGCTCGCCGGGCGGTTCGACGAGGTCCAGCTCTACGCCGACCTGGGCGAGCAGAACGGCGAGCCGCCCACCGCCGCGCGGATCCTGCAGCGCTTCGTCGCCGACCTCGACCCCGCGACCCTCAATGTCCCGGTCGGTGCCCAGGACCTCCCCCAGCGCTACCGCTCCCTCCTCGCCGGGCGCCGCTGCCTGATCCTCCTCGACAACGCCCAGTCGGCGGACCAGGTCGTGGACCTGATCCCCGCCGCGGCGACCTGTCTGGTCCTCGTGACCTCCCGCGTTGCCCTGTCGGCGATCGACGGCGTCCTGCTCCACCATGTGGACCTGATGAGCGAGGCGGAGTCGCTGGCCCTGCTCGCCGAGGTCTCCCAGCGCGCCTGGTCGGGGGCTGAGGACGAGCAGGCCGCCCGCACCCTCGTCCAGCAGTGTGGCCGCCTCCCGCTGGCCCTGCGCATCGCGGCCGCGCTCCTGAAGAGGAAGCGTCATTGGACCGTCGGCAAGCTCGCCGACGTGCTCACCGACGAACGCACCAGGCTCGCCAAGCTGGCCGACGGCTCCCTCGACGTCCGCGGCAGCTTCGAGATCAGCTATCGCGGTCTGCCCGAGGCCGAGGCCCGCGCCTTCCGCGTCCTCTCTCAGCTCCCGCTCAGCCGTTTCAAGGCCCGGCACGCCGGCGTGTTCCTCCAGGTGCCGGAGGGGCGGGCGGAGGAGTTGCTGGAACTCCTGGTCGACGCCCAGCTCGTCGAGACGAGCGACGGCCACTTCCGCTACCACGACCTGCTCAAGCTGTTCGCCCGGGAGTACTGCGCGACGGCGGGCGACGACCCCGGCGGCGAGCATGTCGCCCGCTTTCTGGACGTCTACACCAGTGACTTCCTCGAAAGCTACCGCAGCCGCCTGCTGGGCAGCCACTGGTCCGACCTCCATGCAGGGGCGTTCCCCGGCGGTGAACGGCGGCTTTCCGCGCCCGACGAGCTGTACATCCCCCAGCGCCTGACTCCTGTCGGAGACGCCTGGTCCGGTGTCCGGCACGCTCCCTGGCAGGACGTCACCGCCGAGCACCGCAAGGTCCTCGTTCTGGGCGGCGCCGGGACCGGCAAGACCGTCCTGGCGGACCGGATCTGCTACGAGGTCGCCGCGGGGCGCGACGGGGGCCGGTTGGACGTCGCCTTCACCGTGCCCCTGCGCCAGCGCGCCGGACGGCCGCGGCCTCTGGAGCGGCTGATCGCCGACTCGGTCGGTCTGCGCCACGACCTGGAGATGTCGTACGAGACGCTCGAACTGCTCCTCACCGAGCGCCGTACGCTGATCGTCTTCGACGGCCTGGACGAACTGTCCGTCCGGGAACGCGACCGCGCTCAGGCGGACGTGACCGCGTTCTGCGCGAGGTATCCCCGGGCCGAGGTCGTCGTCTTCAGCCGTCCCGGCGCCTCCGTCTCGGGCTTGGTGGCGAGCGGATTCGTCCCGTACGCGATGGACGCGTTCACGCCGGGCGACGTCCGCGCGTACCTCTCCCGGTGGGCGCGAGCGACCCACATGCCCCCGCCGGACGCGGAACGGCTGCTCACCGAAGTCACCTCCTCCCCGGAGATGACCGGCTGGCTCACCACCCCGCTCCTCCTGGCCCAACTGGCCGCCGTGTACGAGCGCGACGGCCGTCTCCCGCAGCGGCTGATCGACCTTTACGACAGCACGTACATCCAGCTCTTCGGCTCCCGTGAGCAGTACCGGGGCATCTCCCGCTCCGCTCTCCGGCCCCCGGAGCTCGGCCAGGTCGTGTGCCGCCTGGCCTACCGGTTCGTCATCCGGCCCGGCGGCTCGCCCGACATGCCCGCCGACGAGTTCGCCGCCGCCCTGCACAGGGCGTTGCACCACACCGTCCCCGAGCCGTACTACCCCGGGCTCATCGGCGAACTGCTGGACCTGTTCGCCGAGTCGGACTTCCCCGTCCGTCCGGCGCCGGTCATGGACTTGGGCGCCGAGCCCCGCTGGACCCTGGTGCGGGACCCCTTCGGGCAGTACCTCGCCGCCCGCTACATCGCGCTGTACAGCCGGGAGCGGGACGTCGTCGGCACGGTGCGCAGGAGGGTCGTGAAGGCGGTCCGTGCCACGGGGTTCGTCGAAGGGGCCGTGCATACCGTGCGCATGCTCGACGAGCGGGACCCGTCCCTCGCGGACCAGCTCGCCGCCGCCCTGGACCACGAGCTCGGCCGGACGAGGGATCAGGGCGTCCGCGGGTCCCTGGAGCAGATCCTGGACCGCCGGCGGTGAGGGGCAGGCCTGCCTGGGGTGTTCCGTTGGCCTTCCATTACTGTTCACTCTTCTACTAGTGGGGGCGTGGGGGTTCGGTGGGACGTGGTGAGTGTCCGGTGTGCGGGCGTACGGCACCGGTGAACGAGGGGGTCGTCGGTTTCCACGGGGAGGGGGCCGGGGGCTGCGGTGGGACGGGCCGGACTGTGGTGGGGGCCGGGGCGGTGGCGGTCGATGACGGGGAGGACACTCCGGGCCCGGTGCCGCCGGGGCCGCGGTCGCGGGGAGACGGCCGTGTCGAGGTGATCACGGCGGTGCTCGCCCTCGTCATGGTGATCGCGCTGATCGTCCTGCTCGTGGGCGCCTTCGTGTCCACGGTCGTGTGGGCGGGCGCGACGGTCGTCTTCCTCCTGGCCTCCTTGCTCGTGTGGCTGCTCAACAAGACGCCCGCCGGCCGGCGCAACACCGCCCGCCATGAACGGGACGCGGCGCGCTATGCCCGGCAGAGGGCCCGAGCCGCTGAACGTGCCGAGCAGGAGCGGCAGGCGGCTGCCGCCGCCTTGGAGAAGCGCCGGGCGCGCGAGGCGGCGCGGGCGATGCGGCGCGCGGTGCGGGAGCTGCTCGACGACCTCCCTGCGCGGGGAACGCCGCAGGACGAGGCGATCGCCCACTGCCTGGAGAAGACGCTCGGGGCGCGCGATCCGCGCCTCCAGGCCGAGGCGGAGCGTCTGGCCCGTCGGCACATCGCCGTGGACGAACGCATCCTGTGCGTCGCGCAGTCGGAGACCGAGGGCAGGGCGCGCCCCGCACTGCTGATCCTCACCGACCGGGGAGCGGCCGTTTCGGACAAGGGGGCCTCCTACCGGTTCGAGCCCCGGCCCGAGGACGTGTGGGAGGCGTCCGAGGTGGCTCCGGGGTATGCGACTCCGGGGTATCTGAGTGTCGGGGAGCTGACGTTCCGGTTCGCCGCCTATTCGCGCCTGCGGGTCGCGCTGGCGGCCCGTGAGGAGGCCGCCGCGGCCGCGCCGCCCGCTGCCGTGGTCCATCGTCCCGCGCAGCGGCTGATCCGCGACGCCCGGGACGCGGAGCTCGTGGCGGTCGAGTGGATGCGTTATCTGGGTTTCGCCGATGCCGCGGCCACCCCTGTCGGTGCGGACGGGGGCGTCGACGTCCTGGCCGGGCGTGCTGTGGCGCAGGTGAAGAAGGAGGGCAGCCCGACCACCCGCCCCACCGTCCAGCAACTTCACGGCGTGGCGTCCGCGTCCGCCGGGCAGCGTGCCGCGCTGTTCTTCGCGATGGCCGGTTACACCCCGCCGGCCATCGCGTGGGCGACCGAGCAGGACGTCGCGCTGTTCCAGTACGACCTGCAGGGGACGCCCCAAGCGGTCAACCCGCCCGCCCTGCGCCTGCTGGACGCGGCCGATGAGCGGGCGAGCCGGGCCGCGGACGCTTCCGCGGCCGCGCCGGCGGACACCGGCGCCGGCGGAACCGTGGCGTCGTAGGGGCGTTGCGACGCCGTACGTGTTCGGGGCGGTCCGGGGCGGTCCGGGGGCGGTTTCAGCGCAGCGGCCCCGCGGAATCGGAGGCAGGGTTCCACTGCTGTTTCCGCGGGGCCGCTGCTTTGGTCACGTACCCTGCGGTGCGTCCGATACGCCCGATGTCTTCCGGCCACTGGCGTGGCTGACAGGGAGGGGCCCGGCCGTGTTCCGGCCGGGCCCCTCTTTTTGCGTTGTGTGCGTTGCGTTGTGCGCTGCGCTCCTCGCGTGCAGGCGCTCGTCTACCAGCGGTACCAGCGGCCCTTTCGGCCGGTGCCGTCCGCGGAGCGGACGACGAAGCCGAGCAGCCACACGATGAGCACGATCACCGCGATCCACCACAGTGCCTTCAGCGCGAAGCCCGCACCGAAGAGGATCAGGGCCAGCAGAAGAACCAGAAGCAGGGGAACCATCGTTATCAACCTCCTGCCCACCGGATGCCCTTACTTCGGCCCTACAAGCACGCAAAATGTGTGTTACTTCCGCGGGGGACGGGGCATGCGTTCGCTGCCCCGGTTCCCTGCTTCTCACGACTCACGCGTGTGCCGGTCAGTCGATGCCGTAGCGGGTGGCGATGCCGGTGATGACGAGTGCCAGCCCTTCCTCGAACTGGCGGTCGTAGTCGTCGAAGAGGAGTTCGCCGGCTGCGGCGGCCAGGGGGAAGCCGGCCATGCGGCGGGTGCGGTCGTCGAGGTCGAGCCGGCCCTGGGGCGCCCGGGGGGTCTGGGGGGCCTGGGGGGAGGGCCGCATGCCCTGTTCCTCGATGACGAAGCCGAGGGTGTAGGCGTTGGCCGTCCGTCCCGCGTCCACGGCCTGGGCGAGGGTGAGGCCGGCGTCCGTGAGCAGGCGCAGGTTCGCCTCGAGGGCGGGGGCGTGGTCGATGCCGGTGAAGCGGGTGCCGCTGAAGACCTTGGCGCCGTCGCGGTAGCCGAGCAGCGCGGTGCGCAGTCCGCGGTTCGCCTTCAGCAGCCGTTCCCGCCAGGTGTCGGCGGGGTCGAGTGCCGTGCCGGCGACCATCCGCCGGTACATCTCCGTCGCCATCTCGTCCAGCAGTGCCTGCTTGTCCTTGAAGTGCCAGTACAGGGCGGGCGCCTTGACGTCCAGTTCCCTGGCGATGGCGCGCAGGGTCAGGCCGTCCAGGCCCACCTCGTTCAGCAGGCGCAGCGCGGTGTCCGCGACCCGGCGGCGGTCCAGGGGCGCGCGTCGTTCCGTACTCACACTTGACAGCTTAACGGCGATAAGGGCACTCTCGGACCACCGAAACTTAACGATGTTAAGGCGAGTTGGGGGATTTGTGGTGGATGTACTGATCGTGGGTGCGGGTCCGACCGGTCTGACCCTGGGCATCGACCTCGCGCGGCGCGGGGTGGAGGCGGTGGTGGTGGAGCAGGCGGACGCGCTGTTCCCGGGTTCGCGCGGCAAGGGGATCCAGCCGCGCACCCAGGAGGTCTTCGACGACCTGGGCGTCCTGGAGGCGATCCGCGCGGCGGGCGGCCCCTATCCGCCCCGGATCGTCTGGAAGGACGGTGAACGCCTCGGTGAGCAGCCGATGTTCGAGCCGGTCGAGGCGGAGGAGGGCGCGCCGTACACCGATCCGCTGATGGTGGCCCAGTGGCGTACGCAGGAGGTGCTGTACGCACGGCTCGTCGGGCTGGGCGGGCGGGTCGTCTTCGGGTGCCGGGTGACGGCGGTGGAGCAGGACGCGTCCGGGGTGAGCGCGCGGTGCGGCGACGGTACGGTGCTCACCGCGCGGTATCTCGTCGCGGCCGACGGGGGGCGTTCGGCCGTCCGGCGCGCGGTGGGCGTCGGCATGGACGGGGAGACGGTCGACGCGGCGCCGTTCCTGGTGGCGGACGTACGGCTGCGGGGGCTGGACCGGGACCACTGGCACACCTTCCTGGCGGACGACGGCAGCGGGGTGGCCCTGTGCCCGCTGGCCGGCACGGACGACTTCCAGCTCCAGGCGCGCCTGCCCGGGGACACCGGGCCCGACCTGACTCTGGACGGCGTGCGGGAGCTGGTCGCCGCGTACACCCCCCTGAGCGCCGGGGACGTCACCGAGCTGCGCTGGGCCTCGGACTTCCGGCCGCGCACCGGGCTGGCGGACCGGTTCCGGGTGGGCCGCGTGCTGCTGGCGGGCGACGCGGCCCATGTGCACTCGCCGGCCGGCGGCCAGGGCCTGAACACCAGCGTCCAGGACGCCTACAACCTGGGCTGGAAGCTGGGTGCCGTACTGCGCGGCGAGGCACCGGAGACGCTGCTGGACACCTACGAGGAGGAGCGGCGCGCGAACGCGGCGGCCGTGCTGGAGCTGTCGACGGGGGTGCACCGCGGCACGGTCAGGCGCGGGAAGGCGACGGTGCAGCTGGGTCTGGGCTACCGCGAGTCGTCCCTGGCCGAGGAGACGCGGACCGACCCGTCCGGCGTTCGGGCGGGCGACCGGGCGCCCGACGGCACGGTGGACGGCCTACGGCTCTTCGACGTCTTCCGGGGCCCGCACTGGACCCTGCTGGGCGCGCCGGCTCCCGCCACCGCCGCCGGCTCCGGCTCCGGCTCCGGCCTGCGCGCCCTTCCGGCCGCTCCCGGCTCCTACGGGCCGGGCGTGTTCCTGGTGCGGCCAGACGGTTACGTCGGCTGGGCGGGCGACACGGCCCGGGGGCTGGCGGAGTACGCGGCGCGGACGGGGGCCTTCGCGGGGTCATGACGCGTGCGTGCCTTCCGGCGGCGGGGCGTGCGCGTGCCTTCCCGGCGGCGGGGCGTGCGCGTGCCTTCCCGGCGGCGGGGCGTGCGCGTGCCTTCCCGGCGGCGGGGCGTGCGCGGCACGGGGGGGGCGTCCCCCAAGCCCTTTCGCCGGAAGGTGTGCTGTCGGTGGTCCCCCGCGATGTGCGTGCCCGGTGGCCGTGCGGTGGGGGCGGTCAGGCGGGCTGCCAGAGTTCGATCCGGTTGCCCTCGGGATCGGTGACCCAGCCGAAGCGGCCCACCCCGTCCATGTCCTGCGTCTCCTCGGCCACGTCCGCTCCCTTGGCGCACAGTTGCGCGAGCATCGCGTCCAGGTCGCGGACCCGGAAGTTGAGCATGGTGCGCTGGGCGCGGGACCCGAAGTAGTCGGTGTCGGACTCGAACGCCGCGAACACCGTCGGGCCTGCCGCCTGGTTCCACAGGCCGTTCTCGTCGGCGTCCAGGCCCAGGCAGTCGCGGTACCACGCGCTGAGGGCGGCCGGGTCGGCGGCGCGCAGGAAGTAACCACCGATTCCAAGCACACGTTCCATGGCGCCATCTTGCCAGGGCGGCGGGGCGGGCGGTGCGCACGGTTCTCCGCGGGACCGGCGCGTCCGCACCTTGACGGGTGTCAGCGCAGGAAGCCGGCGTAGCTCTGCTGCTCGATCTGGCTGTTGATCTGCTTGACCGTCTCCAGGCCGACGCTGACGATGATCAGGATGCTGGTGCCGGTGAGCTGGTTGGCGCCGCCGAAGCTGGCGAAGGCCACCGTGGGTACCAGGGCGATCAGGCCCAGGTACAGCGATCCGGGCCAGGTCAGCCTGTTGAGGACGTAGCCGAGGTACTCGGCCGTGGGGCGGCCCGCCCTGATGCCGGGGATGAAGCCGCCGGCCTGTCTGACGTTGGACGCCACTTCCTCGGGGTTGAAGGTGATGGCCACGTAGAAGAAGGCGAAGAAGACGATCAGCAGGAAGTAGGCGGCGACGTAGAACGGGTGGTCCCCGCGGACGAAGTTGCGGGTGATCCACGCCGCCCAGCCCGCGTTCGAATGGGAGAACTGGGCGACCAGGGCGGGGATGTAGAGCAGGGACGAGGCGAAGATGACGGGGACGACGCCGGCCTGGTTCACCTTCAGCGGGATGTAGGTCGCCGTTCCGCCGTAGGACCTGCGGCCCACCATGCGCTTGGCGTACTGGACCGGCACCCGGCGCTGGGCCTGTTCCACGAAGACGACCAGGGCCACCATGGCGAGCCCGACGAGGATGACGGCGCCGAAGGCGAGCCAGCCGTCGGCGAGCCGGCTCTGCTGCTTCACCGCCCACAGCGCCCCCGGGAGGGTGGACGCGATGGAGATGAAGATCAGCATCGACATGCCGTTGCCCACGCCCCGGTCGGTGATCAGCTCCGCCAGCCACATCACGCAGGCCGTGCCCGCGGTGATGGTCAGGACCATCACCACCGTGGTGAGGATGGAGGGGTCCGGAACGACGGCGGCCGCCGTGGGGCAGTTGGGGAACAGCCCCCCGCTGCGGGCGGCGGCGACCAGGCCGGTCCCCTGGAGTACGGCGAGGCCGACGGTGAGATAGCGGGTGTACTGGGTGATCTTCCCCTGCCCGGCCGCGCCCTCCTTCTTCAGCGCCTCCAGCCGCGGGATGACCACGGTCAGCAGCTGCAGAATGATGCTGGCGGTGATGTAGGGCAGGATGCCCAGGGCGAAGACCGTGATCTGCAGGAGCGCCCCGCCGCTGAAGATGTTCACCAGGCCCAGCAGACCGCCGCTGCCGGCGGTCGCCGCCTCCACGCACACCTGCACGTTCTTGTAGGAGATCCCCGGGAGCGGTATGTGGGAGCCCACGCGGTACAGCACGATCACGCCCAGCGTGAAGAGCATCTTCTTCTTCAGGTCGCGGGTGCGCATGATCTGGGTGAAGGCACTGGGCAACGGTTCCTCCTCACCCTGCGCCGTACGCGAAGGCCGCGGCCACGCCCTCTCCTGCAGAGCACGAGGAAGCGACGTAGGAGAACAAAGGGGAGATTCTGGGGCGAAACGGGCTGCGCCCAGCACCATCCTGGGGCGGGGCCGCCGGGTTGGCAACCGGATGAGGGGCCGGGCCCCGGCGCGGGGTGTCAGTGCGCCGGTGTAGCCGGGGTCCGGCTTCCGCGCTTGCGCGCGCGGTAGGCGGCCGCCTTCACCCTGTTTCCGCAGGGGTCCATCGCGCACCACTCCCGGCGGCTGCCGTGCGACCGGTCGAGGTAGACCTGGGTGCACTCCGGCCTGCTGCACTCCTTGAGCAGCGCCGCGTCGGGTCCGCCGAGGAGCCGCACGGCCTGCCGGGCGAGCGTCGACAGGGCCTGGCGCGCCGTGGCCTCGGTCCGCAGTCCGGTGCGGGTCAGCTGCGGGACGGCGGACGGCGTACGGGCCCGGTCGTTGACCAGCGCGAGCGCGTCGGCGTCGTAGTCGGCGCCCGACAGTCTGGCGACGAGGAGCAGGTAGATCGCCTCGCGCAGGGCCACCGCGTCCTTTACGTCGGCCGGCTCGCACCGCGTGTCCGTGTCCGCGACACCGGACTCGCGGAACCAGGCGTCGAGGCTCTCCGGTGAGGTGAGCATCTCGATGGGGTTCGCGGCGCGTCGTGCCCGCAGGGTTCCGACGAAGTCCAGCACCGGGGCGCCGCACTTGAAGACATGCATCATGTCACCAGTCTGACCAGTGATGATCGGAGAGTAACCGTAGCGTACACCCGCGGGCGGAGACAGGGGCAGTGCTGCGCCCGGGGGCCTGGTGGCCCGGCCCGGTCGGGGGCGGGCGGTGCGGGTGTCCGTCACCGCGTGATCACGAACGTCACGAGATGCCGGGGCCGTTCGGCGCGGACATCATGGGCGGCAGGCCCCGGGCCCGGCCTTCAGGAGCGTCGGACGGAAGGGATGCGCGATGACCATGGAGCTGTTCCCGCCGATCCCGTTCGCCGAGTGGCGCGAGACCAAGGAGACGCTCCACCGCTTCACCCAGATCGTCGGCAAGATCCGCCTGAACGCCGGCACCCGGCGCAACCACTGGTGGAACGTGCCTTTCCATCTGACCGGGCGTGGTATCACCACGCGCCCGATGGGGCAGGTCGACGGCAACCCGATCTTCACGATGGACTTCGACTTCGTCGCGCACGAGCTGGTCGTCTCGGTCCTGGACGGCCGGCGGATCTCGCTGCCGCTGACCGGCCGGTCGGTGGCGTCCTTCCACGACGCGGCCATGGGCGCGCTGGACGCGCTGGGCATCCGGGTGCGGCTGGACGTGCCCAGACCGTTCGACCTGCCCGACTCCGGCCGGCCGTTCGCCGAGGACACCGAGCACGCGACGTACGAGCCCTCGCACGCCAACCGTTACTGGCGGGTGCTGAGCCAGGTGGCGTCCGTGCTGGAGGAGTTCGCCGCCGGGTACTCGGGGAAGGTGAGCCCGGTGCACCACTTCTGGCACACCTTCGACATCGCGCACACCCGGTTCTCCGAGCGGCACATCGAGCAGCCCCCGCAGACCGACCCCGTCACCCGGGAGGCGTACTCCCGGGAGGTGATCAGCTTCGGTTTCTGGTTCGGCGACGACACCTTCCCCGAGCCCGCGTTCTACTCCTACACCGCGCCCGAGCCGGCGGACCTGGCCGCCGAGCCGCTCAGGCCCGCGGCGGCGCGCTGGGTGGCCAGGAACGACAGCCACCTGGCCGTGCTGCCGTACGACGAGGTCCGCGCCGAGGCCGACCCGCGCGCCGCCGTGCTCGACTTCTACGAGAGCGCGTACCAGGCCGGCGCCCGGCACGCCGGGTGGCCCGTCGAGCCACTGGCGTGCCCGGGCGGGGTGACCGACCCGCAGCAGCGGCTCTCCGGGCCGCGTGCCTGAACGCGCCTGCGCACCTACGAGCCGAAGCCGCCGAGTACGTCGCTCATGCGGTAGCTGTAGATCTCCCGCTTGCACGCGGAGCAGTCGCTCGGGGCGTGTTCGCTCAGGGACCACAGTTGCGGGGCGAGGCCGGTGCCCCTGCCGTGTGTCAGGTAGAGGTCCTCGGGGCCGATGGCCGACTTCAGGACGGTCGGGGCGGCGACGAGGCGGTCGGTGCCGCCGACCGTCTGCACGGTCGCCTGGAGGAGACGGCCGGTGCTGTAGCCGTTGCTGCGGTGGAAGTACCACTTGCCCTCGTACCGCATGACGCCCTGGATCTTGTGCCACAGGGGTTCGCCGTTGAAGGTCCCGGTGGCCGGCAGGCCGTAGGCGGCGTCCGCGTTGGCGAGGGTGCCCGTCGAGCCCTCGACGGCCGCCGTCAGCGCGGTCATCGGGTAGGTGGCGACCCGGCCGGGGCTGTCACCGCCGGCGTTGAGGTTGCAGTACTCGCCGATGACCATGTGGTCCGTGCCGGTGCGGTCCAGGGAGACGTACGACACCTTGGGGCGGCCGGTCGCGTAGCACTGGTTCTTGGACGTGTCGCCGCCGTTCTTCGCCGTCGTCATCTTCAGCGAGGCGACCTGGGGCATGACGTAGCGGTAGCCGAAGCTGTACCAGACGTTGCTCTGGCGGCCGATCAGCTTCTTCTCGGTGACGTCGCTCTCCAGCCCGTCGGGCGTCGGGTCGTTGACCGAGTCGTCGTTGTCCGGGTTGAGGTCCAGGATCTGGCGCATGTCGAACACCCGCAGGCCGTTGGCGGTGTCGGCGACGTACAGGTAGTTGCCGTACCAGGCCATGCCGCCCGCGTGAATGCCGTTCTGCGCCGCGCAGGACGGCGTCACGCTCGACACGCACGTGCCCTCGGAGGCGTGCAGCGCGTCGAAGGATATGTGGTTCCGGGAGTTGACGTACGGCCAGACCAGCAGCGCGTGACGGTACTCGTGCGTGGTCGTGTTGAAGAAGGTGACGCGGACGCCCTTCTCGTTGCAGGCGTC
Organism: Streptomyces sp. NPDC004065; assembly: GCF_044903565.1. Classification (NCBI taxonomy): domain Bacteria; kingdom Bacillati; phylum Actinomycetota; class Actinomycetes; order Kitasatosporales; family Streptomycetaceae; genus Streptomyces; species Streptomyces sp. NPDC004065. The sequence continues at coordinate 94,778 of NZ_JBJDQT010000030.1, read as the reverse complement.
GGAGGCGGCGGGCAGCAGGCAGTTGAGCCCGTCCGAGGAGAAGTCGCTGCGTCCCGGGTTCTGCGCGTCGTAGGAGCCGATGACCAGCGGGTCGGAGTCGGAGGTCCCCCAGGTCTCGTCCTCCTGGGCGTCCGAGATGCCGGTGATGGCCTGCGGCACCCACTCCGTGGACGTGGCGTCGTCGCTCTTCCAGCAGACACGGTGGTACGGCGCCAGGTCGGTGTCGTAGATCGTCCTGGTGCCGCACGCGTCGTCCCACGCGGCGTCACGGTTGGTGTTCTCCGGCGCCATGAGGTCGGTGAGAGTCTCCTTGGGCAGCGCGGCGTCCAGCTGCGACACCAGCCCGCCGAGGTCGGTGCCCTTCTTCAGCTGGAAGTCCCCGGCCCGGCCCGCGACCAGTGCGGCGGTCCCCGTGGAGGTGACGCCGGCGAAGTCGTCCTGTTCCGCGGCGCTCTCCGGGTCGGAACTGTCGTCCGGCATGCCCGCCTCGTAGGCGGTGGTGGGGTCGTCCGCCGCCGCGGCGGGTGAGGCGTTCGACACCGGAACGAGCCCGAACAGCACGCCGGTCACCAACGCACGGGCGGCGAAGTGCGCCCTGCGGGAGGGTGTTGCCATCTCGAGCCTTTCACTCAAGGGCGGCTGACATGGGGTCAGCCGCGGGAGTGAGGCACAGTAGCAATCATGATCGACGGGTGGCATGCACTTGTCAGGCGGCTTGCCGGTTCGCCGTGTCGTGGGTGCGGGTGCGGGGATGGGTGGCGGTGCGGGCGTTCAGTCGAGGCAGAACTCGTTGCCCTCGACATCCTGCATCACGATGCACGACTCGTTCTCTTCGTCGGCGAGCAGTGTGCGCACGTGTGCCGCGCCGAGCGCGACCAGTCGTGCGCACTCGGCCTCGAGCGTGGCCAGGCGCTCCTCCCCCACGAGTCCGGTGCCGACCCGTACGTCGAGATGCACCCGGTTCTTGACGACCTTGCCCTCGGGAACGCGCTGGAAGAACAGTCGCGGGCCCACGCCCGAGGGGTCGCTGCACGCGAACCACGCGCCCTGCTCCTCGGGCGGCAGCGTGCGGTTGTAGTCGTCCCACGTCGCGAAGCCCTCCGGAGGCTTCGGTGCGACGTACCCCAGGACCTCGCACCAGAAGCGGGCGACCCGCTCGGGTTCCGCGCAGTCGAAGGTGACCTGTACCTGCCTGACGGATGACATCGGAGCACCGTACCAGGGGCCTGGTCAGAGGCGTGAGGCGCGTGAATCTGTCACGGCGGTCGCACATTTGCCGGTTCGTCGGCGATAGGGTTGGGGGTGACGACGCGGAGGGGGCTGAATTTTCGGATGGCTGTGCCAGGCGCGCCCGCATCCCCCGCCGCACCCCCGAAAAACGAAGGTCTCATGCCACCAGAGAACGTCCCTGCCGCCGGCAACCTCGACGACGAGGACTATCCCGCCTACACCATGGGGCGGGCCGCCGATGTTCTCGGCACCACCCCGGCCTTCCTCCGGGCCGTCGGCGAGGCCGGGCTGATCACCCCCCTGCGTTCGGAGGGCGGCCACCGCCGGTACTCCCGCCGCCAGCTGCGTGTCGCCGCCCGCGCCCGTGAGCTGGTCGACCAGGGCACTCCCGTCGAGGCCGCGTGCCGCATCGTCTCCCTCGAGGACCAGCTGGACGACGCCCACCGCACGAACCGTGAAATGCGGCGGAAGCTGGACGAGCGTGGTCCGGAAATCTAGTCCCGCCGGTGCAGAAATGCGGGCCCCATCGGTCGGGTGATTACCGACTGTGACGCAATCGCATGCAACTTCCGCCTGGCCTGTGTTAGCGTGATACCAGTTGCAGTTTTGGTTACCAGAGATTTTTTTCTTTGCAGAGCTTTCCGGATCCTTCCGGAGGGGTGATCATCGCGGCGACTCGGCTCCGCAAGGTGCGGAGCCGGCATGGCCCCCCGAGGGAGATTCAATATGGCATCTGGCATCGTGAAGTGGTTCAACGCGGAAAAGGGCTTCGGCTTCATCGCGCAGGACGGTGGCGGGGCGGACGTGTTCGCCCACTACTCGAACATCGCCACTTCCGGCTTCCGCGAGCTTCAGGAAGGCCAGAAGGTGACCTTCGACGTCACGCAGGGCCAGAAGGGCCCGCAGGCCGAGAACATCGTTCCCGCCTGACGCTGACGCGACCGTCGCGAGCCGGCTGCTCGCGCATGTAGGGCTGGGACCCGCGCTCTTGGGGTGCGGGGCCCAGCTTTTTTCTGTCATCTGACATCTGTTTTCTGTCATTTGTTTTTCTTCGGCTCAATCTTGTGATTCCCCGTGCGGCCGCGCGCCGCCGCGAATTCCTCGATGCGCCGCATCGAGGAGGGTTCCCGCATGGGCCACACCCGCAGCACCCGCAGCACCGGCGGCGTTTCCGGTCGTTCCCGTACGGACAGGAGTGACGCCCGTTCGGCGGGGTCCGCTCGCGGCGGCCGCCTCCGGCGGCAGGAGACGGGCGGCCAGAAGCCCCGTCCGGCCACCGGACGCAGGAGCGGGCAGGGGGCACGCACCGCCGTGGGCCGGCAGGAGTTCGCCCTGCCGGTGACCCTCACCGAGCCGCTGCCCGCGGTCGAGACGTTCGCCGGCCTGGACATGCCCGCCCGGCTGCTGGCCGCGCTCGGCGCCGAGGGCCTGACCGTGCCCTTCCCGATCCAGGCGGCCACGCTGCCCAACGCGCTGACCGGCCGTGACGTGCTGGGCCGCGGTCGTACCGGCTCGGGCAAGACGCTCGCCTTCGGCCTGCCGGTACTGGCCCGCCTCGACGGACAGCGCGCCCAGCCCCGCCAGCCGCTCGCCCTGATCCTCGTACCGACCCGGGAACTGGCCCAGCAGGTCACCGACGCACTCACCCCCTACGCACGCGCCCTGCGGCTGCGGCTCACCACCGTGGTGGGCGGCATGGCGATCAGCCGTCAGACGAACGCCCTGCGCGGTGGAGCCGAGGTCGTCGTCGCCACGCCCGGACGGCTCAAGGACCTCATCGACCGGGGAGCCTGCCGGCTGGACCAGGTCGCCGTCACCGTCCTCGACGAGGCCGACCAGATGGCCGACATGGGATTCATGCCGCAGGTGACGGCGCTGCTGGACCAAGTTCCCGCGCGCGGCCAGCGGTTGCTGTTCTCGGCCACTCTGGACCGCAACATCGACCTCCTGGTGCGCCGCTACCTCCACGACCCCGTGGTCCACTCGGTGGACCCGTCCGCGGGCAGCGTCACCACCATGGAGCACCATCTGCTGCACGTGGAGGAGGCCGACAAGCGCCTCACCGCGACCGAGATCGCCGCCCGTGACGGACGCGTGCTCATGTTCCTGGACACCAAGCACGCGGTGGACCGGCTCACCAAGCACCTGCTGTCCGTGGGGGTGCGCGCCTCGGCCCTGCACGGCGGCAAGTCCCAGCCCCAGCGCAACCGGACGCTCGCCCAGTTCAAGGACGGCCAGGTCACGGTGCTGGTGGCCACCAACGTCGCGGCCCGCGGGATCCACGTCGACAGCCTCGACCTCGTGGTGAACGTCGATCCTCCGGGCGACCACAAGGACTACCTGCACCGCGGCGGCCGTACCGCACGCGCCGGCGAGTCCGGCACCGTCGTCACCCTGGTGCTGCCGCACCAACGGCGCGCGGTGGACCGCTTGATGGCCGATGCCGGCATCACCGCGCGCTCCGTGCGGGTCCGTCCGGGCGAGACCGAGCTGCATCGCGTCACCGGCGCCCGGACCCCTTCCGGCGTACCCGTCACCATCGCCGTCCCCGTACCGGCCGACGCGCGGCGCGAGGGCGGCAAGCCCGCCGGCCGCAGCCGCAGGGGCCGGCCCGGCGGCCGGGCCCGGCGTTCCGCTCCGCGGGGCAATTCGTAGCGACTCGTGGCAATGCGTTGGCCGCTCCGGGGGGTGCCGCTCCCGGGTGGCCCGGCAGTCTCTCGCCCTGCCCCGCGAGCACGGTGGCGCGGTCTGCGGACGCCCCGATCTCCGGAGGTCCGCGTGGGGACTCCGGAGACCGGCCGGGTCGGTCATGAGTTCTCGGGGAACGGCAGGCGCACTCCCGTCAGCGTCAGCCAGTCGCCGTCGAGGACCTGCTGCTTCCAGGTGTCGACCTCTTTCTGCGGGATGTGGTACTTGCGGGCGACGTCGGCGCTGGAGGTGTCCCCGTAGAGCAGGATCATCACGATCTGCACCTTGTCCGCCACGGTGAGCTCGCTCTTGGGCTTGTCCGGCAGATCGCTCAGGCGCAGGCAGCCCGCGGGTCCGCCGTCACCGCCGCGGCCGCCCGTACCGCCGAAGAAGCCGTCACCGCCGCGGCCGCCGTCGCCGCCCCGCCCGCCCTGCCCGGGCTTGCCCGGCTCACCGGGCTGACCCGGTGCGCCCGGGAGGCCGCCCCAGCCGCCGTCGCCGCCCCGGCCGCCCGTGCCGCCCCCGAAGGCGTCACCGCCCCGGCCGCCGTCACCACCGCGCCCGCCCTGCCCGGGCTTGCCCGGCTCACCGGGCTGACCCGGTTTACCCGGTTGCCCCGGTAGGCCGCCCCAGCCGCCCTCGCCGCCCCGGCCGCCTTCCGCACGCCAGCACTCTTCGGTGCCGGGACGGTTCTGGCTGCTCGTGCCGGCGGCGCGAGACGCGTCCGCACCGTGCATGGCGGGTACGGCGGCGCACGCCGCACCGGCCGCGAGGGCCACTGCGGCCAGCGCCAGGGGGACCGGACGCTTCCAATACCTCTTGATCATGGGGGACTCCGTATCGCTGTGGGTTCGTCTTCGGGCGCGGTGTGCGCAGTGGGCCAGGGGCCGTGGGGCCGACCGGGGAGGGAGCGGGCCGGGCGACGGGGGGTGGGCGGGCGACAGGGGGACGGGGGGATGCGCGAGGAAGAGGGGCGGGGAAGGCCGTGAAGACCTCCCCCGCCCCCGGTCAGGCATCAGAAGAAGCCGTCGCCTCCCTGGCCTCCGGTCCCGCCGAAGAAGCCGTCGCCTCCCTGGCCGCCCGTGCCGCCGAAGAAGCCGTCGCCTCCCTGGCCGCCCGTGCCGCCGAAGAAGCCGTCACCACCACGGCCACCGAGACCGCCGAAGAAACCGTCACCACCACGGCCACCGAGACCGCCGAAGAAACCGTCACCACCACGGCCACCGGTACCACCGAAGAAACCGTCACCACCACGGCCACCGGTACCACCGAAGAAACCGTCACCACCACGGCCACCCGTGCCGGTGGTCACGCCGGTGTGGTGCTCGGCCACGCTCGTCGCCGAGGTGGTGTGCATCGGAGCCGCCATCGCGGACGCCGGGAAGACGACCCCGCCACCGACCACGGCGGCCGACGCGAGCAGCGTCCCCAGACGGAAGCGCCGGCGGTTGGTGCGGGCATTGTCGCTGCTGCTGCGAAACTTACGGATCATGGTCTTTCTCCTCGTTGCAGTGGGAATTCGATTCCTGGCGGGCTCCGGATAAGCGTTGTGCTTTCCTTCGAGCCACTTCCAGTAAGCCCGATTCGCGTAAGCCGGTCACGTTCCGGAATATCGGGGCTTGACCGACTCGCAGGTGCCTGGTAAAAGCGCGATAAACCTCCGGTGGGCACACGTCGTAGGCACCCCCTGTGGACACACGTGAAGGCCCGGCCGGGCGGCAGCGTCAGTAACGCTGCCGCCCGGCCGGGCCGCGGATCCGCAGGTTCGCCGGCAGGACCGGCCGCCTGGTCAGGCCGTGTTCACCGTGCCGTTGTTGATCGGCACCGTGTTGCCGTTGCCGATGACGATCACCACGTTGCCCGTACCACCGCCGCCACCGCGGCTGCCTCGGTCACCGTGGCGCCAGTGACCGTCGTTGTGGTGATGCCGCCAGTGGCCGCCGTCGGCCACCGCGCTGCTCGGCGCGGCGTGCGTCGTCTGCGGAGCCGCGAAAGCGGAGGCGGGCACCAGCGCCCCACCCGCAGCAAGAACGGTCGTGGCCGTCAGCATGGCGAAGCGGCGGGGGCGAGAAATGCGAGCCATGGGAATTCTCCTTGCAGAAAGGCAGCTGGTGGGGGGCGACGGGAACGAGTTGCTCGAACCCATGACTCAATTAAGCCCGTGATAAAGACGCCCGTCATGCCCCCACAATTCGGGGCTTGACAGCCGGCTGCCGGTAAAGTAAAAGGCCGGGCCGCCGGCCCGGCCTTGGCCAGTGGGCCGTTGTGACACTGCGGCCGTCAGGCGGTCAGGTGGGTCGCCACCGAGTGCATCGCCCGGCGCAGGGCGAGGCGGGTCTCGTCGGACGGGTCGAGGGTTTCGAAGCCGTGGTGGCCGTTGGGGACGTCGATCAGCTCCAGACACGCCCCGCAGCCCTGGGCCGCGGTCACGAACTCCTCCACGGTGGCGGCGATCTCCGGTGACTCCAGCCCCGCGCGGAGGAGGACGACGGGCAGGGCGCCCGCGTCCGCGACCGCGCGGGCGGGGTGGAACCGGCTGCCGGTGAGCCCCCAGTTGGGCAGCGGCGCCAGGATGGGGTACGAGGCGGCCAGGCAGCGCAGCCAGGCCGGGGGCTTGGACAGCCAGTCCGCGGTGAGCGGGCCGCCGCCGGAGAGGAACCACAGGGCGATCCGGTCGGCGTCCACCTGGGGGTCGGCCCGCACCAGTTCCACGGCGGCGGCGACGTCCGCGGCGGCGCGCTCGTAGTCGGCGACGTCGTGCAGCCGGTGGTCGAAGGTGGCGCCGACCAGGCCCTCGGCGGCCGCCAGCCGGGCGTACCCCACCAGGGTCGGCCACTCGCGCGGGGTCGGCCGGGCGCCGGCGGGCACCGGGCCGCCGTGCACGAGGACCACGGCCGGTCGCGGGCCTTCGGCGTCGGGGCGGTACAGGTCGACGGGTCCCTTGCGGTCCCTGGGCCGTTCGGGCACTTCGAGCGGGAACGGGCGCAGGTGGGCGGGGTGCGTGCCGTCGCCGGCCGGCCGCAGGCGGTGGCCCTCGCCGGCCGCGGCCTTCAGCAGGACGTCGGCCAGTTCGGCGGGGCGGGACAGCATCGGCCAGTGGCCGGTGGGCAGTTCGAAGAAGGTGACCTGGGGGTCGGTCAGGACCGCCAGCGCGGGGTCGCCCAGGTCGACGAGCCGTTGCACCAGGTCGATGCCGGCGCCGTTGCGGGTGCAGAGCACCCCGGTGGTGGGCACCGCGGCCACCGCTCCGGTCAGCCGCAGCGGCTGGAGCAGGGTGCCCAGCGGCTGCGGCGCGGCCAGGGCGGTGAGCCGGTCCAGCTCCGCCTCGGGGACACCGTCGGTGCTGCCCCAGCGCTGCCATTCCTCGCGGGTCGCCGGCGGCTCCAGTTCGCCGCCGGTTTCCCCGCGTTGCGCCCGCTCGGCGAGCCGGGTACGCAGGGCCTGGTCGGGGACGGCGGCCAGGGCCGGAACGCCGTCGCGCGGCATCCCGCTGTCCACGTACACGACACGGGCGATGCGCCGCGCCCGCCGGTCGGCGGCGCCGAGCACCGGGTGGATGCCGTAGTCGTGACCGACGAGCACGATCTCCCGGCCGGATGCCCCGTCCACCGCGTCGATCGCCGCGAGCACGTCCTGGATGTGCGTCTCGAGATCGACGGGGGTCGCGTCGGCGACGCCGGTCGCGCGGGCCGGGCGGGCCGGGCGGGTCGGGTCGGGTCCGGTGAGGGCGACCGCGTGCGCCTCGCTGCCCGCCGCGGTCAGCCGCGCGGCCGTCCGCCGCCATACCTGGGCGCCGGTGAACACGCCCCCCACCATGATGAACACGCTCATGGCCCTCTCCTCGGGTCCCTGGGTCATGGGGCGCCGCGCCGATCGCGTACGCCTGGTCCGCGGACCGGCGCGTACCTCCGGCCCACGTGCGCCGGTACCGTAGGAACTCCCCCGAAGGGAGATTCAACTGTCCACGTCGCACGAGGTCTTCTGGAGCATCGGAGAGCTCGCCGAGCGGGCGGGTGTGACGGTGAAGACCGTCCGCTTCTACTCCGACCGGGGGCTGCTGCCTGAGGCCTCCCGCAGCGGCGGCGGACACCGGCGGTACGGTCCCGGGGCGCTGGAGCGGCTGCGGCTGATCCGCTCCCTGCGCACCCTCGACCTGCCGCTGCCCGAGGTGCGCCGGGTCCTCGAGAACGAGGACGAGGGCGACGAGCGCGCGGCGGCCCGTGTGCTGGAGGACGCCGTCGCGGGCCGGCTGCGCGAACTGGGCACTGAGCTGCGGGCGTTGCGCTGGCGGGAGGCGGCACTGCGGGCGGTGCGGGAGTGCCCGCCCGGGGAGCGGGCCGACCGGCTGCGGCTGCTCGGCGCGGTGGGCGTCCCGCCGAGCACGGAACCGCTGGCCCGGTTCTGGCGTGCCTGGCTGCCGGCGCGGATGCCGGCCCGGGCGACGGCGGCGTTCCTGGAGGTGGCCGTTCCGCAGCCGCCCGCCGAGCCCGACCCGGCGCGGGTGCTCGCCTTCGCCCGGCTGCACGCGATGACGACGGCCCCCTGCCCGCGCGGCCGGCAGCCCCAGCCGGAGGTGCACCGGGTGGCCGGGGCCCGCGGTGCGGCCGCGCTGTACGCGGGTCTGGCCGAGGCGTACGAGCTGGCGGGCCCCCAGGTGCGCCGGGCACGGGACCCGTACCCGGGCGAGGCGCTGGACGCGTACGTGGCGGCGTACGCGCTCGCGTACGGCAGCCGGGACACCCGGGCGTTCCGCCGTCTGCTGGCCGCGCGGCTCGCGGCCGGGCCGCGCCTGGACCGGTACTGGGAGCTGACGGCCGTGGTCCTCACGCCGCCGGGCGGCCGGCCGGAGCCGACCCCGGGGGCGGCGGACGACTGGCTGCGCACGGCGCTGGAGCGGGACAACGCCCGGGCGGCGTAGCGCCCGGGCGACGTAGCGCCCGGGCGGCGTGGACGGGCCCGAGACGACGGCCCTGAGCGTCCCCCAGGTTCCCCGGGGCGGGGCACGACGTTCATCGGGAACGCGTGTCCTCTTGCATGTCCTATGCCCCACGTCATAAGTTACCGGCAGGTAGCTTTCTGTCGTCCGGGCTGCGCCGTGCCGTGAGCGGATGGGGCCCGCGTCGCGAGCCGAATCCGGCCCGCGTGAGCACCCACGTGAGCACCCACGTGCGCTCGCCGATCCCAAGGAGTCGCCATGCCCTCGCTCGACCGTCAGGACAACGTCTTCGTCCTGGACCTCGGAGACGGGGAGAACCGTTTCCACCCCGACTGGATCGCCGCCGTCGGCGCCGCACTGGACGAGATGGAGAAGGCCGAAGGCCCCCGTGCGCTGGTCACCGCCGCCACGGGCAAGTTCTACTCCAACGGGCTTGACCTGGACTGGCTGTTCGCCCACGCCGACCAGCACCACGGTTACGTCGTCTCCGTCCACGCGCTGTTCGCGCGGATGCTGTCGCTGCCGGTCGTCACCGTGGCCGCGCTGCAGGGGCACACCTTCGCCGCCGGCGCGATGTTCTCCCTCGCCCACGACTTCCGCGTCATGCGCGCCGACCGCGGATTCTGGTGCCTGCCCGAAGCGGACATCAACATCCCGTTCACGCCCGGCATGTCCGCGCTCATCCAGTCCCGTCTGGCGCCGCGGACGGCCCACGAGGCCATGCTCACCGCCCGGCGCTACGGCGGCACGGACGCCGCGGCGGCCGGCATCGTCGACCAGGCGGTGGCCGAGGAGTCGGTGCGCTCCGCCGCCGTCGAGATCGCCCAGGCGCAGGCGGGCAGGGCCGGCGACACCCTCGGCACCATCAAGGCCCGTATGTACGCCCCGGTCCTCGCCGCCCTGCGTGACACCGTCAACCCGCTCGGCTGAGGCCGGTCCCGTACCCGCCCTCCGCGGCGGCCCGCCGCTTTCCGGTGAGGTCCCGCGGCCCGCCGCCTCCCGGTGGGGTCCGGCGGCCCGCGTGCGTCGTCGGCGCCCCGCCCCGGCCCCCCGGCACCACCGCGCGAGGTGGGGCCGGGCCGGTCTCAGCCTTCCGGCCCGGGTGGTGGTGTGGTGCCCGGTGCGCTGGTGAGGGTGTCGCGCACCATGGCCAGGAACTCCTGGTCGGTGAGGCCGAGTTCGCGGGCCTGGGTGACGAGGGCGTGCACGGCCTCGGTGAGGCGGGCCTGGGCCGCGACGCCGGGGGCCTTGGTGATCACCGCGCCCCGGCCGCGGCGCAGTTCGATCAGGTGCTCGTCCCGCAGTCGCTGGTAGCCGCGCAGGACCGTGTGCACGTTGACGCCCAGCGAGTCGGCGACCTCGCGGGCGGGCGGCAGCCGTTCGCCCGGGGACGCCGTGCCGTTGGCGATCGCCCCGCGGACGCAGGCGGCGATCTGCTCGCCCAGCGGCACGGGTGAGTCGGGGAACACCCGGAACAGCATCGCTACGCGTCCTCCCCCGCCTGCCGGCGCACCAGCCCGTTGAGCAGCGCGGCCGCGGTGGCCGAGTCGTCGACGGTGACGACGTACTCGCGTCCCTTCTCCGTGCGGGCCGAGAGCGCCTCCCCGGAACGCAGCACCACTCCGCGCCGGCCGGGCCGTATCCGGTAGCCCCAGCCGCCGAAGTCCCCCAGGGCGCTGACCTGGACGCTGCCGGCGCCGACGATGCTGTGCAGCGGCAGGGCCAGCCGGGGTCTGGGCAGGACGGTGGAGGCGACCGTGAGTCCGCGCCGGTCGACGGTGACCCGGACCGCGGCGAACGGTACGCAGACCAGGCCGAGGACGAGCGGGGTCAGTCCTTTCTGCCAGGGTCCGAACAGCACGACGAACAGCCCGCAGAACGTGACGGCGACGGCCGGGACGAGCACGGCCCGGGAGATCACGGTGCGGCTCCACGCCGCGGCCTCGCCCTCGGCCAGCGGCAGGGAGGGGGCCGGTGGCGCGGGCTCGGGGCGCGGTCCGGCGCTCATCAGCCACCAGGCCAGCGCACCGGTGCCGGCGCCCAGTACGAGCAGCACGGCCACGTGCCACAGGGGCAGTCGCACCTGGGCCGGGTCGTGAGCCCCGGCGTTGACGTGCACGGTGAGGATCAGCGGATAGACGAGCGTGACCGCCGTGCCGGCGCCGATCGCCGTGGTCAGTCTCGATCCCGCGCCGTCCTTGGAGACATGGGTCAGGGCGGTGAACAGCACCCCCAGGCCGACGAGCAGTGCGCAGCCGACCCACAGCGCGGTGGTCCGGCTCGTGAAGCCGTCGGCCCCGCCGCCTCCCGAGAAGTGGGTGGCCATGCGGCCGGGCAGCCGGTCGCTGTTCGCCAGGAAGACACCGGCGTAGGCGGCGGTGGCGACGGCGAACGGAGCGGCGGTCAGGGCGCGTCTGCGCAGGGTCGTCATCCGGATCCCCCCTCGTGCATTGTTCTTATTCAAATAGAACAATATCACTTCACCCTGCTGCTCCCGTGGGCGCGGGCGGGCGCGGGCCGCGCCCGCGCCCGCCCGCGCGGCTACTTCAGGTAGACGAGGCCGTCGGTGGTGATGGTGGGACGTCCGCTGGTGCCGACCACGACCACCTTGACGGTGTGCTTGGCGCTGCTGGACCAGGACTTGGTCCAGATGGCCTGCCGGTACAGGGTGGTGGAGGACTTCAGGTCGACGGTGGCGGTCCTGACGCCGTCGACGTAGACGTACGCCTGCCCCGAGCCGGAGGCGCGGGAGACCACCCAGGACGCGGAGCGGCCGGTGAAGGTCCAGGTGAGGGCGGCGCCCTTGGAGCCGCTGGAGTACGACTTGCCGCCGAGGTAGCTCGTGGAGGAACGGGTGGTCCAGCTGCCGGACTTGGCGGCGGAGCTCTCCTGCACGATCACGGGGGTGAAGGCCGGGGAGGAGGTCCGGTAGTTGCCGGCGTAGTCGTAGGCGCGCATCGACCAGGTCGTGGCGGTGCCGGGCTTGGCGGTGCGGCTGGAGCCGGTGGTGGTCGGGCCGAAGGTGGCCGTGGTGGGAGACAGCAGTTTCACCTGGCTCAGGGCCTTGTCGTCGGTGGCCTTCCAGCCGAGGGTGACCGGGACCGCGGAGGTGCTGACCGTGCCGGTGCGCAGGGTGAGCCTCGGCGCGGTGGTGAAGGCCGGCGCGGTCGTCTCCGCCACGACGTTGAGCGCGGCGCTGGTGGCGGTCCTGCCGGACTGGTGCACGGCCCGTACGGCGACGGTGTGGGCGCCCAGGGGCAGCGTGGCGCCGACGGAGGTGGCGGTTCCCGGCGCGGTGGCGACGTTCTTGCCGTCGACCAGCAGTTGGAAGCTCTTGATGAGCGAGGCCGGCGTGGTGGCCGTCCAGTGGGCGGTGACGGCGCCCTTGGTGTAGTAGGTCGAGCCGGACAGGCCCGCGCCGCCGAGCGAGGTGACCTTCAGCCCCTGCACCGGGCCCGCCGCCAAGGCGCGGACGGTGGGCAGTTGGGCGTAGAGGGAGCCGCCGGGGCACTCGGTGTTGAAGCCGTCGCGGTGGCCCGAGATCGCCTTGAAGGGGTAGGTGCTGCCCGCCGTGAAGGTGGTGCTGGAGTAGTTGTGCTGGGTGGCGCCCGCCGTGAGCTGGGCGGTTCCGGCGGGGTCGACGCCGTACTGGCCGAGTTTCCAGGCCGCCAGACGGGCGACCGAGGTCAGCGCGGCGCTGGAGGCGCTGGTGGTGGTGTAGTCACCGAGCACCGCGATGCCCGCGGCCTCCCGGTTCCAGCCGTAGGTGTGGGCGCCGAGCACCGGCAGGTCCACGCCGCCCTTGCGGCCCTCGAAGATCGTGCCGCACTTGTCGACCAGGAAGTTGTAGCCGATGTCCTTCCAGCCCGAGACCTGCACGTGGTAGGCGTAGATGCTGCGTACGACCGACGCGGACTGGGCGCAGGAGTAGTCGTTGGCCCCGTCGCTGTGGTGGACGAAGACGGCCTTGACGCCCGTGTTGTACTCCGGTGCCTCCGGGCTGATCGACTCGTCCGCGCCCCAGCCGGCGCGCGCGGTGATCGGCGGCCGGGGCACGGTGGACGGCGGTGCGGACGGCACGGTGGGCGACGGGGCGGCCGACTCGCTCGCCGGGGCGGAGGACGTGGCGGACTCCGGGTCGGTGGGGGCCGGGTCCGTGGTGGTGTCGGTGGGAGCGGGGTCCGTTGGGCTGTCGGTCGGGGCCGGGTCCGTCGTGCTGTCGGTCGGCGCCGGGCCGGCCGTGGTGTCGGTGGGGGCCGGGTCCGGGGCCGTCTGCCCGTCCGTCGGGGTGGCGGCCGGGTCGGTGGACGCACCGCCGGTGGCGTCCGGCATGCCCTCGGCGACGAAGGCGGCGGGCTCGCCGTCCGTGCCGCCGGACCGGGCCTCGGCGTCCGTCACCACGCCCGGGTCGACCATGTTGACCTCCAGCCCCTTGGGCAGCGGGCCGGAGGTGCCGTTCCTGCGGACGACCTGCACCTGAACGCCGTCGGAGGAGCCCACCCACAGCGGTTCGGAGGCGCCGCGGACCCGTGGGCCGGGCTTCTCCAGCGGGTCGGCGTCCACCGACAGGGTGTGCCACGCGCTCCACTCGCCGGTCCCCCGGCCGCGGGTGCGCACCTGGACGGTGCCGTCGAGCCGCTTGGCGGCGCCCGTCCAGGAGACGCCGACCATCGAGAACTGCGGGGTGTCCGTGCGCGGCAACTCCCGCCTGTCGCTCCCGGTGCCCTTCAGGCCGAGGTCGTGAACCCTCACCGGCCGCTTGGCCCGGCCCGTCGTGCCCGGGTCCGAGGGGCTGGCGACGGCGTAGGTCACCACGCCCCCGCCGCCCAGCAGGACCGCGGCGAGCGTCAACCACGTCCTCCGTCTCGTGCTCAACGGTCTGTACGCGTGCGAAGTACGACGACTCACGCCGTATCCACCCCCAGGCCCGTCATCGGGCCGTAGAAAAAAAGTCACATGAGGCACGCCGGTCACATCCGGCGGCATGGTTGCTCAAGCGCACCCGGCCCGGTGAACGTCACGGGTCAGCGGGCCACAGTGACGTAGATCACCGTGCGTCCGGCTGCTCGGCCGCCGGGACGGCCCGGGGTGTGAGCGGTGCGCGCCGCGGCGAGAGGGGTGCGTGCGAGACGGAGGCGTGTGAAGACGTGCGCACGGCACGCGTGTCCGCTTCTCCACGGTGTGCCGATCTCGGAGAGATCGGCCGTCACCTGTCACGTCCCGGGCCCGGGCCGCGCTGAGGTAAGTGACCATGCTCGGGTCGCCGCCCGCCTCCCGGGGGAGGGTGTGGGCGCGGCGCCGGGCAGGGCCGGCCGGCGGCCGGCGACGGGCCTGAGCCCGCGGGTTCTTCCACTTCTCGGAGCGGAGACCTCGCAGCCTGCCCATGTCATGGCCATGATTGCCTCCACACCCCCACTGCGAACGAAAGTCCCCCGCTTCGTGACCGTCTCCCCGTACGAGGTCCAACCGGCAGGCCGGCACGCGGCCCTGCCCTCCGGCAGCCTGCTGCGCCGGGTCTACACGCCGCGCGCCTGCGACGCGCTGGCCTACTCCATGACCACCTACGCCATGCCGCTGCTCGTGCTGGCCACCACCGGCTCCGCGTCCCTGACCGGGCTGGCCTTCGCCCTGGAATGGGCGCCCCGGGTGGCGGCCTTCGCCGTCGCCGGCGCGCTGGTGGACCGCAGCGGCGCGGCGATCGTGTGCTTCCTCGCCTCGCTCGCCCGCGCCCTGCTGGTGGCGGGCGCCGGCTGCGTGCTCGTCGTCCTGCCGCCGGGCACGGCCGAGACCGTGACGGTCATGGCGCTGGCGGCCACCTCCGGGGCGCTGACACAGTTCAGCTTCATCGCCAACGAGGCGGTCGGCGTCATCGTCAGCCGCCGCGCGGACGGGCGGACCCACCAGGTCCAGTCGGTGCTGATCGGGATCGACCAGACGGCCACCCTGGTCGGCCCGGCCCTGGGCGGCGCCCTGCTGCTCACCGGCCCGACGCGCATGCTGGCGTGCCTGAGCGTGCTGTCCTTCCTGTCCGCCGCGCTCGCCCTGCAGACCCCGCCCACCCCGCTGCGCGCCGCCCGCCGGCTCGGCCCGGCGCCGGGCGGCGGCCTGCGGCAAGGATGGCGGACCCTGCGCTCCCTGCCGTCCCTGCGCCGGCTGGTGGCCGGACTCGCCTGCTCCAACCTGATGCTCGGGCTGCTGCAGTCGGCCAGTCCCGTCCTGGTGGAGCACCGCTTCGGCCGGTCCGCGGCCGCCGCGGGCGCGCTCTGGTCGATCGCCGCGGCCGCCACCCTGGTGGCGGTCGCCTGCTGCCGGGCCGGCCTCGACCGGCTCGGCCTGTGGGGGCTCGGCGCCATCAGCGCGACCGTCGCGGCCGCCGCCTGCCTCGCCGTGCCGAGCGTCCCCTCCTACGCGGGCTACGTGGCCCTGCTGGCCCTCTTCATGGCAGCCGACGGGGGGCTCACCGTCGTCCTGCGCACCCTGCGCTCGCAGGTCATCCCGGCGGCGGCCTTCGGCACGACCCTCTCCCTGAGCATCCTGCTCCTGCTGCTGCCCTTCCCCGCCGCGGGCGTCCTGCTCGCGCTCGTCCCGCCGCCGTACCTGGACGAGTTGATCGGGGTGTGCGCGCTGGTGCAGGCGCTCGCCCTGCTGGGCACCTTCCTGCGGCTGCGCCACGACCCGGCGCTCCGGCCCGCCGTGGTCGTGGTCCGCCGTACGACCTGATCGCCCGACGGCACCGGCCGGCTCGCACCGGCCGATCCCGGGTGTGGAGCCCGTTCGTCGGGTTACCAGCAGGTCATGGCGTGGACCAAGGTGCTGCGGGACGCCGACCGGGTGCTGACCCGGCAGGCGGCGTCGCGCATTCCCCGGAGGGCCGGGAAGCTGTTGTCGGCGGTCGAGGAGACCGCCGAGAGTACGAAGCTGTGGTGGGGCGCCGCCGTGGTGATGGCCGCCGCGGGCGGGTGGCGCGGCCGGACGGCGGCCGCCGCGGGCCTGGCCGCCATGGCGGTCGGGCAACTGGTCGCCAACGGGCTGTGCAAGCAGCTCGCCGACCGCGACCGGCCGCCCGAGGAGTGGATCCCGCACGACGAGGTCCACGACCGGCCCGACTCCTCCTCCTTCCCCTCGGGTCACACCGCCGCCGCGGTCGCCTTCACCGCCGGGGTCGCTCCCGTCTGGCCGGCGGCCGGCGCCCTGTGCGCGCTGCCCGCCGCCGCGATCGCGGTGGAGCGGGTGCAGAGCGGCGCCCACTACCCCAGCGATGTCGTCGCGGGCGCACTCGTCGGCGCGGCCGGGGCCTGGCTCGTCCGGCGCGCGCCGCGGATGCTGCTGCGCGGCTGATCCGCCCGGCGGGTACGGCGGCGGGACCGGCCGACGGGTACGACGGCTGCCCCGGCCGGCGGGTGCGCCGGCGGGTACGGCGGCGGACCGGCCGGCGGCAGCGCGCCCGTGCCGTGTCCCTTGCCCACAGGTCAAGGAAGGCGTCCTGGGGGGCGCACCTCATGTACGTGACGTCAATGAGGTGCGCTCGCCGGGACGTCAGGTCGACGTCAGGTCGCGTGGCGCAGCGGGACGACGACGTTCTGCCCCAGGCGCTTGGGATCGAGCCGGTAGTACTTGATGTGGCCGATCCGCTCGGTCTCCTCCAGCCAGCCGGCCTCGATGACCTGCTTGCGGGTGCGGGAGAACACCGGCGGGGCCATGCCCACGAGCTTGGCCAGATTGGCGGCCGTCTCGAGCACGGCTCCGGACCGGTCCGTCGGATGCAGGGCGTACAGCATGACCACGAGACGCTGGTTGGCGGACATGCCGGCCGTCTTCTCGAGCAGCTGGAGGTTCTTCTGCTTGTCGTCGCTGCTGATCACTGGGCCTCCCACCGCGCAGGGGCGTTCTCGTCGAATCCGGGGATCTCCGGCGGATTGCACGTCCTCACCGCTTCCCGTTGCTCGATTCCCGTTCCATGGAAAGCGATGTATGGGCTGATCCGGTAGAGCTTGTAGTTGCCGATGCGCCCTCGCACGACCAGGATGCGGTGCTTGGCGAGCTTCCGGTTGATCTTTCCGACGGCGTCGGCGGACATCCCGACTCTCTGGGCGATGTCGGCGCCGGTGGCGCGCAGCGGCTCCATGCCTTCGGGGGACACACCGATCCACCATAGAACCAGGAACTTCTGACTGGGCGTGAACGCCTTGGATTCGGTGATCGCCTCGACCCTCGCCTTGTCGACCTGGGTGTGGCGGCCGGCGAAGGCGTACGGCGCTTGGGGGATCGGCTCGCCGGTATCGGCGTCGACCAGCCTGCGTACTGCTCCCAACGGGGCCCTCCGGACAGGGGGGTGCGCGGTTCACGAGGACGGCTGCGAGGCCGACACGATGAACTCAACGTACATGAGCACCAAGTCAATCAACCCCGCCTGCGGGCCGTGTCGCCTGCCTTCTCGCTCACCCCTCTCCCCCGCTCCCGCACCCGCTTTTCCGGGCCCGAGACATGTACGTCACGTCAATCTGGTGCTGTCGCAGGATCTGGGTACCACGATCGCAGGATCGTGGTACCCAGATCCCTCGGTCGTGGTGCCAGATCCTAGGAACTGCCTGCCAGTTCCTACGATCGTGGTGGTCGGAGTCGTTTGTGCAGGTCAGCGGGGATCTGGGCGTTGCGCTCTCTTATATAGGTGACAGGCCGTGGAACAGCCGCCCCACGGGGCGGGAGTGGGCTCCGCCCCGATCGGCACCCGGACCACGCACCCGGACCACGCCGGAAGCACCCGCCGCAGCACGCACGCACCCACGCATGCCGCACCTCCACGCCTGCGCACCCCCCGACGACCCCGGCCGCCACCGCCGCACCCCGTTCCGGGGCGCGGTGGACGTACGGCGGTGCGGTGCCCCGGGGTCGTGCGCCGCGGTGGGGCTCCCGCCGCACCCGAACCCCACCGCTTCCCGGCGCGCACGGCCGGTGCCACGACGAAACGGGTTCGCGCCGGGAAGTGGTGGGGGCAGCGGGGTCCAGGGGCCGGCGAAGGCCCCTGGTACCACGCTGCCCAGCCACCTCCCAGAACCCCGGTCGGCCCGCGCTCCCCCCACTGGGCACCGTTCCCGGCTGCCGGGGGTGCCGTGACCCGCGCCGGGGCACCGGGCGGCACCGGCAGGAGATTTCTGCGCGGCGCCCTCCCACGGCGCGTCAGAGGCGGCAGGCGTGGATCGAGGTGGTGAGGATGGCCCGGGCGCCGAGCGCGTAGAGGGCGTCCATGATGCGCTGGGCGTCCTTGGTGGGGACCATGGCGCGGACGGCGACGTGGTCGCCGGTGCGCAGTGGGGTGATCGTCGGGGATTCCAGGCCCGGGGTGAGGGCGATCGCCTCGTTGAGGCGCCCGGCCGGGCAGTGGTAGTCCATCATCACGTAGGAGCGGGCCACCAGGACGCCCTTGAGCCGGCGCAGGAAGCGCTGCGCCGCCGGGGCGTGCTCCTCGGAGATGCTCGTGCCTGCGCGGCGTACGACGATGGCCTCCGAGCTCATGATGGGCTCGCCGACGACCTCCAGCCCCACGTTGCGCAGGCTGGCGCCGGTTTCCACCACGTCGGCCACGATCTGGGCGACGCCGAGCTGGATGGCGTTCTCGACGGCGCCGTCGAGGTGGACGACGGAGGCGCAGACCCCGGCCTGGGCCAGGTGTTTGGCGACGATGCCCTCGTAGGAGGTGGCGATCGTCATGCCGTCGAAGTCCTCGACCCGCTCGGCCGTGCCGGGCTTCGCGGCGAAGCGGAAGGTGGAGCGGGCGAAGCCGAGCGGCAGGGTCTCCTCGGCCGCGGCGGCCGAGTCGACGAGCAGGTCGCGGCCGGTGATGCCGAGGTCGAGGCGGCCGGCGGAGACGTAGACGGCGATGTCGCGGGGGCGCAGGTAGAAGAACTCCACCTCGTTGGCGGGGTCGGTCAGGGCGAGCTGCTTGCTGTCGTCGCGCTGCCGGTAGCCGGCCTCGCGGAGCATCTCCATGGTCGGTGCGGACAGCGAGCCCTTGTTGGGGACGGCGATGCGCAGCATGGTGGGGATTCCTTCGGGGTCAGCTGTTCCGCTGGTTTCGGACGGTCAGGAGGGCGGCCACCTCCGCGCCGCTGGAGGCGTTGATCGTGGAATGCGGGCGGGGCGGGGCCTGGCGTACGAACACTCCGGCGTAGGAGCCGCCGAAGATCAGGGGCGCCAGGACCACTTCGCGCTCGGTGCCCGGGTGTGCCGTGGGGACGCGGACGGTGGCGGGGGGCCGGCACAGCTGGAGGACGTAGCGTTCCTCGGGGTCGGCCAGGAGGTCCCGCAGGAGGGCGCCCCACTCCTGGTCGCCGTGGGCGGAGCCGAACGCGAGGTTCTTGCCGCCGTAGGCGGAGGCGGGCTTGCAGACCAGCAGTTCGCGGTGGGTGAGCGCGCGGTCGAGGGTGTCGGGGCGCAGCCGGAAGGTGTCCGGCACGTAGCGGGCGACCAGGGCGCGTTCGTCCGCGGTGAGCAGGGCGGCGTGCTCGGGGTCGTGCAGGAGTGCCAGGTTGCCCTTGTTGTCGTGGAGGGCGGCGGCCGGGGAGCCGATGAAGTCGACCAGTCCGGCGGTGTCCAGGTCCATGAGCCGGCGGGTGAGTCCGGGCGGGACGAACCGCTTGGTCTCGTGCCAGGTGTAGGCGGTGAAGACGGCGTCGACCCGTTCGCCGTCGTGGGTGACGCCGGTGTCGCTGAGGCGGAGGTCGGTGACGAGGCCGCAGGAGACCTCGTGGCCCGCGGAGCGCAGCATGTCGACGAAGAAGCGGCGGCCGCCGTCGAGGTCCGCCGGGTCGGCGGTGGCCTCGAAGACGCGCAGCGGTCCCTCTCCCCGGGCCCGGGTGAGGCCGGCGAAGACCTCGAGCCAGATCGCCGCGGTGTCCGGGGCGTCGATGTGCAGTCCGCGTTCGGCGAGGTGCGCGGCGTAGGCCGAGGCGCGGGCGGCGGAGGTGTACGGGGCCAGGGTGCTCAGGCCGCCCAGGGAGGTGGCGACGTTCAGCTCGACCAGCTTCAGGCCGTCGGGGGTGAGGACCAGGTCCGGGCGCATGAAGGCGGTGGCCACCCGCCGCAGCCGGGGCCGGCGCAGCGCGTGGGTCATCAGGGCGGCGTCCTCGGCGGGCACGCCCAGGTAGCCGGTCCACGCCTCGAGGTCGTCGCCGAAGACGCGGCGCGGGAAGCCGGAGATCAGCTCGGCCAGCCGCAGCCCGGCGGTGGCGGTCTCGGCGGCCGCCTCGGCGGTGAACACGGGGGGCGGGTAGGCGGTCTTCCAGTCGGGCCGCTGGAGGGCCTTGTCGAACCGTTCCCGGTCGGGGCCGGCCTCCTCGCCGGCCCCGAAGTCCTCCCAGGCGGCCACGGCCCGGGCGTCCAGCCACGGCCAGGTGTTCACGACAGCTTCCCGGCGGTGCGCAGGGCCGCCAGCACCGTGTTGACGGCCTCGGAGGAGCGGTCCTCGCCGGTGGCGAGCTGGTGGTAGCTCAGGCCGCCGGGATTGACCATGTTGACCTCGATGACGTACGGGTACGCCAGGTCGATGCCGGAGTAGAAGATGCCGTGGTCCATCAGCCGCTTGCCCAGGGCGCGCACGAACCGGTCCTCCTCGGCGGTCAGTTCGAGCTTCTCGAAGCGGGCGCCGAGGGTGGCGTTGGAGCGGTTGTCGTGCTCGGGGTGGAAGCGGAGGAAGCCGGAGACCGGCTCGGCGCCGGCGATGATCACCCGCTTCTCGTTGTCGCGGACGTTGGGGATGTACTCCTGGACGGCGGTGTGCCGCTTGGCCATGCCGATGATGTCGCGGCCGTAGCGGCCGTAGCGGGAGGCCGCGTTGCCGGTGGCCGAGCCCAGCAGGGCCGAGCGGTTGCGGTCGTGGGCGTTCACCACGAAGACGTCGGCCCCGCAGCCGTCGTTGGTGGGCTTGACGACCCAGGAGCGGCCGGGGTCCGACTGGACCAGGTTGTTCAGGAAGTCGAAGTCGTTGGTGACGTACGACGTCGGCAGGTGCTCGCCGGGCACGAGGGCGACCAGGTTGGTCTTGGTGTTGAGGAAGAACAGCGCGGCGGCGTCGTTGACGAACGGCACCCGCTGGTTGAGCAGCCACAGCAGCTGGAAGGAGTCGTTGCCGGCCTCGGGGTGGGTGCCGGCGAGCACCCACACCAGGTCGAACTCCTCGGCGCTGGCGGTGGGTTGGCTCAGGGCCGGGAAGTCGCCGCCGGAGGTGAACTCGTCGGTGACCTTCATGCGGTCGCAGACGACGACGGAGTCGTGCACGGCGAGGGTGTCGATGTCGCCGATGTGCACCTCGTGGCCCTCGCGGTAGAGGGCGCTGGGGATGATCGAGTGGTTGTCGAGCTCGAACTTGGACGCCTCGGAGACGAGGACGAGGATCTTGTACGGCACGTTGGGGCACCTATCGGTTCTGGTTGGCGAGTGGTGGCTGGGTGGCTGGGGTGTGGGGGTCCGGGTGGTGCGGTGTGGTCCGGGTGCCGGCTGTGGGGGTGCCGGCGGGAGGCGTGCGCTCAGGCCGTGGCGGTGAGGGTGCGCACCGCGCGGGCGAGGTTGGTCTCGAGCTCGTCGCGGGTGGCGCCGGTGGCGACGACGAAGCCGTGCCGGTCGCCGGACTGGCGGACCTCCGGCGGCCTGCGGCCGGCCTCGACGGTGATGGCCGCCTCGGCGACGCCCGGCAGCGAGGCGACGAGTTCGGTGCTGATGCCCGGCATGGGGACCGTGCGGTCGAAAGTGACGAAGCGGATGCCGGCCAGCCGCTGCTGGGTGGCGGGCGGGGGCTCCTCGAGGCCGAGGACGGCGGTCATCGTCTGCGCGAACACGTCCTCGCCGAGGGCGAGGAACAGCAGGTCGCTGATCCGGTCGCCGCCGGGGCGGCCGTGCGACTCGATGAGGCGGGGGCCGTCCTTGGTGAGCATGACCTCGGTGTGCGAGGGGCCGTAGCGGTAGCCGACCGCGTCCAGCGTTCCGGTGACCAGTGCGTGGATCGCGGCCTCGTCCGCCGGGTCCAGCCGGACCGGGAGCGTGTGCCCGGTCTCGACGAAGTGCGGTGCGCCGGTGGTGGTCTTCTCCGTGATCGCCAGGATGCGGTGCCCCTGCGGGGTGCTGACCGCCTCCACGCTGTACTCGGCGCCGGACAGGAACTCCTCGACGAGGTGCGGGGTGGTGAAGTCCAGGGCGGCGAGGTAGTGCTCAGTCTCCTCCGGGCCGGCCAGGTAGCGCACGCCCGAGCTTCCGGTGCCGTCCACCGGCTTGACCACGCAGGGGTAGCCGATCCGCTCGATGGCGGGGCGCAGCTCCTCCTTGGCCGCGCAGGTGACGTGGGCGACGGGGGTGCCGGCGCGCTTGCCGACCTCGGCCCGCAGCCTGGCCTTGTCCTTGAAGGCGGCCAGTGCCCCGGGCGGGTTGCCGGGCCAGCCCAGGCGGTCGTTGACGATCGCGGCCGCCGTGGAGCCCAGTTCGCCGAAGCCGAAGCAGCTGACGGGGGCGGGCAGGTCGAGGGCGCGCAACTGCTCGACGAGCCGGTCGAGGTCGCTCATCCACGGGCTGCGCAGGATCGACTGCCGGGGGGTGTCGGCGGGCAGCGGCGCCTTCGGGTCGCCGACGACGATCATGGCCAGGCCGAGTTTCTGGGCGGCGGTGACGACCAGGTCGCGGGGGTTGAGCAGGACGGCTGTGGGCTGGGTGTCAGGCATGCTGCGTGTGCACCTTCGGTAGGAGGAGACAGGTGGCTGCGGCGACGAGGGAGAACACGACGAGCACCAGCCACAGGCCCGTGCCGCCGTGCAGCGTCTGCAGGAGGTGGCCGCCCAGGCTGGAGCCGAGGAGGCTGCCGACGGCCCCGGCGGCGCTCATCGTGCCCAGGGCCAGTCCGGTGCGGCGGACGGAGGTGACCTTGACGGCCTGCTCGTCCAGGCTGGGGGCGATCAGCATCTCGGCGACGGTGACCGGCAGGACGAAGGCGAGCAGGGCGGACCAGCCGGCCAGCGGGATGAACACCGCGTAGGCGCAGGCGAAGGCGACGAAGCCGACGGCGAGCAGGGTGCGGGTGGTGGCCCTGCCGAACACGTGGTGCAGCAGCGTGTACTGCAGCAGTACGCACAGCAGGCCGTTGAGGGTGAAGACCACCGAGCCGGCACCGGCGCTGCCGGTGAGTTCCTTGGCGGTGATGGGCATCAGCACGTTGAGCTGGCTGTAGATCGCCCAGAAGGCGATGCCGAGCAGGCACAGCGGCACCCACTGCCAGCGCGCCCAGTGCGGGGCGGGGGCGGACGGCGGGGCGTTGGGGTCCTCTGGGGCGGTTGCGGTTGCGGTTGCGGTGGGGGCGGGCACGGGCACGGCGGCCGTGGTGGTCCCGGTGGCCGGGGCCGTCCCGGTGGCCGGGGTGGTCGTGCCGGGGGCGGCGGCCGTGGCGACCGTCGCGGTCGTGGTGGCCGTGGGGGTCCCGGTGGCCGGGGCCGCGGTCTCCGGTCCGGGGAGGGTCTTCGCCGCGCGGCGGGCGGTGAGGCGCAGCCCGAGCAGCAGGTGGGAGAGCACGCAGGCGGCGAGGATGTAGGTGAAGCCGAGGGGGTAGACCGCCGCGCCGAGGGCCGGTCCGGCGACCACGCCGACGTTGACGAAGGTCGAGCGCAGCGCGAGCATCTCGCGCGGCTCCACGCTGTCCTCCCGCACCAGCAGGGTCTTGATGGTCAGGCCCAGCAGGGAGCCGCCGACGCCGATGGCCGCGATTCCGGCGACGAGCGGCACGGTCCGGCCGCCGTCGCCCAGCGCGAGCAGCAGGTAGCCGGCGACGCGCAGGCCGAAGCCGGAGGCGAGCACCGCACGGCTGCCCATCCGGTCCACGATCAGCCCGCACACCAGGGAGAAGCCCTGGCTGCAGAAGGCGAGCAGGCCCACCAGGAAGCCCACCCGCCCGGCGGGCAGGCCCTCGGCGGTGAAGTGGATGGCCAGCAGCGGCAGGAACATGAACGTCGTCAGACCGGTGAGCAGCACCGCCAGCAGCAGTGCGCGCCCGTCCGGCGACGTCCGGCGCCAGGTCCTCATGACGTGGGTGCTTCTTCCAAGTGGTCCAGGCGGTCCAGGGGGTCCAGGTGGTCCATGAGCCAGGTCTCCGCCTGGAGCAGCCGCTGCTCGACCTCGGCCGCGTCGCGGCCGCCGACGACGACGAAGCACAGGTACGAGGTGCTGTTCTGCGCCACGGCGTCCGGGGCCAGCCTGTCGTTGACCTCGTAGTGCCGCACCCACGGGAAGGGGGGCCGGCCCGGGGCGCGCACCGGGCGGCCCTGCGGAAGGATCGACAGGGAGCCGTGCACCTGGGCGGGCGGGGCGGCCGGCGGCGCCTCGACGGGCAGTCCGCAGGACTGGCGCAGCCAACTGGCGTGCAGGTCCACGCCGTAGGTGAGCCGGGTGAGGAACGGGATGCGGTCGCCGCCGACGCGGGAGGCGATCTCGCACAGCACCAGCTCGTCGCCGGGGGTGTGGAACACCTCCAGGTGGTAGGCGCCGACCTCGGGGGTGTCGAAGGCGTCCAGGACACGGTCGAGGAAGTCCTCCAGGCGACGCGCGAAGGGGTCCTCGGGGCGCAGCTGGATGGAGCCGTTGTTCTGCCCGGAGAAGACGCCGAGGCAGCTGCGGACGTAGCGGGAGGAGGCCACGAACCGGTAGCCGGGGGCCAGCACCGCGTCCACGTGGTACATCGGGCCCTCGACGAACTCCTCGGCCATGAGGTCCTCGCGCCAGTGCCGGCGGCTGAACTCCAGCAGGTCCTCCTCGCCGCACAGCACCGAGATGTCGCGGGAGCCGCCCTGCTTGACCGGCTTGACCACGACCGGGTAGCCGTTGGCGGCGATGAAGTCGGTCAGGTCGACGATGGTCTCCAGCCGGGCGAACCGGGCCGTGGGCACCGTGCGGCCGGCGACCTCCTTCATCACGGCCTTGTCCCGGAAGGACAGCGCGCTGGCCGCGGACTGCCCGGGGATCTTGAGGTCCTCGCGGATGCGTGCGGCCCGCTCGAGGTCGTACTCGTTGTCGGTGATGAGGTGGGTGAACGGCTTGTCCTCGGCGAGCCGCCTGATCCGCAGTTCCGCGTAGGGGACGAACTCGCAGTCGGGCACGTACTCGTAGTGCGCGAAGCGCTCGGTGCCGGTGAGCTCGTGGTGGCTGAACACATGGAGGGTGTCGGCCAGTTCCGGCAGCATGGCGGCGTAGTCGCTCTTGGGGCCGTAGTTGATGACGGCGACATTGGTCATGGGGTTGGCCTCGTTTCGGGTCCCGGTCGTCCCGGGTCCCGGTCGTTCGGACACAGGGTCAGGACACGGTGGTCAGGACACAGCGGTCGGGACACGGTGGTCAGGACACAGCGGTCGGGACACGGGGTCGGGACACGGGGGTCAGGACGCCAGCGGGTGGACCGGCAGGTCGTCGTGCACCTCGTACGGCCGGCGGGCCCAGTTCATGGCGCACCAGGGGCCGGTCATGTCGGCGAGGTCGGTGATGATCACCGGGCGGTAGTCGGGGTCGTCCTCGATCGGGCCGTCGGGCGGGAAGACCCGGTCGACGTAGCGGTGTCCGGGGTCGGCGGCCAGGAACACGACGGGGCCGCCGTCGGGTTCGTTCGCGCGGATGTGGTTGGCCACCTGCCAGCCCGCGCCCGCCGAAAGGCCCGCGAACACGCCCGTGGTGGACAGCAGCCGACGGCAGCCGGCGGCGGAGACGTCGAAGTTGATCCAGTGGACGTCGTCGTAGGCGCGGTAGTCGATGTTGCCGAACCGGATGCCGCTGCCGATGCCGGCGATGATGAACCCGTCCAGCGGGATGGACTCCGAGCCGAAGGAGCGGCTGCCGAAGGGCTGGATGCCGGCCACCCGGGCGTCGCAGCCGGCCTGCCGCAGATAGCGGGCCATGGCGCTGGTGGAGGCGCCCGTGCCGACCCCGCCGACCAGGGTGAGGTCGCGGGAGCCGAGCTCCTTGACCACGGTGTTGGCGACGCTCTCGTAGCCGATGTAGTGCACGTCGTCGTGGTACTGCTGCATCCAGTACGCGTCCGGGTTGTCCTTCAGATAGGCGTGGACGAGCCGGACCCGGGTCTCCTGGTCGTGCTGGAGGCCGTCGTCACCGGAGGGCGGGACCTGGGTGTAGGTCGCGCCGAGGTACTTCAGCTGGGTGCGGATGGCCGCGTCGACGGCCACGGAGGCGAAGATGTGGCACTTCAGGCCCAGTTCGCGGCAGACCAGCGCGAGCGCGTGGCCGTAGATGCCGCTGGAACTGTCGACCAGGGTCTGCCCCCGGCGGATCACTCCGCGGTCGAGGAGGTCCTTGACCGCGGCCCGGACCGAGGTGACCTTCATGACCTCGAAGCGGACCACGTAGATGTTGTTGCCCAGGTCTATGAGATCCGGTTCCGAGAGTTTTTCGGCGAATGAGGTGTACACCGCGTCCCTTTCCCCTGTTGGCGCAGCCGGTCATCGAACAGCCGCACCGTAGGGCGGGGCGGTACCGGGGCATTCCCGATCCGTTCCCGGAGCGGGCCGGGAGGTTTTCCGGAAGGGCCTGCGGTGGATTCCCCCCATGACGAGCATGACGAGACTTCAGCCTCGCGGAACGACGTCCGCGTCCGACGAGCTCCATCCGCCCCACCCCGGCGCGCGCGTGTGCGACGCCGTCATGGAGCGGGCGGGACGGCACCCGGACCGTCCCGCCGTGATCTGCGGCGACGACACGCTCTCCTACGGCGAACTGGCCACGGCGGCGGCGTCGTTGGCCCGCGCGGTGGGCGCGGACGGGCCCTACGGCCCGCACGGGGCCTCCCGCCGGATCGGGATCCTCTCGCACCGGACGGCCTCCACGGTCGCCCTGGCGCTGGGTGTGTGGCTGTCCGGCCGGTCCTTCGTGTTCCTCGACCCCGCCGCGCCGCAGGAGACGGCCCGTCACATCAGGTCCTCCGCGGGGGTCTCGGTGGTGCTCGACCCGCTGACCGGGAACCACCTGACGTACCCCGACGGCGCCCGCGTGGTGCCGGGCGTGCCGGGCAGCGTGCCCGTGCCGCGGGACGAGGCGTACGTGCTGTACACCTCGGGCACCAGCGGCAGGCCCAAGGGCGTGTCCGTCTCGCAGGAGAACCTGGCCGTCTCCAACGCCGCGCGGCTCGCCGTGTACGAGGGGTTCGGCGCCCCCGTCTTCCTGCTGCTGTCGCCGTTCCACTTCGACTCGTCGGTGGCCGGCGTCTGGGGCACCCTCGCGGCCGGCGGCACGCTGGTGGTGGCCGGGGAGGAGGAGCGGCGCGCCCCCGAGGCGCTCGTCGGGCTCGTCGCCCGGCACGGGGTGACGCACACCCTGACGGTGCCGAGCTTCTACGCCGAACTCCTGCACACCGTGCGGGAGGACGAGCGCCTGGCCCGGGACCTGGCCTCGCTGCGGCTGGTGATCTGCGCCGGCGAGGCGCTGTCCCGGAGCGTCATCGACCAGCACTTCGCGCTGCTGCCCGCGGTCAGCCTCGGCAACGAGTACGGGCCGACCGAGTGCACCGTCTGGTCCACCTACCGCGTCTACGACAAGCCGGGCGAGCCCGGTATCGGCCGGCCGGTCCCGGGGACGGCCATCCATCTCCTGGACGACCGGTTGCGGGAGGTCCCGCGGGGCACGGTCGGCCAGATCGCCGTCTCCGGGCGCAGCGTGACCCGGGGGTACGTCGGCAACGAGCGGGAGACGAGGGCCAGGTTCGTCGAGGTGCCGGTGCCGGGGCCGGGGCAGGCGGCGGGGCCGGAGTCG
Source organism: Streptomyces sp. NPDC004065 (assembly GCF_044903565.1). Classification (NCBI taxonomy): domain Bacteria; kingdom Bacillati; phylum Actinomycetota; class Actinomycetes; order Kitasatosporales; family Streptomycetaceae; genus Streptomyces; species Streptomyces sp. NPDC004065. Next base: position 67,150 of record NZ_JBJDQT010000030.1, on the reverse strand, counting down.
GAGGGGGTGCCGGAGCCGGAGGCGGCATCGAAGGCGGCAACGGATGCGGAGCGGGCCGGGGACGGGCGGACGGTGCGCGTCTATCTGACCGGTGACCTCGGACGCTGGTCGGAGCGGGGCGAGCTGGAGTTCGTGGGACGGCTCGACAACGAAGTCAAGATCCGCGGAGTGCGGGTGCACCTGGAGACGATCGAGGAGGCGCTGGCGGCCCACCCCGGCGTCCAGTCGGCCGCCGTCGTCTACGACTCGGCGACGTCGACCTGCTACGCGTTCGCCGTCAGGGAGGAGGGCGCACAGGTCGACGCGGACGCGGTGCGCCGGTTCGTGACCGAGACGCTCGGCGGCGCGGTCGTGCCCGACCGCATCCTGTTCACCGACCACCTGCCCCGCTCCGCGCACGACAAGATCGACCGGGGGGCGCTGCTGGCGTCGGTGCGCGGCGCGGACGGCGGGACCACGGCGGTGGCCACGGATACGGATACGGCCATGGATACGGCCACGGATACGGCTGTGGGGGCGGGAGCGACGGCTGGGGCCGCCCCGGCCGGTGCCCTCGCCCATCAGGTCGCGCAGGCGTGGGAGCAGGTCCTGGGCGTCCCGGTGCGGGAGAGCGAGACCGGCACCTTCTTCGACCTCGGCGGCAACTCCCTGACCGTGCTCAGGCTTTCCCGTGCCCTCGGGAAGATCGCCGGGCGGCCCGTCGGGGTCAAGCAGGTCTACCGCTGCGGCACGATCCCCCAGCAGGTCGACCTGCTGGCACGGTCGTGAGGGGGCCCTCGGTGGCACCGGCCACCGCCATCAGGGACTTCAACCTCCGCGCCGCACACGGGAGTTCGCAGGACCGCGCCGACGACGTACGTCCGGCCGTGCTGTGCTTCCCGCACGCCGGCGGCTGCGCGTCGTTCTTCCGGCCCTGGCAGTCGCTGCTGCCCGCGGCCCGGGTGCACGCCGTTCAGTATCCGGGACGTGAGGACCGCATCCTGGACGAACCGGTGGCCGGTCTGCGCGAACTCGCCGAGACCGTGGCCGAGGAGATCCTCGCGCGCCGCGAGCGGTACTCCGTGCTGTTCGGGCACAGCATGGGCGCGTACGTCGCCTTCGAGGTCGCCGACTGCCTGCGCGCCGCCGGAGCCGACGTGCCCACGCTGGTCGTCTCCTCCGCCGCGGCGCCGGCGCTGCGGCCGCCGGTCCCCTACGAGGACTCCGCGGACGTACTGCGCTACCTCGAGCGCTACGAGCCGGTGAGCCCGCAGATCCGGCAGGACGAGGAGCTGCTCGAGCTGATCCTCGAGTACGTCAAGGACGACCTGCGGCTCGTCGCCCAGTACCGGGAGCACGTCGGCAAGCGGATCGGCGCACGGCTGGTGGCCGTGGCCGGTGAGGACGACATCCCGGAGATCCGCTCCCGGTTCCGTCAGTGGCACCGGCACACGGACGGCCCGTTCCTGCCGGTGGTGACGCCGGGCGGGCACTTCTACCTGCGTGAGGATCCGCCCACGGGGCTGATCGCCGCCGAGCTCGCGCGGTGCACGCATCCGGACCCGGCCGCCGGCCGCACCCCCTGGGAGAAGGCATCGTGACCGACACCGTCCACGAAACCATCCACGACACAGAGACCATCGAGAACACCGCGAACAGCAAGGAGAACGACAGCAACGACAGCACCGGAATCGACGGCATCGGACGGCTCGTCGACGGCGAGACCTACCGGCACGGCAACCCGTTCGCGCTGTGGCGCTGGATGCGGGAGAACGCACCCGTGGCGCGGCACCGGCCCGGCGTCTTCCCCGCCTTCTGGTCGCTGACCCGGTACGACGAGGTGAAGCAGGTCCTGCGGGACGCGGGGACGTTCAGCTCCTCCTCCGGCATCCTGCTGCGCCCGCTGGCCCACGGCGAGGACCCCGGCAGCAACCGCACCCTGGCGCTGTCCGACGCCCCACGTCACCAGGCGCTGCGCGGCGCCGTCGCGGGGTGGTTCGCGCCCAGGAACCTGCGGCGGCTGTCGGACTTCCTGGACTCCGCGGCGTACTCGGCCGTCCGTTCGGCCGTCGAGGCCGGGCGGATCGACTTCGTCGGCGACGTCGCCGCGAAGCTGCCCGTCGAGGTGGTCTGCTCGTTCCTGGGCATCCCCGACGAGGACCGGCCGTCGATCGTGGAGTGGTCGACGGAGGCGTTCTGCGCCGGTACGGCCGAGGAGCGCAGCATCGCGCACCTGCAGATCCTCGACTACTTCGCCGACCTGGTGGAGCGGCGCCGCGCCGCACCGGGCGAGGACCTGGTGAGCGTGCTGGCCACGCTGACGTACGAGGGTGAGCCGCTGCCGCTCGACGAGGTCGTCCTCAACTGCGACAACCTGCTGGTCGGCGGGACGGAGAACGTACGGCTGGCGATGTCCGGGGGAATGCTGGCGCTGCTCGAGCGGCCGGACCAACTGGTTTTGCTGCGCGCGGACTTCGACAAGGTGGTGAACACCGCGATCGACGAGATCCTGCGGTGGACCTCGAGCGCCACGCACATCATGCGCCGGGCCACCCGGGACGTGGAGCTGGGCGGGCAGCGGATCCGGCGGGGCGAACTGGTGGTGTGCTGGCTGACGTCGGCCAACCGCGACGCGGCGCACTTAACCGACCCCGACGTCTTCGACATCCGCCGCAGCCCCAACCGGCACCTCGCCCTGGGCGCCGGCCCGCACTACTGCGTGGGCACCCAGCTGGCGCGGCTGGAGATCCGGGCCGTACTGCGCGAGTTCCTCGCCCAGGTCGGCGACATCACCCTCGACGGCGAACCCGAGTACCTGGACTCCATCGTGGTCAACGGCCTGCGTTCCCTGCCCCTGCGACTGACCCCGGCGGGCAGGACAGCGCCCGGGCCTGGAACGGGCGTGGGAGCCAGGGCGGTTGGTGCCCCGGTCTGACCGCGTGGGGCTGCGGGGCGTCGGCTGGTCGTGCGGTCGGCAGAGCACTGGTCGTGTCACCCCGCACCGGTCCAGTGGACGTCCGTTAAGCTCGCCTTGCTCGGAAATGTGCCGGTTTGCGGGAGGCGGGGCGACGGAGATCAATCGGGAGCGGCTGGTCAGGACGTTGACGTTCTGGCTGCGGCCTGCGTTCGCGTTGCGGGTCGTCAACCGGTTTCAGAAGATTCTGGGGTTCGACCGCTCGATGGCCCTGGCGTCCAGCGCGCTGACGGCATTGGTCCCGTTGTCCATCCTCCTCGGCACGCTCTTCGAGCACTACGACGCCGCGGAGCGGATCATCGGACGCTACGGCCTCACCGGAGCGGGCGCCGCCGCGGTGACCTCGCTGTTCTCCTCCACGGAGGGGCCCAGCACGAGCTTCGGGGTCTTCGGCGTCGTGTTCCTGATGATCTCCGCGCTGAGTTTCGCCCGCGCCGCGCAGCGGCTCTTCGAGCAGGCGTGGGAGCTCAAGCCGCTCAGCGTGCGCAACACCCGCAACGGCCTGTGGTGGATCCTCGCCCTCGGTTGCTACACCGCGGTCATGGGGCTGCTCTCCGCGCTGCTCGGCGGGTACGTGCTGGGCCTGGTCGCCGTGGTGTGCGAGGCGCCGGTGACCGCGGCCTTCCTCGTCTGGAGCGGCCGGCTCCTGTCGGCGAAGCGGATCGGATGGCTGGACCTGCTGCCCTTCGGCGTCACCGGCGCCGTGCTGACGGCGGCCTACTCGGTGGGCGCGACCTTCTACATGCCGCGTCTGTTCAACTCCTCCGCGGCACGCTACGGGGTGGTCGGCGCGGTCTTCGCGATGATCTCCGCCCTCTTCGCGGTCATGCTCGCCCTGGTCGCGTCGGCGGCGCTGGGACGGGAAGTGCGGGACGAACTCGGCCTGATCCGTGCGGGCCGCCGCCCGTCCGACCGCGAGATCCGCCGGCAGTGGGACAACGTGGTCGAGCAGACCCGGTCACGGTGGCGCAGGGTACGGGAGGAGACCTCCCGTCATCAGGCCAAGGGCTCCCACCAGTGACGGGCATGGTGACGGGCATAGCGACGGACATAGTGACCGGCATACCGGGATTCGTCCGGGAATCGATCGGGAACGGGCGCGAGGAGCATTTCCACTGTCGGAAGCCAACAGGGACGACAGTCCACAGGACAAAGGTGGAATGGAAATGTTCAGCGAGCTCGCCGCGGTGGTCGGAACCGTCGCAGTCGTGGTCGCCGTGGGGGCCGGGGCCGTCACGCCGGAACACCCGGCCCACGCGGGCCGCTCGGGCCATCACCCGTCCGACCAGCGGGTACTGGCCAACGGGACCGGCCCCGCGGTCCACACCCCCTGACCGGTGGGAGCGGATCGAGTGGGGGTGGATCGGAGCAAGTGGGAGCGCAGTGGGATTGGATTTGGAGCGAGTTCGGAACGGATTCTGAGCGGATTCGGAGTGGACTCGGAGCGGTTCAGACCGTCAGGGACGGGTTGAGGGGGACTCCCATTCCCCTGAAGAGCTCGTACGCCTGCTGGCGGTGGACTCCGGACTGCCGGAAGTCGCCCATGCCCTCCAGGGTCTCCGCCATGCCGTCCAGAGCGCGGGCGATCTCCATGCGGTATTCGATGGCGACCGCGTGCCCGTGCGCGCTGGTGTGCAGGGCCAGCGCCATCGCGTAGTCGCCGCGCCGGCAGTGGAAGGCGCCGAGGATGTTCTCCACGGTGGCGTTGCGGGTCGCGGTGCCCTTGGACTGGATCATCCGCAGGGACTCGGCCGCGTACCGCGTCGCCCGCTCCCCCGCCCCGGCCCGCTCACTGGCCTCGGCGGCCAGCGCGAGGGTCAGGGCGAGGTTCTCCGGCATACGGGACTCGTCGCCCAGCTCCAGCGCACGCTCCAGGGGGATCAGGGCCGCGGCGGGCTGTTCCATGCCGAGCCGGGCCGCCGCCAGGTCGGTCAGGGCGATGATCTCCTCGCCGCGGGCCTCGGAGCCCTGGCACAGCAGTGCCGCGCGCTCGGCCGCCGCCGCCGCTTCCTCGTACCGCCCGAGCCAGGTGTACACCGTGCTGAGGTTGCACCAGGCGTAGGCCCGCTGGCGGCTGTCGGGCAGGTCCTCGTGCAGGGCGACGGCCCCCTCCAGATAGCGCCGGGCCTCGCCAAGGTGGCCGAGACAGCTGTGCAGCAGCCCCAGCTGGTCCAGGCACATGGACTCACCGCCGCGGTCGCCGAGGCGCCGGGTGACGTCCAGGGCCTCGGTGGCGGCCTCGATGCCCTCGCGGAACCGGCCGAGCTTCCACAGCACGGCCGACAGGTTCGTCAGGCTCAGCCCCAGGGTGCGCGGCTCCCCCAGCCTGCGGGCGGCGCAGACCGCGACACCGGCGGCCCGCAGATACTCCTCCAGATGGCTGCGTGAGTTGAGGTGGAAGACCAGGTTGCGGGCCAGGTGGACGGCGTGGTGGTGGAAGCCCTCCCGCTCCGCCCGCTCCACGGCGGCCAGCAGCATGACGTGCTCACGGTCGAACAGCGCCTCCGCCTCGGCCGCGTCCGCGATCCTGGGCAGCTGGAACACCGCCGCGGCGGAGCCCTCACCGATCCGGGCCCGTCCCGGGTACAGGGTGCGGCAGGCCGTCTCCGTGACCGACAGGCAGTAGTCGAGCAGGCGCCCGAAGGCCGCCCGCTCCTCCCCCGGGCTCTCCCCCAGCAGCCGCCGGGCGAAGCTGCGAACCAGGTCGTGGAAGGCGTACCGGCCGATCTCGTACTGCTCGACCAGATGCACGTCCAGCAGGTGCTCGAGGATGTCCTCGGCCTCGCGGAGCCCGACGCCGAGCAGCGCGGCCGCCGCGTGCACGTCGGTCTCGGCACCGGGATGCAGGCCCAGCAGCCGGAAGGCGGCGCGGTGTTCGTCCTCCAGCGCCTGGTACGACAGGTGCAGTGTCGCCTCCACGCTGTGGTCCCCGGACTTCAGCTCGTCGAGCCGCCGGGCCTCGTCCCCCAGTCGGTCGACCAGGTACCGCACGGTCCAGCGCGGCCGGCTGCGCAGCCGTGCGGTGGCCACGCGCAGGGCGAGCGGCAGCCGCCCGCACAGGGTGCTCAGCTCCCCCACGGCCTCCGGTTCGCCCGCCGCGCGCTCCGCACCGAGCGCGGTCCTGATCAGCTCCAGGCTGTCCGACGGCGACATCGTCCCCAGGGACAGCCAGTCCGCGCCGTCCAGCCCCGCCAGGTGGTTCCGGCTCGTGACCAGGACCAGGCAGCCCGCCGACGCCGGTATCAGCGGCCGTACTTGTGCGGCGTCCACGGCGTTGTCCAGGACCAGCAGCAGCCTGCGCCCGGCCAGAGTGGCCCGCCACAGCTCCACTCGCCCGTCGGTGTCGTCGGGGATCCGGTCGCCGGGCACGCCCAGGGTGCGCAGCAGTGCGCCGATGACCGCGGCCGGCCGGCGGGGGCGCTCCCCGGGCGTGAAGCCGCGCAGGTCGGCGTAGAGCTGCCCGTCCGGGTAGCGGTCGGCGAGGCGGTGTGCGGCACGTACGGCCAGGGAGGTCTTCCCGCTGCCGCCCATGCCGTCGATGGCCACGATGCGCACGGCGTCGCCCTCGGGCGGCTCGGCCAGCCGGAGCAGATGGCGCAGTTCGCGGTCGCGGCCCGCGAAGTCCGTGAGGTCGTGCGGCAGGGTGCACGGTGCCGGTACGGGGGTCGCGGCATGCGGTGCGGTGCCCTCCGGCGCGGACGGGCGGGCGGCGGGTGCCGCCTCCTCCTGTTCCCGGGCGGCGGCCGGGGCCACCGCGGCCAGTTCGGGACTGTCGCGCAGTATCGCCTCGTACAGGCGGGTCAGTTGCGGGCTGGGGTCGATGCCGAGCTCCTCGACGAGAAGGTCCCGCACCCGGGAGAACTCCTCCAGCGCCTCGGCCTGCCGGCCCGAGCGGTACAGCGCCACCATGAGATGGCCCCGCAGGGTCTCCCACAGCGGGTGCTCCGCGATGAGCTCCCGCAGATCACCGACGAGCTCCCCCGACTCCCCCAGCGCCAGCCGGAGTTCGACGAGCTGTTCCACGGCGGCCAGCCGGCGCTCCTCCAGTACGGCGGACGCGGCGGCGATCACGGGGCCGCCGCTGCCGCACATCACCGGCCCCCGCCACAGGGCGAGAGCCGCCCGCAGCCGCTCCGCCGCCTCGGCCGTACGGCCGCTCTCCTGCGCCTCGCGGGCCTGGCGGAGACGGAGCGAGAACTGGCTGAGGTCCAGGTTCTCGGGGGCGACGTCCAGGCGGTATCCCGGCCCCTCGGTCAGGAGCAGGGAGCCGCCGTCGGGGATGCGCTGGCGCAGGTCGGCGATCGCCTTGCGCACCTGGTGCTCGGCGGTGCGCGGGGGGTTGTCGCCCCAGGCCGCCTCCACGAGCCGGGAGACCGGCACCATCCGCCCCGGCTCCAGCAGCAGCGTGGTGAGGATGCGCTTGGGCACGGGGCCGCCCAGCTTCAGCCAGATGTCGCCGACCGTGACCTCCAAGGAGCCCAAGACGGCGAAGTGAACGTCCCCACTCACGCGATCCCCCATCGTCACTGCCTCGCCCGAGGTCCTGCGCACAGCCACGCGGCTCACCGCAGCGTAGGTGCGGGGCCGGCGGTCGCATACAAAATGCGCGCACGCGTCCGGACCCACTTGCGCCGTCGAGGCGGGGCGCGTGGGGGCGCGGGTGATTACGGCGTAATCACTTGCGGCGTGGAGGAGGGGGTGGCACGGGCGCGGCGAGGTGGTTGGGCGCGTCGGTGATTACGGCGTAATCACCTCCGGCGCGGCCGCGCGGCGGAGAAGGTGGGCCGGGCGCGGCGGGGCGGGTCCGGGGCGCGGGTGATTACGGCGTAATCACCTCCGGCGCGGCCGCGCGGCGAAGGAGGTGGGCCAGGGGCGGCGGGGCGGGTCCGGGGCGCGGGTGATTACGGCGTAATCACTTCCCGCGCGGCGGAAGCGATGGTGCGTGGGTGATTACGGCGTAATCACCTCCGGCGCGGCGGAGGGACGGGGCGGGCCCGGCGCGGTGGGCCGGGGCGCGGGTGATTACGGCGTAATCACTTCCCGCGCGGCGGGGCGGGTGGGGCTCGGACGGGAGGGTGATTACGGCGTAATCACCCTGAGGGCGGCGGACCGTGTGTGCCGGGCTACGCCTTCTTCCAGGGTCTGACCCCGAGCTTGCCGGTGGTGCCCAGGTCGAGGTACGGGGTCACCGTCACCGGCTCGGCGCCCTTCTTCGCGCGGACCCGCACGTACGGCACGTTCACCGGCGTACCGGCCTCGGTGGTGTTGCGCCAGACCAGGGCGGCGGTCGCCGACTCGCCGGGCCGGAGCGTGACGGGGCGGGGCTGCTCGTCGGGGCCGGCGCCGGTGGTGATCCGGCCGCTGCCGTGGAGGATCTCGATGCCGTCGACGGGCTCGAGGTCGTCGTCCAGGAGTTCCAGCAGCGGGTAGCCCTCGACGGAGTAGGAGCGTGTGCCGCAGTTGTCGAGGTGCAGGCCCACGACGCGCAGCCCCATGGCCGCGTCGCCCCGGTCGGCACTGACCCGGATCCCGGAGGCGGGGCACGCGCCCGGTGCGGCCGGTGCCTCACCCGCGGGGACCTTGGTCACTTCGAGCACCTTGACCCCCGCCACCCGTGGCGCGGGGGGCGGCAGTTCCCCGGCCCGGACCGTGCCCCGCACGGTCTTTCCGGGGGCGACGTCGCGCACGGTCTCGGTCCGGTTGGTCACGGCCCCGCCGTCGGCGTCGGTGAAGGTGAAGACGACCGAGTAGGTGAGGGCCTGGGCCCCCTTGTTGGTGACCTCGTAGGCGGCCGAGATCCCGGAGTCCGCGTGGGTGGGGAGTCTCTGGGGGGAGACGACGTAGCTGCGGGTGGGTGAGGGGGAGGGCGAGGGCAGGGTCAGTGAGGTGATCCGTACGCCGTCCTTGCCGGGGTCGTCGATCCGCGTGACCCCCTGCGACGCGGAGGCACCGGCACCGGCGCCGCTGCTTCCGGCGCCCGCGTGCTGTGTCCCGCACGCGGTCAGCAGCACGGCGGCCGCGGCGAGGGCCGACAGGAACGGGAAGGACGCGGCTGAGGCCGGGCGGGGGCCGACGGATCTACGCATCCGGCCATCCCATCAGGGCGCCGGGCCTGGGTGTGAGACGGGGGTCACACTCCCGGTCACAGGGGTGTCACAAGGGGCGCCGGTCGATGGGCCGTTGTGGCACGCCCGGCCGGACGGACGGGTCCGGGCGAGGACGGGGCGGGGTGAGGTGATTACGGCGTAATCACCTCACTCGGTGGGGGAGAGGGCGGCGGTGGGGCGGGGGAGTGATTACGGCGTAATCACTGCGGCGTGGCGGGGGTGGATCGGCGGGGTCGGGCGCGAGGGTGATTACGGCGTAATCACCGTCCCGGCGAGCCGATCGGGCGTCAACTTTTCCTAACTAACGTGTCGATGGAGCGAACGATCATGGACGTTAGTATGGTGTCCTCCATGAGCTCGCCAGACACCTCCAGCGACCGGGAAAAGGTCGTCTCCAAGCTGCCGGGATGGCTCCGGCAGAACCTCAAGATCAGAGCCGCCCAGCACGGACTCGAGATCCAGGCCGCCGTCGAGCAGGGGATCAGCGACTGGTGCAGCCTCGCCTCCGCCACCGCGCCCGTCGACACCGCCGGTGCCGACTCCTTCTCCACCTTCCTGCCCACCGGCCAGTGGGAGGAGTTCCGGCGGATCGCCGCCGACCGGAAGGTCTCCCTGATCCAGGGCCTCGCCCAGTCCGTCCAGTTGTGGCTGGACGCCAACCCGGCACCGGACATCGCACGGCCCGCGATCACCCGCCGCATCATCGTCTGCAACCAGAAGGGCGGGGTCGGCAAGACCGCCATCACCGCCGGACTCGGTGAGGCGCTGGCCGAGGACTCCAACACCCTGCACCCGGTACGGGTGGCCAAGGCGCTCGCCAAGGCGCTGCGCGAGAGCGAGACCCACGCCGGCGACGCCCCGCTGGAGGAGGACCCGCTCGACGTCGAGAACCTGCCGGGGCTGGGACTGCGGGTGCTGCTCGTCGACTTCGACCCGCAGTGCCACCTCACCAACCAGCTGGGTGCCACCCCTGTGCCCATGAACGGGGACAGCCTCACCAACCACATGGCCGGCGACCCCAAGGGCGACCTGCGCGATCTGATCGTCTCCGTCGACGACGACACGTTCGAGGGCCGGCTCCATCTCCTGCCGGCCTGCAACGACGCCTTCCTGCTGGATGTGCGCCTGTCCGCCGTACGGGCCCGGGAGGCCGCGCTGGAGCGGGCGCTCGCTCCGCTCGAGGCGGACTACGACGTCATCCTCGTCGACTGCCCGCCGAGCCTGGGCCTGAGCATGGACGCCGCCGCGTACTACGGCCGCCGGCGCGACGGCGAGAAGCCCGGCCAGTCGGGCGCCCTCATCGTCGTCCAGGCCGAGGACAGTTCCGCCGACGCCTACGAGCTGCTCACCACCCAGATCGACGACCTGCGCGGCGACCTGCAGATCGACATCGACTACCTGGGCATCGTCGTCAACCTCTACGACTCCCGGCGCGGTTACATCGCCACCTCCTCCCTCCAGGGGTGGGTGGACATAAAGGATCCGCGGGTCGTCGGGCTCATCGGGGATCTGAAGGAGCAGAAGGAAGCCGTGCGGGTGAAAAAGCCGCTGCTGTCCTACGCGCCGAAGTCGCAGCAGGCCGTGGGGATGCGGGCGCTCGCCAGGGAGGTCCTGTGAGCAAGGCCGATCAGCTGGGTGCCGGCCGGTTCGGTGGGGGAGTGCGCCCGATCAGTGCGCGCCGCCAGGCCGTCGCCGCCGCCACCGGGGTTCCCACCGAGGGCGTGGCGCCGCCCACCGAACTCCGCGTCGACCGCATCAGCCTCAACCCCGACAACCCGCGCTCCAGTCTCGGTGACCTCACCGACCTCGCGGGAAGTCTGAAGACGCACGGGCAGAAGCAGGCGATCACGGTGATGAACCGCGACGCCTACCTCAAGGCCAACCCCGAGCGGGAGTCGGACCTCGAGCCCGATGTCACGCACGTCGTCGTGGACGGCAGCAGCCGGCTGGCCGCCGCCCGTGAAGCCGGCCTGGAGACCATCAAGGTGATGGTCAGCGACGACCAGGGCAGCACCTCGGAGGAACTGCTCGAGTCCGCGCTCGTGGCGAACATCCACCGGCAGGACCTCGAGGAGCTCGACGAGGCCCGCGCCCTGCAACGGCTGCTGGCCATCCACGGCAGCCAGCGGGCCCTGGCCAAGCGGCTGCACCGCTCGCAGGGCTGGGTGTCCCAGCGGCTGGCGCTGCTCAACCTCGCTCCCGAACTCCAGGCCCGTATCGGCCAGGAGCCGATCGATCTGCTGCGGGCGGTCGGCAACAAGCCGGTGGAGCAGCAGGCGGCGGCGCTGGAGGAGCTGAAGGCGGAGCGCGTCCGCAAGGAGGAGGCGCGGCAGGGTGATTACGGCGTAATCACCGGCGGGTCCGGTCACGGCGCCGGGGGGAGCGAGAGCTCCGGCGGCGGGGCGGGCGCTGCCGGGCCGGTCCGCGGGAGTGCTGCCGGGTCGTCCGGCGGGGGCGCGAGCGAAGGCACGGCGGCCGCGGTCGCCGGTACGGCCGCGCATGCGGATGCGGATGCGAGTGATTACGGCGTAATCACCGAGGACGGTACGGCGGGGGAGCGGGCCGTACCCGCTCCGGCCGCCCGCGGGGCAGCGGACCGGTCCGCGGAGACCGTGCCCGAGCCGCGCGGCGACCTCGAGTCCGGGGGTTCGGCCGCCGCCACGGCGGCTTCCGGGAAGGGGCGGACCCCGCCGGTGCTGCCCTACGGCAACGGCGCCGTGCTGGCTCTGCACCTCATCCGCAAGATGAGCGACACCGAGTTCGACAAGATGCTCGACATCCTCAACGAGCACCGGGCCAAGCGCGAAGCGGACCGCGCCGTCTCCGCCGCTCCCACGGAAGGTCGTTGACCGTCGCCGAACGCCCAGGGGCGGCCCGCCGAGGGGCCGCCCACGCAGGGCTGCCATGCCGGGGCCGTCCGCCGGCCCGCCGGCCTACGCGGCGAAGCCGATGTTGGTGACGTACTCGTACTGGCCCCACTCGGAGCCGAGGTCGACGACGGCGTCGTTGATCCAGGCGTCGTCGAGGGCCTGGTCGTCGTCGGCGGCCCAGGCCTCGACGATGCGGTCCCAGTGCCGGACGTTGAGGGTGCGGTACGCCACCACCCGCTGGCGGGGCCGGATCACCTGGGACTGGTTGACCGGGTGGAACTCGACGCGGGTACCGCGGCCCTCACGGTTGAGGCGGGCCAGAAGATAGCGGGCGACGTTGTGGCGGCGGACGGTGCGGTAGGCGGTCTCGATGCGCTCGAGGTTCTTCCTGGAAGGACTGCGCCTGCCCTCCAGCCAGGCCCTGAGGGTGCGGTCGGTGACCGTCAGACCGGCCTCACGGGCCGCCTGGCGGGCGTGGTCGCTGCGGGTGAGGTAGTGCAGGCGGGCGAGCAGACCGCGCCGGGTGGTGACGGGGGAGGCCACGAAACCGGCCAGCAGGTCCAGTTGCCGGGCCACGGCCTCGTAGCCCTTGATGCCGCGAGCCCCGTACTTGCCGAAGTCGATGGTGCGCTCTGGCATCGGTTCGTCTTTCTCGCAGGGGTTCGCTCGCGGGGAGGCTGGTGACGGGCCACAGATTAGCGAACGTGCCGGGCCGAGGACCGGGGTGACGGGGGCGGCGGGGGCGTCGGCTCCGGCGGCTCATGGGGCCAAGGGGGCGTATGTGACGCAAGGAGTTCCGGTTCGTGTGGCCGGACGGGCCTTGGACCCGTCATACTGAGGGCGTCGCACTTTCGCGTACAGGTGCACAAGGCCCCGGCGTCACCGCCGGGGCCTTGCTGCGTCCTGGCCGCCTCGGCGCGGGCTCAGGCGACGGCGTGCAGACTGCCCTTGCCCGGCTTGGGCGGACGCTTCGCGTAGCCGGGGACCCTGATCGGGGGAGGGCCGCCGACGGCGAGCAGCTGGGTCATCTCCTTCTCCAGCTCCGTCTGGGACTCGTAGCCCGCCACGGCGGGGTTGAGCGCGTAGCGGTGGCCGCGGCCGTTGCCGGAGCGCAGGACGATGCCCCGCTCCACCAGCAGGGCCATGGCACGGCTCATGGAGGCCTGGCCCACTCCGAGGATCTCGTCGATCTCGGACTGGTTCATGCCGACGGAGCCCCCCGGCTGCTGATGGGCGACCATGACGGACAGGACGTCGATCGCCGTCGGTGTCAGCTGAAGCTGATGGAGCATGCCCAGCAGGCCCGTGGTGTTGAAAAGCATGGCGATGTCTATCCCTTCGTTCAGCCGATCTCGGCCCGGGGGAACAAGGTGAGCTCGGGGGCGAGCTCGTCGGGGAACTTCGAGTCGAGAGCGAGTGCCCGCAGCTCGGCGAGGAAGTCGTGCTGCTCCTGGCCGTTGCCGTTGTAGGCGACGCGGGGGTTCAGTTCGTAGGAGGACCTCTTCGTCCGACGGATCAGGTTCTTCTCGCACAGCGCGTCCAGAGCGTGCCCGATGCTGGTGCGCTTCACGCCCAGTTCCTCCGCGATCTCCGCATGCGTGACCGCGATCCTTCCCTTCTTCTGCCTGCCGATGATGTTCGACAGGACCGCCGCCTGAAGCTTGGTGATGGCATTGTGCATCAGGCAGTAGGGGAGCACTCGCCGCAGGAAGTAGTTGCTCACCAACGAGTACCCGTCCGCGCCGAGCATGTCGTGGGAGGGCCGCCGGAAGACGGTGGCCCGGACCTCGTGCACGGGGGTCTTGCCGAACTGCTCGGCGATGAGCCGGGCGAGGTCCGTTCCGTCGTCGTCGGCCCGCACCGCTCGGACGGGACGGGCCGGCTGTGGTGCGTGTGTCGGACCGGCACGCAGTCCGCGCAGGGGCTTTGCCGCTTCGCCCATGTGGGTGTCCTTTCGCATACAGGTGCTGGGCACTGTACGGCAAAAGTTGCGGCCATCCGCATGTTACTCGCCGGAGAGTTGTCACCGCTCGCAAGTTTGTGTCGGTGGTGATCGACAGTACGTCATGGTCGGCCGAGGAGGCCACGGGTGGCCGTCGGCTGCCCCGTGAACCCCGCTGAAAACCGGGAAAGTTGCGACTGGACGCATGTTTTGAGCGAGACTTGCGGATAGACGCATGTTTCTGGGCCTAATGTCGGCGCTCAGCGACATTCAGGCCCTCGTAATGTCGGTGGCCACCGACATTTGCTGTCGTAAAGCCGCAGGTCAGGGGCCGGTTTTCAAAAATCCCTCTTAACTAAAGAGGCGCGCGTTCGTCGTGGGTGCCCAACCCCGCCCTCCGGGCGGGGTTCTGTCGGTGGCTCAGCTCGCTTCGCGTGCGGCGCCGTTGACACGCAAAGGCCCTGGTCAGCAGCAGCGGTGCCGAGTCTCGGGGGGTGTCCCGCCGTGACGGGAAAGCAGCGACAAGGCGTGGTTGCGGTGGGGGAGTGGGCCGCCCCCGGCCCTCCGGCCCGGGGGCTCCGTACCTCCGCTTCCTCGTCGTCGGCCGACGGGCCGTCACACCGTCCGTTCGTGGGCTGAGGCAGGGGTGGGGCAACGACGAGGAAGCAGCGACGTCAACGGCAACGGCGGCAGCAGGCGGGGGAGGCGGCAAGCACCGGCACCGGCACGCCGGCGACGGCAGCAGCGACGCGGCGACGGACGCGGGTGGGCGCCGAAGGTGTGCGCGAACTCGGCAAGGGGCGTGCGCGCTCACAGCAACGTACCGGCAACGCGGTTTTCTACCATGGCAGCGTCGTCCATCCACCTGCCCTGCGCACCGGGCCCAAGGAACGCCGAGGTCTGCCCATGACCCTCCTCCCCGCAACCGGCGCTCAGCAGCACCAGGATCAGCACCGGGATCAGCACCGGAATCCCGCCGGACCGGGTGCCCACGTCGGTGCCGGTCCAGGTACCGGCACCGAGGCCGGTGCCGGTCTGCGTGCTGTGCTCGCAGGCGTCGGGCAGGTGGTGGGCGCCGACCGGGTGCGGTTGCCCGACGAGGAGACGACCCATGCCCCGGTCACGACGCTCGGCCCGAACACCGGCCGGTTCCGCTCCCGTTCGGTGTTCGCGGTCGTCCGGCCCCGCACCGCCGGCGAAGTGCGCCGTGTCGTGGAGCTGTTCGCCGACAGCGACGTCACCGCACCGCTGCACGCGTACGGCACCGGCGCCAACTGGGGCCTCGGCTCACGGGAACCAGCCCGGGACGGGGCGGTCGTACTGGACCTGTCCGGGCTGGACCGGGTCCGGGACATGGACGTCGCCCGGGGCTGGGCGGTGATCGAGCCCGGCGTCACCCAGGCGAGGCTCGCCGGGCTGCTCCAGGGCACCGAGCGGATGCTGAACGTCACCGCGTCCTCCGCGCACACCAGCGTCCTGGGCAACGCCCTGGACCGCGGGGTGGGACTGCGTCACCAGCGGGTCGAGGACCTGGTGGGCCTGGAGGTGGTCCTGCCCGACGGGGAGCTGGTGCGGGTGGGCTGGTGGCCGGAGCGGGACCGCTGTACGCCCGTCTACGGCCACGGACTCGGCCCCTCCCTGGTGCAGCTGTTCGTCCAGTCCGGTCTCGGCGTGGTGACGGCCGGGACGGTCAGGCTGCTGCCGCGGCCGGAGGCGCTGCGCGTGGTCCGCCTCACCTTCACGCCGGACCGGCTCGGTGCGGCCACCGCCGAGGTGCGCCGCTGGGTCGCCCAGGGCCTCACCCGTGGCGTGGTGAAGGTCTACGACGAGACCGCCGCCCGTGCCTACGGCAGCCCGGCCGGCGAGTACCTGGTCCATGTGTGCGTCGACGGGACCCGGGAGGCGGTGGAGGCGCTGAGCGGTGTCCTCACCGCCGAGGCCGTGCGTTCGGGACTGTTCACCGAGGTGTCCGACGGCGACGCCGCCGACCCAGGATCCGCCCACCACGACGTCGCCGTACGGGTCGAGCGCGCCTACGCGGGCGACCCCGACCCCACGGACGCCCTGTTCGAGGCCAAGACGGGCCATCCGGCCGGGCGTCTGGACGCCGAGGGCGGCTTCCTGTTCTTCCTCCCGCTGGTGCCCTTCACCGGGGAGGCGATCACGCGGGCCGGTGCCCTGCTGGAGCAGGTCCGCGCCGAGACCGGGATCCGCTGCGGGGCCACGTTCAACGCCCTCGACGCGGACGTCGTCGACTGCGTCGTGACGATGAGGTTCGCCCGCGCGGACGAAGCCGCCGTCGCGAACGCCCACCGGGCCCTGGACCGGCTCTACGCCCTCTTCACGGCCGAGGGGTTCATCCCCTACCGCCTCGACGTCGAGCACACCGAGTGGACCGGCCGGCTCACCCCGGGCACCGGGGAACGGGCCCTCGCCCGGCGGCTGAAGGACCTCCTCGACCCGCGCCAGGTCATCGCCCCGGGGCGCTACGCGTGAGCGCGGTTCACGGACGGCACTCGTCGGCCGCCCAGGACGGTGCCGTGGACGCCCCGCGGGGGTCCGCGGGTTCCCCGCAACGGCCCCGGCGATCCCGGGACATGTCCCCGGACGCCCCGAAAAGGCCCGTATACGCCCCTCAGCGGCCCGTGGACGGCCGAAAGGGGGCTGCGGGTGGTCCAGGTGCCTCCGATGGCCGGGAGGGCGTCACGGGGGCGCCTGGGGATCCGGCGGCGCGTGGGACCCGTGCGGTGCCCGGGGCGCCGACCGCCGAACAGATCGCGGTGCCGGGGGCGCCGACCGCCGAGCAGATCCTGCGACGGGCCCGGGCCGTGGCTCCGCGGCTGCGGGAACGGGCCGAGGAGATCGAGCGGAGGCGGCGGTTGCCGGCCGACGTGGTGGAACTGCTGCGCGGCACCGGCGTGTTCCGGATGGCCGTGCCCAGGGCCTTCGGCGGCCCCGAACTCGACGCCGTGCAGCAGACGGAGGTCATCGAGGCCCTCGCCACCGGTGACGCCTCGGCCGCATGGTGCGCCATGATCGGCATGGACACCGCCATCTACGCCGGCTACCTCGGCGAGGACGTCGCCCGCCGGCTGCTGGCGGACCCCGACGCCGTCACCGCCGGGGCGATCATGCCGATGGGACGCGCCGAACGGGTGCCCGGCGGCTACCGGGTCACCGGACAGTGGCACTTCGGCAGCGGCATCACCCACTGCACCTGGGTCGTCGGAGGCGTCCTGGTCACACGGGACGGCGCGCTCGAACCCGGTCCGCCCGGCGCGCCGGGCAACTGGCGGATCGTGGTCGCGCCCGTCGAGGACTTCGAACTCCAGGACACCTGGCACACCACGGGCCTGGCCGGCTCGGGCAGCCTCGACTACCGCACGGAGAACCTGTTCGTGCCCGAGGAGCACACCTTCAGCTTCACCACCCCCCGCGTGCGCGGCGCCGCGGCCACCCCCGACGCCGTGCTGCGGAACATGCCGGGCGTGCCGCTGGGCGTGGCCCGCGCCGCCCTGGACGACGTACGGCAGCTGGCCGCCACGCGGACCGACCGCGCCACCGGCACGCCGTGGACCGAGGACTACCGGGTGCAGACCGTCATCGCCCGTGCCGAGATGGACCTGGCCGCCGCGCGCTACGCGGTCCTGGGAAGTCTGCGCGAGCAGTGGGACGCGCTCGAGGCCGGGCGCGAGCAGACGCCGGACGAGCGGGTGGCCACCGTGCTCGCCCGGGTCAACGCCTTCCGCACCGCCCGGTCGGTGGTGGCCTCCCTGTTCGACCTCGTGGCCACGGCCGCCGTCCACCGGCCCTCCGTCCTCGACCGCCGGCTGCGCGACCTGAACGTCATGTGCCAGCACGTCATGGCCCAGGAAGAGGTCGTCCAGTCCGCCGGAGCCCATCTCCTGGGCGGCACTCCGCGCAACCTCTACGGCATCGGCCTCGTCCCTGTCCCTGTCCCGGCCCCGGCCCCGGCCCCGGCCTCGGCGTGACGGCCGCCCCCGGCCTACCGGACCGCGGCCGGGAGCGGGGCCACGGACGGGACCGGGACCGGGACCGGAACAGGGGCCGCCTCCTGCCGTCGTTCGGCCGCGAGGTGGGAGCGGTACCAGGGCGCGCCCAGGGCGAAGTCCTCGGCGAAGCTCCTTGCGGGCGTCTGTCCCAGCAGCCGCCACAGCCTGGAGGTGTCGTACCAGTGGTCGACCGTCAGCAGCGACAGCCGGCGCCGCCACTGCGGGTCGTCGTGCGTGCCGGGCCAGACGCGGGCCTGGGCGTGGGAGACCTCGCCGTCGGGCAGCAGCAGGCCCACGGCCCGCGCCGCCGCCGTGAACAGCTCCCGGCCGCTGACCGGTTCGGGGCGCCCGGCGTGCAGGACCTCACCGCGCGGGAGCCGCGACGTCAGCGCCAGGCGGGCGATCACCCAGGCCAGGTCGTCGGCGCCGATGACCGACATCAGCGCCCTGCCACCGTCCACCCAGTGCGGCAGCACACCCATGAACCGCACCATCGACGGCACCACCCACATGTCTCCGGCGCCGTAGACCAGGTGCGGGCGCAGCACCAGGCCGCCCGCCGCGAGCACCCGCTCCTCGCCGGCGAGCCGGGTGACGCTGGTCGGCGACACCGGTCCGACGGCCAACTCGCCCTCCGCAGCGCCCAGATGGCGGCCGTCGCGGTAGACGGCCGTGGTGCCGAGCTTGACGATCCGGGTGACACCGGCCCGTTCCGCCTCGGCGAGCAGCGCCCGGGTGCCGGTGTCGTTGACCGCACGGCACTGCTCGGGGCTGCCGCCGATCTGGGAGGCCAGGTGCAGCACGGTGTCGACGCCGTCGCACAGGCCGTGCAGGGAGGCGGGGTCGCTCAGGGTGCCCCGGTGCACGTCCACCCGGCCGGTGCCGGGCAGCCGTGGCCGGCTGCGGTGGACCAGCAGGCGGAGCCGTGGCGCGCTGGGGTGGGGATGGGCGGAGGCGAGCAGGGACGCCACCCTGGCACCGACGAATCCGGTGCCCCCCGTGATCAGAATGCGTTGTCCTGCCATGTGCTCGTCCCTTTCAGCCGCGTGCGGGTGCGGACGGTTCAGGCGCGCGGTGCGCGCGCAGCGCTGGATTCAGGCCGGGTGCGTCAAGTCGACGCGACGGGCCGCAGGCCCCCCGAAGGGCACGAGTCGTGCCGGGGGCGGACGGGGAGGAAGACGATCAGGCCAAGGGTTTGCCGGAGCGATAGTGGAAGGCCTTCCTCCGATAGCTTGGGATCATGACGCAACGGGGCCTCCTCGCAGGCAAATGTGCCTTTGTCACCGGAGCGAGCAGCGGTATCGGGGCCGCCGCCGCCCGGGTGTTCTGTCGCGAAGGGGCGGCCGTCATGCTGGTGTCCCGGCGCGAGGACCGGCTGGCCGCTCTGGTCGAGGAGTTGCGGGGCAAGGGGTACGAGGCCGACTACGTGAAGGCCGATGTCGTGTGCGGCGGCGAGGTGTCCGCCGCCGTGGACCGGACGGTGAGCAGGTTCGGCGGGCTGGACGTCGCCTTCAACAACGCCGGAGCCGGTGCGATGCAGACGCCGATGCACCTCATGCCGGACGAGGTGTACGACACGCTCATGGACACCAATGTGCGCGGGGTGTGGAACTGCATGCGCCACCAGATCCGCGTGATGCTCGCGCGCGGCGGCGCGATCGTGAACACCAGCAGCACCGCCGGACTGGTGGCCACCCCGGTCGCCGCCCCCTACGTCGCCTCCAAGCACGCCGTACTGGGCCTGACCAAGGCCGCCGCCGTCGAGTACGCGGCGCAGGGCATCCGTATCAACGCGATCGCGCCCGGCTCCACGCACAGCGAGATGATCGACACCTGGCTCCAGCAGGACCCGGGTGCACGGGAGTTGCTGCTCGACGCGGCTCCCCTCCCGCACATCGCGGAACCCGAGGAGGTGGCCGAGGCGGCGGCCTGGCTGTGCAGCGACCGGGCCTCCTTCGTGGTCGGGGCCACCGTGCCGGTCGACGGCGGCTGGACGGTGCGCTGACCGTGGTGGTCCCACCCTTGCCGGCCGTGACGCGGTGACGGTGCCCTGGGCGGGCCGGCGCGTGGCGTAGGTACGGCGCATGGCGGAGGTACGGCGCATGACGGTGACGGCCGCTCGGCCGGAGCGGATCGGACACGTGCCTGAGCGCGTGTGTCTCCTCGCGTAGACGGCGAGGCCGGCCGGACGTCCTCCTCCTTTCCGGGTTCCTTTCATGGGGAGCGTGCTGCCGTCCCGTGCGTTCAGTGCCCTCCCGCGGCACGACGCGGTTCGGTCGCCGGCTCGCGGGAACGACGACCCGGCCGGACTGCGTGGTTCACGCGCCGGACGGGTGGGCAGGTGGGCGGGTGCCGCCCGGAAGGGCGGCGGGCACCGGACGGCGGAACGGCCGGAGTGTCGGCCGTCGGCCGTCGGCCGTCGGCTGTCGTACGCCGGAGTCGGGAACACGGGGGCGCCGGCATCGGGCACGGTACGAACGGCTGTGCCGCCAAGGGCTGTCGCCGCGAAGGGCTGCGCCGCGCACGGCTGCGCCACGGACCTCGGGCGGTGTGGGAACGCCCCGACGAGCGCCGTACGACGGGACGGCCGGCCGGGTGAACGCACGGCACCGCGCGGTGATGGGGCACCGGGGAGCCGGGGGAGCGTTCACGCCGGCCGTCGCTGGACGGCCCGAGTGGGGGGAGGGGGAGGAGCGGCGGTGCCGGGCGTCCTCCCCGGTGATGCGGGCGGCGTGCCGCCCCGGGCCCTCAAGGCCCTGCGTCGGGAAAGCCCTGGCCCGAGAGGGGCCTCAGCGGGTGACGGACTGCTCGAAGCGGATGGTGAAGGCGAGCTGTCCGTCCTGATGGCCCGTCACCTCGACGTGGGCCTTGCCGTCCTCGGCGATGCCGGGACGGGCCTCGATCCGGCACGGCGTGCCGAGTTCGACGTAGCGGCTGAAGGTCATCTCGGAGGCCTGGGGGTGGAAACGCCCGGTCGCCGCGCTGAGATGGGCGGCCTGCTGGGCGGCCTCGACGAGGACCATGGCCGGCACATGGTCGTTGGGCCGGTCGAAGAAGAGCTGGTTGGACGGATCGGCGCGCAGCTGCCACCCGCCGTCGGCGTCCTCGGTGAGGACCACGTCGCAGGTCCGGCTGCGGTGCACGATCGACGGGTCGATCGGGGCGGGCAGCGCGGCCGTCGGCCCCAGGGTGGAGGTGTCGGGGAGCTGGCCGCGTATTCGCAGGTAGGCCGCGGGCGAGGTGATGTTGAACCGGATCGAGCCGCTGCCGACCGTGCGGTCCCCCGACTTCAGCACCATCTCCATGGACACGCTCGCCGGCACGCTCGCACGCCGTCGCACCTCGGTGACCTCCACCTCCAGGGTCACGGACGCGGGGTCGGCGGACCGGGCCGGCAGCCAGCCGGTGTCGAGCCGGTGGCACAGCTGCCACATCACGAAGTGGTGCCCGAGCGGCACGCCCAGACCGGCGTGCGAGACGAGGAGCGTGGTCTGGCGGATCGTCTCCAGCACGAGTGAGGCGGTGTACCGGCCGTCCGGCGTGAGGTACAGCGCGTGCTCGCGCGGCCAGCGCGCGGAGACGGTGAAGCTGGTGTCGCTGTGCTGGGTCAGCTGTGTGGGCAGGACGTCCTTCAGGTGCGCCCGGTGCACCAGCGTCCTGTCGACGGGCAGAACCGGTGCGGCCTGCGTGTCCCCGGCCGCGGCGTTCGCTGTGACGTGCGCTTCGACCTGCGCTTGGACCTGCGCTTCGACGCGCGTCGCGGCGTCGGAATGTGTGGCGTGGTGCGTCCCCCGGTGGTTGTTCCGGACTGCCGTAGCCGTAGCACTCAAGGTCATTGCCGCTTCTTTCTGGGTGAAGGTGCATGACGTGTGGCGAGGTGCATGAGGCGTGGAGTATGGCTGATCCCCCCCCGCGCTCGGTAAGGTACAGGCATGCGGGTTTGTTTTTCAACGGGAAAGATGAACCGGCGTCAGGGCACATGGTTGCCGTCCCCCGGACGGCCGGGCACAGATGGGAGGCCGCGTGGCGCGTCAAGAGCGTGCGCTCAGGACCAGGAAAGCGATCTTGGAAGCGGCCGGGGAGGTCTTCGCGGAACACGGCTACGCGGGGGCCACGATCTTCGACGTCTACAGCAGGTGCGGGGTCACGAAGGGAGCGTTCTACTTCCACTTCCCCTCGAAGGTGGAGCTCGCCCAGGCCGTACTGGACGAGCAGGTGAGCGGTCAGCTCGGCTATCTGGACATGCCGCCGGCCGACCATCCGGTCAAGCTGCAGGAAGCCCTCGACGTGGGGCTGCTGGTGAGCCACCGGCTCACCTTCGACCGGATGCTCCAGGGAAGCATCCGGCTGGCCGTGGACCAGGTGCACGAGATCGACCGGCGTGTCCCGTACCAGGCGTGGATCGACGTGCACGTGGACATCCTCACCGAGTCCGAGCGGCGGGGGGAGCTGCTGCCCGGTGTGGACGTCTCCGACGCCGCGCAGATGATCGTCGGGGCGTTCAGCGGGGTGCAGTTGATGTCGGAGGTGATGAGCGACCGCAGTGACCTGGAGGAACGGGTCGCCGTCCTCTACCGCTCCCTCGCCCGGGCGATCGCGACGCCGGAGACACTGGAGAAGCTCGACATCGCCGCGGACCGCGGCAAGCGGCTCATGGCCAGGGTCGAGCGGGCGAAGCAGGAGGCGCAGGGGGCCCAGGAGGGACAGCAGGAGGGACTCAAGGGGCAGCGGCAGCGGCAGCCCACCGAGTGAACGGGTCCGCCGCAGGATCAGGGGGCCCGGCGGCGGACCCGCACCAACCCCCCACAGCCCCTCCCCGCGAGACGGCGTCGCGCGCACCCGCACGGGTGGTGCGGGGCGTACGTAGGCGCCGGAGCCGGGTCGCGGCCCGGGTGGCCGGCCTGCTCACCCGAGGACGAGCGGGAGTTCGGCGGCCCGTTCGCCCAGTGCGGCCCGCTCCGCGTCGGTCGGGGCGCGCCGTCCGGTACCGACCAGCAGCGCGTCCGCGTCGGAGAACGACGCGGGAAACGCGGCGCCCGCGATCCTCTCCAGCATCTCCCGCGACCGGGCCGGCCCTTCCGCGGGCGGTCCCGCCATGCCCGGCAGGTACGCGACCAGGTCGAGGTGGTGCAGCGTCCACTCCAGGACGTACGCGGACAGGTAGTCGCCCACGGTCAGCACCTCGTCGCGGGTGCGGACCCGCACGGCCGGGTCGGCGAGTCCGGCGGCGCGGCCGGCGGCGGAACCGACGTCGTCGAAGTGGAACTTGAGCAGCCACGGCTCCTCGTACGCGGCGGCCAGCCGGACGGTCAGCGCGTCGAGCGGGTCCTCACCGGTCGGCGGTGTCCCGGAGACCTCCCAGTAGGTCACCGCGTCGCGGGTCGGCTCCGTGTCGGCGGGGGTCACAAGGGTGATCAGGACGTCCTGCGCGTCGATGACCAGATGGCACACCAGGTCCCGCACGAGCCAGCCGGCGCAGCCGGACGGCCGTGCGAAGTCCTCGTCCGGGAGCTCCGCGACCGCCGTGCGCAAGGCCGTCCACGAGCGTGAGAAGAGATCCACGGGGTGTGAGATGAGGTCCACTCCGGCACGGTAGTCCGGTGCCGGAAGGGCGGACAAGGACAGGCGGGGACGGGCGCGGACCGGCATGGGCGGCCGGCTCACCCCATCGCCAGGGCCCGCAGCACCGCATCGGCGACCTCCTCGGCGCCCCGGCCGTCCGGCGTCACGGTCACCCGGGCGACCTCCCGGTACAACGGCGCTCGTCGCGCGGCCAGTTCCCGCAGCCGGACGGCGGCGTCCCCGGCCAGGAGCGGACGCCCCGTGACGGCACCCCGGCGGCCCAGCACCTCCCGTACCCCGGCGTCGACATGGACCACCGGACCGCCCACGAGCAGCGCCCGCGTCCCCGGGTCCTCGACGGCGCCGCCGCCCAGGGCCAGCACCCCGCGGTGGTGGGCGAGCGCGGCGCGCACCGCCGCCCGCTCCAACTCCCGGAAACGGCCCTCCCCTTGGGTCGCGAAGATCTCCGCCACGCTCTGCCCGGTACGGCGCTCGACGTCCTCGTCGGTGTCCCGGAGGCCGACGCCCAGCCGTCCGGCCAGCAACCGCCCCACGGTCGACTTGCCCGCTCCCGGCAGTCCCACCAGGACCGCCACCGGCCCCATGTCCGGTCCCGCGTACCAGAGTTCGGACGGGTGCGGAGCACTGGTGGTGGCGGGCGCGGTGGTGGGGGCAGTGGCGGTGGGCGCGGTGGTGGGGGCAGTGGCGGTGGGCGCGGTGGCCGGCCGGCGGGCGTCGGGCAAGGCGGTCTCCTGGGCGTGGGCGGGCGGACCGGTGCCGTCCGATTGTCGGGCGGACGCGGGGCCGGGGCCCAGGGCGACCTGACACGGCGTCGCACCGCCGTCGGGGTGTCGAAAGAATACAGGCAAGCTGGTATGTTATGTGGCGGTAGGTAGCCCGTGGCCGGAGAAGGGAGCCGTGTCATGCAGTTCCAGCACTTGCGCGCATTCCGTGAGGTGGCGGCCGAGCTGAGCTTCACGCGGGCCGCGCGGAACCTGCACTACGCCCAGTCGACCGTGACGGCCCAGATCAAGAGCCTGGAAGAGTCCGTCGGCACCGAGCTGTTCGACCGCAGCCGCCGTCAACTCGCCCTCACCGAGGCGGGGATGACGCTGTTACCGCACGCCGAGCGCATCATCGAGATCGCCGAGGAGGCCCGCCGGGAGGTCCGTGCCGCGCAGGCGCAGCGGGTGCCCGCCCCGCACGGGCGCCACGCCGCCGCGGTGCCGGTCGCGCCCTGCGCCGAGGCGCGCGCTCTACGGCGCACCCCGCTCTGAGGCGCGGCCCGAGGCCGTGTCCCGCGTGCACGTTCCGAGCGCCCTTGAGCACTCCGGGGCACTCCGAGCATCCGAGCGTCCGAGCACTCCGCAGCACCTTCCGAGCCCCACCGCGCGAGGCCCGCGACACCTCGCCTCTCCCCCCACGGCGGCCGGTCCCACCGGGACCGGCCGCCGTGCTCCTGTCGCCGTTCGGGGGCGGGAAACGGTGCGCGTGATTCCGCCAAAGCCGGTGCGCTGCGCGGCAAGTGGGCCCCCTGATCACTACCTACAGTCACTGAAGTCGAACGCCTCTGCTCCCGCGCCGCCCTGCCGTATGCGCGCCACCGCCGGCCGGTGCGGCGTCCGCGGCCGGCGCCCCCTCGGCGGCTCGTACTCGGGCTCCGTACTCCGTGCTTCGTGCTTCGTGCTTCGTGCTCCGTACATCGATTGGTGACTGACACATGCCCCCAGGAATCTCGATCGGCGTCGTCGGCGGCGGCGCGGCCGCCGTCTGCCTGATCGACGCGCTGGCCCGCAGCGGGACCGGGCCGGGCAGCCTCACCGTGTTCGAGCCGTCGCGGCACCTGTGGCGGGGCAGGGCGTACCAGGTGGACAGCGACACGGTGCGCGTGAACGCGCCGCCCGACGACATGTCCGTACGCGCCGGGGACCTCGACCACTTCGCGCGCTGGCTGGCCGCCCGCGACCGCACCACCGGCTCCGCCACCGCATGCGCCCAGGACGCCGACCGTTTCTCCGGCGTCCGCTTCGCACCGCGCCCGCTCTACGGCGAGTACCTGGAGGAGTCCGCGAACGCCGCCGTGGACGCGCTGCGGCGCGGCGGCTGGCGGGTCGAGATCGTCGCCCGCGCCGTCACCGAGGCCGTCCGGGAACCCCGCCGGGTGCTGCTGGACGCCGGCGACGGGCCCGCGCGCGCCGTCGACTACGCGGTCCTGTGCGTCGGCGGCGACGGCCCCCGGGACCTCTACGGACTGAGCGGCCTCCCCGGCTTCGTCGCCGACCCCTACCCGGTCTCCCGCTCGCTGCGGCGGATCGCCGCCGACGACCACGTGGCGGTGATCGGCAGCGGCCTGACCGCCGTCGACATCGTGCTCTCGCTGGCCGCCCGGGGGCACCGCGGCCCGATCAGCCTGCTGTCGCGGCGCGGCGTGCTGCCCGGCGTACGGCAGCGGCCCGTTCCCTTACGACTGCGGCACCTGACGCCCGAGCGGGTGCGCCACGAGGCCGCGGCGCGGCGGGAGCTGACCCTCGAGGACGTCGCCGCGGTGCTGCGGGCGGAGTTCCGGGACGCGGGGGCCGACCCCGGCGCCGTCGTCCGCGAGATCGAACGGGTCGACACGGAGGACCCGGTGGACCGGCTGCGCCGGCAGCTCGGCGAGGTGGACTCCCCGCACCTGGGACTGCGCATCCTCCAGCGCGCCGTACCGGAGACCGGCCCCGACCTGTGGCCCGTACTGCGGGAGGAGGACCGGCTGCACATCCTGCGCGCGCACCACCGCACCGTCATGAGCCTGTGCTGTCCCATGCCGCCCAGCAGCGCGGCGGTGCTGCTCGGCCTGGTCGAGGCGGGGCAGCTGAGGATGGTCTCCGGGCTGCTGGACGTCGTGCCCGCCGAGGAGGGCGGCTTCGACGTGCTCGCGGCCGACGGCACCGGGTTCCGCGCCACGAAGGTGGTCAACGCCGTCAACGCCTCCCACGGACGCGTCCCGGCCCGCGCCGTGTCCCTCGTGACCTCGCTGGTCCGGGCGCGGGCCGCCGGCCGCCATCCGCACGGCGGGCTGCACCTGGCCCGCGCCACCAGCCGCCTCACCCGCGACGGACGGCCCGACCCGCGCCTGTACGGGCTGGGCAACATCGCCGCCGGGGCCCTGTTCTTCACCTTCGGCATCCCCTCGCTGGTCGACCGGAGCGAGGACATCGTCAGCGCGATCCGCGACGACTTCGCCACCGTGACCGCCCCCCGCGGCCCGGCCCGGCTGACCGCGGCCTGACCGGACCGGACCGGACCGGACCTGAACGGAACCGAACGGCATGGCACGGCACGGCACGGCACCAGGAAGGAAACGTTCCCGATGACCACGACCACGACCACGAGCGCCACCGAACCCCGACCGCCCCGACCGCCCGGCACCCCGCCCACGGCCGCCACCGAGCCCCGCCCCGCCGGCACCACGGCCACCACCGAGCCCCGACTGCCCCGCCCGTCCCACCTGGCCGACACCGCCACCGGGCTGCCCCTGCCCGCCGAACCCCGGTTCGCCACGCACGAGGAGGCCCGCCGGCACCGCAAGCAGCGCCTGGCCGCGGCCGTCCGGCTGTTCGGCAAGTACGGCTTCGGCGAAGGGATCTCCGGCCACATCTCGGTGCGCGACCCCGAACACGCCGACCGCTTCTGGGTCAACCCGTTCGGCGTCTCCTTCCGGCACGTCCGGGTCGCCGACCTGATCTGCGTGGACGGCGAGGGGCGGGTGGTCAGCGGCCACCACCCCGTCAACCCCAGCGCGTTCGTGATCCACTCCCAGATCCACGAACTGCACCCGCACGCCACGGCCGCCGCCCACGGCCACACCCCCCACTCCCGCGCCCTGGGCGCCCTCGGCCGGCTGCTGGAGCCCATCGACCAGGAGTCCGCCGCCTTCTACGGCCGCCAGGTGCTCTACGGCGACTACGAGGGACCCTCCGTCTCCGTGGCCCAGGGCCGTGACATCGCGCACCGGCTCGGCGACAACCGGGCGGTCCTGCTGCGCCACCACGGCCTGATCACCGTGGGCGGCTCGCTGGACGAGGCGGTGCACTGGTTCCTCACCTACGACAGCTGCGCCCGGGTGCAACTGCTCGCCCGGGCCGCCGGAACCCCGGAGCCCCTCACCCACGGGCAGGCGCTCGCCGCCCGCGACGGATTCGGCGACGAACAGCTCGGCCGCTTCAGCTTCCAGCTGCTGTGGGAGGAGATCGTCGCCGAACAGCCCGACCTGCTCCAGGAATAGCCGGCGCGCATCCGCACCGCCCGGCGCGCACCCGCACCGCCCGGCGCGCATCCGCCCGGCCCGCCCGGCACCGCCCGGCCCCCCGGCGGCCACCGCACGGCCGCCCACCCAACCCCGCGAAGGAAGCACATTGTCCACTCTGCGATGGCTCACCGCCGGTGAGTCGCACGGACCGGCCCTGACCGCCGTGCTCGAGGGTCTGCCCGCCGGTGTGCACACCTCCACCGGCGACATCGCCGACGCCCTCGCCCGCCGCCGGCTGGGGCACGGCCGGGGCGCCCGGATGAAGTTCGAACGCGACGAGGTCGCCTTCGCCGGGGGAGTGCGCCACGGCCGCACGCTCGGCAGCCCGGTCGCCGTCCGCATCGCCAACACCGAATGGCCCAAGTGGCAAGCGGTGATGGCCGGCGATCCCGTACCCGCCGAGGCGCTGGCCGGCCAGGCCCGCAACGCGCCCCTGACCCGGCCCCGCCCCGGCCACGCCGACCTGGCCGGCATGCAGAAGTACGGCTTCGACGACGCCCGCCCGGTCCTGGAGCGGGCCAGCGCCCGGGAGACCGCCGCACGGGTCGCCCTGGGCCGCCTCGCCGAGTCCTTCCTCCAGCAGGCCTACGGCATCGCACTCGTCAGCCACGTCGTCGCCCTGGGCGGACGGCGCTCGCCCGGCGCCGCGCTGCCCGGGCCCGGGGACACCGCGAGGCTCGACGCGGACCCCGTGCGCTGCTTCGACCCGCAGGCCTCGGCCGCCATGGTCGCCGAGATCGACCGCGCGCACCGCGCCGGGGACACCCTCGGCGGAGTCGTGGAGGTCCTGGTGCACGGGCTGCCGCCGGGCCTCGGCTCCCACGTGCACTGGGACCGCCGGCTGGACGCCCGCCTGGCCGGGGCGCTCATGGGCGTCCAGGCCATCAAGGGCGTGGAGTTCGGCGACGGCTTCGCGCTCGCGGACGTACCCGGCTCGCGTGCGCACGACGAGATCCTGCCCGGGGCCGACGGGCTGCGCCGCGCCACCGGGCGCTCCGGCGGCGTCGAGGGCGGCATCTCCACCGGCGAGGTGCTGCGGGTGCGGGCGGCGATGAAGCCGATCGCCACCGTGCCGCGGGCGCTGGCCACCGTGGACGTGGCCAGCGGCGAGAGCACGGTCGCCCACCACCAGCGCTCCGACGTGTGCGCGGTGCCGGCCGCGGCCGTGGTCGCGCAGGCCGTCACCGCGCTGGTCGTCGCGGACGCGGCGCTGGAGAAGTTCGGCGGGGACAGCGTGGCCGAGACGGCCCGCAACCACCGCAGTTACCTGACCCATCTGGCCGTCAAGTGAGGCGCTCCATGATCTCTTCGTCTTCCGCCCGCACGGTGACCGCCCCGACGGCTCCGGCCGCCCAGGCCGCTGCCCCGGGCGAGCGGTCCGCCGCCCGGGCCGCCGCGTCGGTCGCCCAGGCCACTCAGGCCACTCGGGCCGCCGTGTCGGTCGCCCAGGTCGCCCGGTTCGCCGCCCAGGCAGCTGCCCCGGTCGTGCAGTCGGCCGCCCGGGTCGTGCGGTCCGCCGACCCGGCCGCCGGGCCCGTCCCCCGGGGGGCCGGCCCGGCGCCGTACCCGGTGGTCGTCGGGCACGGCCTCGCCGGGGACCTGAACCGCCTGCTGGGCGAGCACGCGCTGAAGGTCGCGCTGGTCCACCCGCCCGCGCTGGCGGCGGACGCCGCCCGTGTCACCGGTGAACTCGAACGGCACGGACGCCAGGTGGTCCCGCTGCCGGTGCCCGCCGGCGAGAGCGCCAAGGACGCGGGCGTCCTCGTCTACCTGTGGACGTGCCTGGCCCAGGCGGGCCTGACCGGCTCCGACGCGGTCGTCGCGCTCGGCGGCGGCGCCACCGCCGACCTGGCCGGCGTCCTCGCCGCCACCTGGCAGGGCGGCATCCGCCTGGTCCTGGCGCCCTCCACCCTGCTCGGCATGGTCGGCGCCGCGGACGGCGGCCGCGGCGCGCTGAACATCCCCCAGGGCAAGGACCTCGTCGGCGTCCGCCACCAGCCGGCCGGCGTCGTGTGCGACCTCGACCTGCTGCGTACGGTGCCGCCCGCCGACCACCTCGGCGGGCTGGCCGAGGTCGTCAAGACCGCGCTGGTCGCCGACCCGGACCTGCTGGACCCGATCGAGGCCGATCCGCGGGCGGCCACCGACCCCGGGAGCGACCTGACCGCGGAACTCCTCGAGCGTTCGATACGGCTCAGAGCCGGACTCGTCGCCGGGACGGACGGCCCCGGGGGGCGCGCGTTCCTCGGCTACGGCCACACCCTGGCCCACGCCCTCGAGCACACCGAGGGCTACCGCGTCCGGCACGGCCACGCCCTGTCCGTCGGCATGGTGTACGCCGCCGAACTCGCCCGCGCGGCGGGGCGGCTGGCGGACCACCACGTGGCCCGGCACCGCGGTGTGCTGGAAGCACTCGGCCTGCCCACGTCCCACCCGCGGCACGCCTGGGAACGGCTGAACGCCGCCCTGAGCACCGACGGCCGGTCCCGCGCCCGCCGGCTGAGCCTCGTCGTCCTCGACGCCCCGGGCCGCCCCGCGCTGCTGGACAACCCCGACCCGGCGCTGCTGCACGCCGCCTACACCCGGGTGGCGAGGTGAACCCCGCCGCCCCGGCCCCCACGCGGCTGCCGCTGCCGGGCGCGGCCACGGGCCCCGAGGGCGACGACGGATCGTACGGCTTGCACAGCTCGCACGGCTCGCACGGGGCGTACGACGGCCCGGACGGGGCGCACGGCGGGGCGACCGGGACGTACGACGGGGCGACCGGGACGTATGACAGGGCGACCGGGGAGCACGACAGGACGACCGGGGAGTACGGCGGCGCGGACCCGGCGTACGACGGTGTGGTCGGCGAGCTGGTGCGGCAGGTGCTCGGGCCGCTGCCCCGGCGGGACCAGCGGCGCAGCGGGGAGCTGTACATCCGTGGGCTGCTCGCGACGACCGGCCGCAAGAGCATCCGCAACATCGCCTCGCGGACCGGGGCGCCGGCCGACGCGCAGCGGCTGCACCACCTGGTCAGCGACTCCACCTGGCCGTGGCGCCCGCTGCGCGCGGCGCTGGCCGCGCACATGGTCCGCCTCGCGCCTCCCACGGCCTGGGTGGTGCACACCGCCACCACCCCGCGCACCGGCCGCACCGGCGTGGGAACCGACTACTTTGCCGACCCGCGCACCGGACGGTCCGTCAACGCCCAGCGCGCCGTGGGCCTGTGGGCGGCCGGCGCGCAGGGCGGCTACCCGGTCGACTGGCATCTGCGGCTGACCGCCCGCTGGCTGGACGACCCCCGTCTGCGCCGGCAGGCCGGCATCCCCGAGGAGGCCGCCGCCGTGGACGAGGCGGAGGCCGGGATCGCCCTCGTCCTGAACACCGCGCGGGCCACCGGTCCGGCGCAGCCGCCGGTCCTGCTGGACGCCCGGCACTCCGGGGCCGGCCGGGTCGCCGCCCGGCTCGCCGCGGCCGGCATCCCCTACCTGCTCCGCATCAGCACCTCCCAGTTGCTGGTCCCCCTCACCGCCGACGGCCGCCCCGCCGGCCCCCTGGCCACCGCCCGGCAACTGGCGGCCGGACGGCCCACGGGCCGCTGGAACCGGATCCCCGCCCCCGGCCCGGCCGCCGGCGTACGGGAGGTGGCCCGGCTGTCCTGCCGGGCGGCCGACGCGCCGCCCGGCCCGCGGCAGCGCCAGGTCCTGCTGGTGCAGACGGACCCCCACGCCCGCCAGGACGCCGCGTTCTGGCTGACCGACCTCGTCAACGCCCCCGTGGCGACCCTGGTCCGGCTGGCCGCCACCCCCGCCCGCGTGGCCCGGGACGTGACCCGCACCGGCCGCCGGGTCGGGCTGTACGACTTCGAGGGGCACACCTTCGCCGGCTGGCACCGGCACATCACGCTCGCCTCCGCCGCCCACGCCGCCGCCCTGCTCGCGCGCGCCGGGTCCCCGGCCGGGTCCCGGCCGCTGACCGACGTCGCCTGCTGAGGCGTGCGCTCGTCCAAGGAGAACTCGCACCCATGACCGCACCGTTGACCGAGCACGACGCCGCCCCGCTCGCCGAGCCGGTGTGGACCGAGGCCGACCGCCGCGCGGTCGACGTGGTCCGGACCCCGGCCGCCGAGGAGGCCCCGACCGCCGCTGCCCTGGCCGCCGATGGGACCCCGACCGCCGACGTGGGCCCGGCCGCCGACGCGGCCCAGGGTGTTGGTGCGGCCCGGGGCGCCGGTGCGGCCCGGGCTGCCGCCGGGTACGGCCACCCGGGCGCCGGCATCAGCCCTGCCCCGGCCACCCACCCGCCGGCCCCGGACGACTTCCGCACCCTTCGCCGCGAGGGCAGCCTGCCGCCCGCCCATCCCGAGTACCGTCACACCCCAGGTGTGGAGACGACGACCGGGCCGCTGGGCCGGGGACCGGCCACCGCCGTCGGCGGGGCGATGGCCGCCCGCCGCGAACGCGGCCTGTCCGACCCCGGGGCACCGCGGGGCACGTCTCCCTTCGACCACACGATCCGGGTCTTCGCCTCCGACGGGGACCTGCAGGAGGGCGTGAGCCATGAGGCGAGTTCCCTGGCCGGTCACCAGCGGCTCGGCAACCTGGTTGTGCGCGGGGACGGCAACCGGGTCCCGGTCGAGGGCGGCACCGCCGTCGCCGTGCCGGAGGACGTCCCCGCCCGCCACCGCGCCCGCGGCCGGCAGGTGCACCAGGTGGACCGGCCGGCCGGCGGGACGTGCCCCGAGGACGTCCCGCCGCTGCACGGGGCACTGACCGCCGCGCCCGGGAACGACGTCGAACGCGTCGGCGGCAGTGACGCCCCGCGCGGGGCCGTCCGGTGAGCGCCGCCGCGCTGTACGCGCCCGGTGCCCCGCGCGGGGCCGCGGTGGGCGCAGGGCCGTTCGGGGACGTGAGGGGCGGGGCACCGCTCGGCGTACTGCTGCACCAGCACACCCCTGCCGCGCCCGGGTCCCCGGGCACGCCGGTTCCGTATCCCGCCTACGAACGCCATCTGCGGGCCCTGGCCCGGCGCGGGCGGACCGGCGGCGGCGCGCTGGGCGAGCTGGTCGTGCACGCGGCGCGGCGCGCCGCCGACCTGCTGCGGGAGTGCCACGAGACGTCCGGGGGCGCCCACGGGTACGTCTGCGCCGCCGTACCGGTGCGGCTCGCGCACGATCCCCGGGCCGTACGGGCCGGAGCACGCGCCCTGCGCGACGCGGTCGGCCGGCCCAACCTGATGATCCGCGTCCCGGCCACCGACCCGGGCCTCGCGGCGATCACCGCGTGCCTGGCCGAGGGCATCGGCGTCCACGCCGGGCCCGTCGTCTCCCTCGAGCGCTACGCACGGCTGACGGACGCTCTGCTCACCGGCTGGGAGCGGGCGGCGGCCGCCGGGCACGACCTGGCCGCCGTACCGGTCGCCGTGTCGCTGCCCGTGCGCGGCCTGGACATCGGCGGGGGACAGGGGACCGGTCCCGCCGGCCGGAGCCCGGCCGCCGCCACGGTCCAGCTGGCCCACCGGATGCGCGAGGAGATCCACCAGGGCCCCCGCTGGCGCGCGCTCGCCCGGCAAGGGGCCCACCCGCACCGGCTGTTGTGGGACCCCGTCGCCGGGACGTCGCCGCAGGAGCGGTCCGCGGCGGGCGCGGGTGCGGGTGCGGATGCCGGTCCCGTCCCAGGCGCCCGCCCCGGCCCCGGCTTCGGGGAGGACCCCGCGTGGGCCTGGCGGGTCCTGGAGGAACTGTCGCGGCACGGCGTGTGCTACCGGACGCTGGCCGCCGACGCGGAGAGGGCCGCCCTGGCCCGCGCGGCCCGGCAGGAACGGAGCGTGGCCCGCACCGTGGCCGCCGCCCTCGCGGAGGCCGCAACCGGCCACTGAACGGACGCCGCAACCGGCCACCGGACAGATCCCGGCCACCGGACGGAGCCCGGCCACCGGACAGAGCCCGGCCACCGGACGGAGCCCGGACTCGACGCCGAGGCCGAACACGACGCCGAGCCGGGCGTAGACGGCGCACAGGCAGCGCGTGAAGGGGCGCGTCGGCGGCCGGAGTTGGCGTACGGAGCCGGCGTACGGAGCTCGACTGACGGGTCTGCCATGCCTTTTGCCCTGCGGGGTTGCGTTTCATCGGACTCTCCGATACAAATGGCAATACCAGCATGCGGGTATGTTTCCATGGTGTGAGGTGATGGAGTGACCAGCCGACGGCCGCTTCGTCCCCACGCACGGATGGAGGTCACCGCAGTGCCACGCCTCGACGCACGCAAGCCCGCACGGCCCGCCGGAACGCTGCTCGCGGACGGACCCGCACCCTCCGGCCGCGGGGGAGTGCAGATCGTCAGGGACCACGACGAGCCGCTCCGCGGGATGACGACGACCCATCAGTTCGGCGGGGTCCGGGTGACCCTGGTCCGGGGCGGCCCCGGCGAACTGGTCCGCCCGGCACGGCTGATCGCCGCGCACACGGCGGTTACGGCGGACGGTACGGCGGGTGGCGGTACGGCGGGCTGTCTGCGCGTACTGCGCCCGCTGTCCGGCGAGGTCTGGGTCTTCCAGGACGGCCGGCACGGCACCGTACGCGCCCCGCAGCTCGTCTGCTACGACAGCACCCGCCCGTACAAGGTGATCATGCCCGAGAACTTCCGGCTGGTGGACGTCACCGTGCCCCACCGGCTGGTCGGTCTGACCGCCGCCGAGGCCGACCGGGTGACCGCCCGCCCCTGGACCGGCACCGAGGGCCTGGCCGCGCTGCTGTCCTCCCTCCTCGAGGGGCTGGGCCGGCACGGCACCGAGGTCGAGACCGCGGTGGACCTGCTCGGCGGCAGCGTCGCCGGGCTGACCGCGGCCCTGTTCGCGGAGCGCATGCGCGAGTTCGCCGAGGACTCCCAGATCGCCCGGCAGGCGCTGATGCTCCAGATCCAGGCCTACGTCCGCCAGCGGCTGGCCGAGCCCCGGCTCAGCCCCGTGACGATCGCCCGCGACCACAACGTGTCGCTGCGCTACCTGCAGAAGATCTTCCAGGAGTACGGCAGCAGTCCGGCCCGCTGGATCCGCGACGAACGCCTGGCCCGCTGCCGCGCCGAACTCGCCGACCCCTCCCTGGACCACCTGCCCGTCGCGCTCATAGGCGAGCGGTCCGGACTGTACGGCGCCTCCCACTTCAGCCGGCTCTTCCGCGACCGCTACGGCACCACACCCAGCGAATACCGCAGGGAGCGGAGCGGAACGGAGCGGCTCACCAGGACCCGCACCCTCGAGTCCGCACGCGCCACCGGGGGCCGCGAGGGCCGCCGCACGACGTACGGGACGGGAAGGAACACGACGTCATGAACGCAACCGCACCGGCCGGCGCGCTGCGGATCGGGGTGCTCGGACCGCTCGAGGTCCGTGCCCGGGACGAGGACCGCACCCCCACCGCGCCCATGGCGCGACGGGCGCTGGCCCTGCTGCTGCTCAACGCCAACCGCCTGGTGTCCACGTCCTCGCTCATCGAGGAACTGTGGGAGGCCGATCCGCCGCGGCTGGCCCGCAAGACGGTGCAGACGTACGTCTACCAGATGCGCAAGGCGCTCCGCTGCCCCGCCGACCCCCACGAGCGGGTGCGCACCGCGCCCGGCGGCTACCGGATCGACCTGCGGCCGGGTGAACTGGACCTGTGGGAGTTCGACCACGCGGTGGTCCGGGCGCGCACCGCCCTGAGCGAGGGCGACCCGCGCACCGCGGCCACGCTGCTGCGTGAGGCGCTCGCGCTGTGGCGGGGCGAGCCGTTCGCCGGTCTGGAGACCGGGCCGATGCTCACCGCGCAGATCGCGCAGATCGCCGAGGCCAGGCTCAGCGCCCTCGAACTGCGGATCACGGCCGATCTGCAACTGGGCCGCCACCGCGGCCTGGTGGGGGAGCTGCTCCAGGTCACCGCCGACCATCCGCTCAACGAGGAGTTCACCGCGCACCTGATGCTCGCCACCCACCGCTCCGGGCAGCGCGCCACGGCCCTGGAGGCGTTCACCCGGCTGCGCCGCCGGCTCGTCGACGAACTGGGCATCGAGCCGTCCGAGCGGCTGCAGAAACTCCAGCGGGACGTACTCAGCGAATCCCTGCCGCAGCCGGCCGCGCCGCCGGCGATGCAGCCCGGCGCGCCGTCCCCGCCCCCGCCCGGAACGCCCTCCACGCCGCCCGGCGACGCACCGGCCCACACGTCGCCGGTCACCCAGTCCCCGCCGCCCGTGTCCCCGTTCCCGCCGCCGTACCGGCCGGCCCCCCAGGGACCGGCGGCGGGAACGGTGACGCCGGCCGGCACACGGCCCCGGGCCGCCATCACCACGTCGCGCCAACTCCCCCTCGACATACCGGACTTCACCGGTCGAGTCGCCGAGATGGCACGGCTCGCCGCACTCGCCGGACCGGCCGCCGCGGACCCGGCCGGCAGCCCCCGGCACCACGGCGCCCCCGCCTCCACCGCCTCCGCCGCCTCCGCCGATGCCACCGCGCCTTCCGACCCCACCGGCACCGCCTCCGGCGCGGGACCCGACGCGGGACCCGGCACCGGCCCTCGCGTCCTGGTGAT
Organism: Streptomyces sp. NPDC004065; assembly: GCF_044903565.1. Taxonomy (NCBI): domain Bacteria; kingdom Bacillati; phylum Actinomycetota; class Actinomycetes; order Kitasatosporales; family Streptomycetaceae; genus Streptomyces; species Streptomyces sp. NPDC004065. Next base: position 30,867 of record NZ_JBJDQT010000030.1, on the reverse strand, counting down.
CCTCGGCCCGGCCGGCGTGGGCAAGACGGCGCTCGCCGTGCACGGCGCGCACCAGCTGGCCCCCTACTTCCCGGACGGCACCCTCTACACCCGCCTGCACGACGCGCAGGACCGTCCCCGGGGGGCCGCCGCGGCCCTGGGCACCCTGCTGCGGGGCCTCGGGCTGGACACGGCCGGGCTGCCCGAGGACACCGACGAACTCTCCGGCATGTTCCGCGCCGCGAGCTCCGGCCGGTCGCTGCTGGTCATGCTGGACGACGCCGCGAGCACCGACCAGGTGCTGCCGCTGCTGCCCGCCGACGGCCACAGCCTCGCCCTGGTCACCTCCCGGGTCCGCCTGCCGGGCCTGCCCGGCGCCCGGAGCCTGTCGCTCGGCCCGCTGTCGCCCGCCGACGCGGCCGCCTTCTTCACCCGGCTGGCCGGAGCGGAGCGCCTCGCGGCCGACCGCGACCTGCTGGAGCGGGTGACCGGGCTGATGGGCAACTTCCCGCTGACCCTGCGGACGGTGGGCGAGAAGTTCGCGGCCCGCCCGATGTGGACGCTGCCCGACCTGGCCCGCGGTCTGACCAACGACGGCCACCTGGCGGCGGAGCTGCACGACGAGGCCTGCGACGTGCTCGCCCGCGCCTCGGGCGCGGTCGCCCGCCTCCCGCAGTCCCTGCACCGGGCCCTGTCCGTACTGGCCTCGGCCGGGCCGGACACCTTCGACATCACCACGGCCCGGCGCCTGCTGGGCGGCGACACCTGGTCCACGCAGTCCGTACTGGGCCAACTACTCGATCACCACGTGATACTGACGGCTCATCAGTCCGCCCAACAGTCCACCGGCACCCCCGACGCCGGCACCCCCGAGTACCGGGTCCCGGAACTGATCCGCCTGGTCTTCCCGTCCCCCGACGACGCCCAACTCCACGTCCTCCCCACCCCGTCCACCAACCCCCGCCTGCACCCCCACACGGTGGCGGGCGTACTGACCGCCACGGGTTGAGTGCTTTTTCCGACCCGTGACCCGAGGTCACGTCGAGCGGTTCGGCGCGGGCGCTCGGCGGACGCGTGCGGTGGCCGGCCTGAGCGCCCGCCACCGGGGGCCAGTACGCATGTGCGGAAGGCGAACTGGCCGACGGCGGGAGCCTCAAGCTGATGCGCCTGCGCTACCACGGCACCGCGAGCCGTGGCGGTTTTGGCGGGTTCAGGAGGTGGGGGCGACGAGCATGTGCTCGGTTCCGAGGTGGTTGGTGCCGGTGTCGGTGTACATGGTGGTTTCGCCGTCGGACCAGCGGATGAGGAGGTCGTCGGTGCGGTTGTTGCCGGTGTAGTCGCCGGTGGTCATGGCCGCGTCGTGGGTCCAGGTCTTGTTGGGGTTCAGGATGCGCTGCTCGGTGCCGAGGCCGGATGTGGTGGTGCCGACGTAGTTGTCGAGTTCGCCGTCGCTCCAGCGGACCAGCCCGTGACATCCTCCACCTTGCCCCGGCTGTTGGAGCCGACCTGGGCGAAGGCCAGGTCGAGGTCGGAGACCGCCTTCTAGCCGCGCCGACGCAGGCGTAGAACCGCGCCCAACCTGCCCCTGCTGCTCGTGGCGCGCGTCGTCGCGGGCATCGGCGCGGCCCTGTACACGCCGAACGCCTCCGCCGCGGCCGCCGCGCTCGCCGGGCCCGCCCACCGCGGCCGTGCGCTGTCGGTGATCCTGGGCGGCCTGACCATCGGCACCGTCTTCGGCGTCCCCGTCGGCACCGCCATCGGCCAGCACCTGTCCTGGGAGGCCAGCCTCGTGTTCGTCGCGGCCGTCGGCGCCCTCGCGCTGCTCGGCGTCCTGGCGGTGCTGCCCGGCCTGCCGATCCCGCCGGCCATCCCCCTGACGCAGCGGTTCGCCGTCCTGGCCAACCGCCGGGTCGTGGCCATGGTCCTGTTCATGCTCCTGGCCAGCGGCGCCGGCATCATGGTCTACACCTACACCGCCACCGTGCTCGGCGAGATCGCCCACATCCACGGCACCGCACTCGCGGGCGCGCTGCTCGCCTGGGGCGTCGGCGGCATCTTCGGCTCCTTCGGCAGCGGCTGGCTCGCCGACCGGCTGGGCGCCGAACGCACCCTCACCTTCGCCATCGCCCTGCTGATCGTCACCCTCGCCGCGCTGACGATCAGCACCTCCGTCGTCCCCGTGGTCGTCGTCATGGTCTTCAACGGCGCCGCCGGCTGGGCCTTGGCCACCCCCAACAACCACCGGCTGACCACGCTGGTGCCGACCCTGCCCAGCGTCGTCATCTCCTTCAACTCCTCCGGCATCTACCTCGGCCAGGCCCTCGGCGCGGCCCTCGGCGGCATCCTGGTCGACCACGACCTCACCGCCCGCCTCCTGTGCCTGACCGGTGTCGGCATCGCCCTGGTGGCCGCCGTCGTGCACGCGCTGATCCCCCGTCCGGCCGCCGAGTCCTGAAAGCCCGAACCGATTCCGGACGGGACTTGACGAATGTGCCGTCTTCGGCTCCCGGACCGCCCGCGCCGATCAGCCGGGCCATTGACGTCGCGCTTTCCTGACCGCCTGCCGGACAGCACGCTTCATGAAAGCGCGAGGCTAGCATCGGCCGGAAACCCCACCGAGCCATGGGAGTTCAACCGTGCGTCACCCGCGTGTAGGCGTCGCCGTCCTGACCATGGGAACGCGTCCCGCCGAGCTGGCCGCTCTCCTCGAGTCCGTCGCCGGGCAGGACACGCCCGCGGCGCGGGTGGTGGTCGTGGGCAACGGAGCGCCGCTGCCGCCGCTGCCGGACTGGGTGACGGGCGTGGAGCTGCCGGAGAACCTGGGCATCCCCGGCGGCCGGAACGTCGCCCTGGCCCGTCTGCGGGAGTTCGGGGACGTCGACGTGGCGGTCGACCTCGACGACGACGGCCTGCTCGTCAGCCCGGACGTCTTCACCCGGCTCACCGGGCTGTACGCGGCGGACGAACGGCTGGGGGTGGTCGGCTTCCGCATCGCCGACGAGCGCGGCCGTACCCATCGCCGTCACGTCCCCCGGCTGCGCGCGGCGGACCCGACGCGGGGCGGGCCGGTGACGACGTTCCTCGGCGGCGGCCACGCCCTGTCCATGCGGATGCTGGAGGAAACCGGTGACTGGCCCGCGCCGTTCTTCTACGCGCACGAGGAGACCGACCTGGCGTGGCGGGCGCTGGACGCGGGCTGGAAGGTGCTCTACGACCCGGAGTTGGTGCTGCGGCATCCATGGACGTCGCCGACCCGGCACGCGGTCTTCCACCGCATGGTCGCCCGCAACCGGGTCTGGCTCGCCAAGCGGCACCTGCCCGCCCCGCTCATCCCCGTCTACCTGGGCGTCTGGGCCGCCCTGACCGTGGCCCGCACCAGGTCGGCGGCGGGACTGCGGGCCTGGTGCGGCGGGTTCGCCGAGGGGCTGCGCACCCCCTGCCCGCCCCGCCGGCCGATGCGGTGGTCCACCGTGTGGCGGATGACCCGCCTGGGCCGGCCGCCGGTCGTCTGACCGGGCGGCGCGGAAGAAGCCGCCGTTCCGGCCGGGGCAGGCGGGTCGGGGCAGGCCCGGTCAGGTCAGGTCAGGCCGGGCCGGGCCGGGCCAGATTGGGTCAGGTCAGGGCAGGTCAGGGCAGGGTCAGGACGCGGGGGCCCTCCTCGGTGACGGCGACCGTGTGCTCGAAGTGGGCCGCCCGGCTGCCGTCGGTGGTGCGGAGGGTCCAGCCGTCGAGTGCGGCGTAGTAGTCGTCGTGCCCGCCGGCCATCAGCATGGGCTCGATGGCGAGGACCAGGCCGGGCCGCAGGGGGAAGCCGCGGCCGGGGCGGCCCCGGTTGGGGACGTGGGGGTCCTCGTGCATCCGCCGCCCGATGCCGTGCCCGCCGAAGTCGGGGGGCATGCCGCAGCCGGCCGCCTCGGCGACGGCGCCGACGGCGTGCGAGATGTCGCCGACCCGGTTGCCGGGGACGGCCGCGGCGATGCCGGCGTCGAGAGCCCGCCGGGTCGCCTCGATCAGCTCCAGGTCGGCGGGGCGGGGGGTGCCGACGGTGAAGGTGACGGCGGCGTCCCCGGTCCAGCCGTCGAGTTCGGCGCCGCAGTCGATGCTGACCAGGTCGCCGTCGCGCAGGCGGTAGTCGGTCGGGACGCCGTGGACGATGGCGTCGTTGACCGAGGTGCAGATCACCGCGGGGAAGGGGGTGGGGGCGAAGGAGGGCCGGTAGCCGAGGAAGGGTGAGCGGGCCCCGGCCTCGGTCAGCGCCGCGCGGGCCGCCTCGTCCAGCTCGCGCAGGGACACCCCGACGCCCGCCGCCTCCCGCACGGCGGCCAGGGTCCGGGCCACGACGCGGCCGGCCTCCCGCATGGCGTCCAGCGCCGTCCTGGTCTTGATCTCCACCATGTCCCACTGCTCCTCGCCCCGGCGTCCCGGCGTTCTCCGGCGTTCCGGCGTTCTCCGTCGCTCTCCGGCGTTCCGGTGTCCCGTCGTCCTGGCCCACGCCGCGGTGTCCCAATTCTTATACCGGTATTAGTATCACGGTCATGGTGAGAACTCCTTTGACCCCGTGGGAGCGGCGGCGCGGAGAACGCTTCGGCGCGCTGCTGCGCCGGGCGCGCGGTGACCGCAGCATGGTGGAAGTGGCCGCGCTGGCCGGGGTGTCGGCCGAGACGCTGCGCAAGATCGAGACCGGGCGGGCCCCGACCCCGGCGTTCTTCACCGTCGCGGCGCTGGCCGCCGCGCTGGAGGTGTCCCTGGACGAACTGGCCACCGCCTGCCTGCCCGAGGACGACTGCGGCGAGCAGGCGATGTCGGCGTGATGTCTCGTGCGGGGGCCTCCGGCGAACGGGCGGCGGGCGGGTGAGGGGAGCGCCTCACCCGCGCTCGCGGAGGTACGCCTCCAGCTCGGCGGCGCCGGACAGCATCGCCCGCGCCCGGGCGGACAGCCGGCCCCGCCAGTCGCCGAGGGTGGCCTCCAGCGGTTCCAGCCCGCCGGCCGCCCGCACCCGTTCGATCAGCGGGGCGATCCGCTCCAGCGGGTAACCGCCGCGCCGGAGCTGGTGGGCCAGCCGGGCGTCGCGTACGTCGGCCTCGTCGTAGACGCGGTACCCGGTCAGCGGGTCGCGGCGCGGGCGCAGCAGTCCGGCGCGCTCCCACTTGCGCAGCGTCGCGGGCCGGATCCCGAGCCGCCCCGCCAGCGTCCCGATGAACGTGCCGCCGTGCCCGGACGGTGCGTCGGGGCCCCCGTGCCCGGATGGTGCGTCGGGCCGGGACGGTGCGTCACGACCGGCCGGTGCGTCGGGGCCGGGCGCCACGCCGGACGCCAGGTCGCGCAGGGCGCTCTCCACGGCCCGCAGCGTGCGCCGGTCCTCCAGGAGCTGGGCGTGGCTCTCGTCGATGAGACGGAACGCCTCCTCGGCCGCGCCCCGGTTCACGGCCCGCATGATCGCCGCCGCCGTCCGGTGGCCGTGGCCGGGCAGCAGGGCGAGGAAGGCGCGCAGGGCCGCCGCGTGCAGCGGGGTGTAGACGCGGTAGCCGCTGGGTGTGCGCTCGGCGGCCGGGAGGATGCCGTCCTCCTCGTAGTTCCTGACCGCCTGCGTGGACAGACCGTGCCCGCGCGCCAGATCGACCGGCCGGAGCCGATCCCCCGTTTGAAGGTTCTGAGCCATGGTCCTGTCCGTGACGGGCGACGTACGGCCCACATGCGGCCCACATTGGCGCCCACATTGCGGTCCACGGTGCGGCTGACATCGCGGTCGACATCGCGAAAAGTTTCCACCGAAGGTTCAACGATACCGTTCAATGCATGGCCACTGACCTCACGGACACCGTCCATGCCCTCGATGCGGCCGCCGTCATGCGGTTGCTGCCGGCCCGGCCCCGGCTGCTCGCCCTGGGGGAGCCCACCCACGGCGAGGACACCCTGCTCGACATACGCAACGAGCTCTTCCGGCAACTCGTCGAACAGGAGGGCTTCCGGACGATCGCGATCGAGAGCGACTGCGTGCGCGGCCTGGTCGTGGACGACCACGTCACCTCGGGCACCGGCAGCCTCGACGACGTCATGGAACACGGGTTCAGCCACCCGGACCTCGGGCTGGGCGCCTCGGCGGCCAACCGCGAACTGGTGCGCTGGATGCGCGCGTACAACGAAGGCCGGCCCGCCTCCGAGCGCCTGCGCTTCGCCGGCTTCGACGGCCCGCTGGAGCTGACCGCGGCCGCGAGCCCCCGGCAGACCCTCACCGCACTGCACGGCTACCTCGCGGGCCACCTGGACGCGGACCTGCTGCCCTGCGCCGCGGACACGCTCGAGCGACTGCTCGGCCCCGACGACCGGTGGACCGATCCCGCCGCGATGATGGACCCGGCCCGGTCCGTGGGGCGGACGGCCGAGGCCGGGCGACTGCGGCTGCTCGCCGGCGAACTGGTGGCGCTGTTCGAGGAGTACACACCCCACCTGATCGCCGCGAGTTCGCGGGACGACTTCGACCGGGCGCGCCTGTACGGGCGTACCGCCGCCGGACTGCTGCGCTACCACTACTGGATGGCCGACACCTCACCGGCCCGCATGACCCGCCTGCTGGGCCTGCGCAGCCGGATGATGGCCGGCAACCTCCTCGCCGCCGCCGAACGGGGCCCGGTCCTCGTCCACGCCCACAACGCCCACCTCCAGCGGGAGCAGAGCACGATGCGGATGTGGCAGGGGCCGGTGCGCTGGTGGAGCGCCGGCGCGCTGGTGAGCGCCCGGCTCGGCGAGGCGTACGCCTTCCTGGCCACGGCTCTGGGCACCCTGCGCCACCGGGGCGTGGACACGCCGCCGCCGGAGACGGCCGAGGGGCTTTTGTACGACCTCGCCGTCCCGGCCGACCCCGGCCCCTGCCTCGTCGACGCCCGCCGGCTGGCCGGGGTCCTCGGCGGCGACACGCGGGCCGAGCCCCGCGTGTCGCCCTGGTTCGGCTACGCCCCGCTCGACCCGGCCCGTCTCGCGGACAGCGACGGGATCGTGTTCGTCAAGGACGTCCGTGCCAGCAGTGGATGACGTCCCCACTCAGCAGTGGATGACGCACTCAGTAGTAGATGACGACCGCCGTACGGGTGGCGGAGCGCCACTCGATCGCGCCGTGCTGGAAGTTGCCGCGCCGCCCGGTGGAGATGCCGAACTCGTCGCTCACCGGCAGCCCACCCATGCGGTTGCCGAGCCTTCGGATCATTCCAGCAGTATTCCCTCCCTGGTGCACCAATCGGCGAATTCTCCCGGTTGGAAAGGGAGTCGGTACTGGCCTTGGAGGAGGTCATCTGCGAGCGCAGACACCAGAGGCACTGTAAGCAGCCCGGAGCGAATGGCGTCACACAGCAGGTTCAGGGTGCGGCGCACCGTGACCGAGCGGTCCCGGGCAGCCTTTACGGCCACTCGGTCATCGACCACTGCCACAGCGTTCGGCAGTGTCTCAGCCAGTGCGAGCGCGCCGCACTCTCCGATGTTGCGCCCGTCCGGACCGACCATCAGACGCTCATACTCGGCGTAGATCAGCAACTCCGTCGGACTCTCGAGAGGCACGGTCTCGATCCACTCGGCTTCGAGGACCGACTCCAAGTGGCGATGTTGGGTTGACCCGTTGCGTAACTCGGCCGCCACTACGTCTGGAATGACCACGCGGTATTCCTTCAGAACGGCTTTCAGGAATCCAAGCCACTGAGCCTTCGCGAAGTGGCTCAATGGGCCTGTGTCCATACGTATACGGTTCGGTCGTCCGTCACGAGGTCACGTCCCAAATCTCCGCCTCAGGTGCGGGAGGCAGGGTGGGAAGAGAAGACTCGGTAAAAGTGCCCCGCAGTAGCCCCAGAGCTCGACCGGCAGTGATTACTTCGCGGCGGAACAACTTCAGCACCGCTTGCTCGAACGTGCGCGGCAATGCTACTGGCGCCAGTTCATCGCGAACGACGAGATTTTTCTCCACGATATCGGCCTGCTTGGTCTGGACGCGGCGAATGTCATCCGCGCGACTCTTGTCGACCAGGTCGATTTCAACGAGCCTACGTGCCAGAGTCGCCATGTCCGTTTCGTAGTGACTGGCGGCGCGTACGGCGGCATCACGCCAGTTCTCGTCCGGAATGGCCAGCCATTCCTGCCAGCGCGTTCGTAGGTCCTCGCGCGGCAAGAGCACGGCTCGGGCGAACCGGTCCATCCTGGCCTCCATGCCCGACGCCTCCGTCGCAGCAACACGCCAGTCCAGAGAGAATTCATCGGCCACGAGGTAATGTCCCAGCTCGTGGGCAGTGGCCAGGCGGCGTCGGCCGACCCGCCAGTGGCCGTTGATGAGCGCGACACCGCCCTGTCTCAACAGCACCGTGCCGGCGTCGGCGCCCTCGCCGAGATCTTCGGAGAACACCAACAGCCCAACGCCGGCCACCAGCCTGGAGAGCTCATGTGCCGGCTGGTCCGGGCTCAGTCCGAGAAGGCCACGCGCGGTGACGGCCAGCTCCTCGGCCCCCTCTGCGGTGGTGGGGTGAGGCAAGGTGCTCGGCTGTCCTGCGACCAGCTCGGGACAGTGTGAGGCGACGAATTCGGCATCGCGGACCAGCGCATCGAGTTCGGTGTCGATCACCTGAACAGCGGCTCCCGGCTGGGCCCTGCGGTACGAAGCGAGTGCAGGTGGAGTCTCGGTGACGAACCACTCCACGCGACGCCCCAACTCACGCGCGATGGCCACGAGTTCCACAGCGGCTACCCGCCGACTGCCCGATTCGATCTTCGCCAGAGCGGTGCGGTCCAGCCCGATGGTGGCGGCAAGTTGCGCCTGGGTGACACCGCGCTCCTGCCTGGCCTCAGCGACGCGCGCCCCGATCTCCATGTGTGCGAATTTAGCACAGGGTGGAGGGCTCGGAGCTGTGGGCGAAGTGCGCCGGCGCTCGGCGGGGCCCCCGGGCAACCACCCCCTGGCCCGGCCTTGAGCGGCGCTTCACTCGGGCTCGACCGGGCCGGTGGACGCTGGGCGTGGGCGGTGGTGTGTGCCGTCCGGTCGGGCCGAGGAGGAGGGGGCAGCGGGATGCGGTACGAGGAAGAGGTGTGGCCGCCGGCGCGGTGGCTGATGGTGCCGGCCGGGCTGGACATCGAGATCGCCGGACCGCGCGGCGGTGAACGACACACGGGCGCCGGCGGTTTCGGGGCCGCGTCGCCGTGCCCGGGGGAGGAGTGCGCCGGGCACCGCCCGGACCGCACGGCGCCCCCGCCCGTCTGCCGCCACTGCGGCGCGGCCCGCCCGTAACCCGCTCTCCATGCCCCTCCCGTCACCCCTGACCTGCGCGTTTCCCTTCCCTTTGCTGTGCCTTGGACGGGTGCTCGGAGGCTGCCACCACAACCGGATGGGGCGTTCGGGACCGGCGCCCCGCCGGTGGCAACCGCACAGACGCGGGTCGCGGCCAGGAGCCGGGGCCGGCCGACCGAGTGAGGTGGACGGGGATGCAGACCAGGGCGCACACGCCGACGCGAATACGGGGCGAGGAGCCGGCCCTTGCGGGAGGGGAAGCGGCGCGGGAGGTTTTCCAGGACGCGGTGCTGGAGGAGCTGACCTCGGTGCTCTTCAAGTCCCTGCCGCGCAGTGACCAGCGGCGCAGGGGACTGGAGTACGTCCAGGGGCTGCTCGGGGTGGAGGGGCGCAAGTCCATCCGGAACATCTCCTCGCTGTTCGGCGGGGAGGCCGCCGAACAGAGCCTGCACCACTTCATCAGCGGCTCCACCTGGGACTGGGAGCCGGTGCGCCGCGCCCTGGCCCGGCACCTGGAGGAGATCTCCCCGGCCCGCGCCTACGTGCTGCGGCCGATGGTGATCCCCAAGGCGGGCGACAGTTCGGTGGGCGTGGACCGCCGGTTCTGCCCCAGCCGCGGCCAGATCATGAACGCCCAGCAGGCCGTGGGCGTGTGGGCGGTCTCCGACGAGCACAGCACGCCCATCAACTGGCGCCTGCACCTGCCCGAGACCTGGCTGGAGGACGAGGCCCGCCGCCGGCAGGCGGCGATTCCCGAGACCCTGCTGCCCGAGACCCTCGACCAGGCGGGCGTGGAGGCGTACCTCGGCATCACCCGGGACTGGGGCCTGCCGGTGCGCCCGGTGGTCATGGACGCCCGCGAGGCCGACGCCGCCGGCACCGTACGCCGGCTGCGGGCCGCCGGGGCGCCGATGCTGCTGCGGGTCGGCGCCAACCTGCGGCTGTCCGCCGCCGACCCGGGGATGCCGCGCACCACGGCCGGCCTGGAGATGACGGCCCATCAGCTGATGCTGATGGCCCGCCCGCTGCGCCAGCCCGTCATCCAGCGCCGGCCGGGCCCGGGCGGCGCCGCCGTGCACACCGGGCTGACCGCCGCCGTCCGGGTACGGCTGCCCCGACGCGCGGTGCGGCGCCCCGCCTGGTGCCGCGACCTGCTGCTGCTCGGGGTCGGCGAGAACGGCGGGCGCTGGCCGGCCGAGCTGTGGCTCACCGACATCACCGATCTGCACCCCGCCCAGCTGCTGCGGCTGAGCCGCCTCACCCACCGCGTCGACCGGGACTTCGCCCGGATCGCCGAACGGGTGGGCATCAGGGACTTCTCCGGCCGCTCCTACAGCGGCTGGCACCGCCACGCCACCCTCGCCTCCGCCGCGCACGCCATCGCGGTGCTCTCCGGCACCGCCGTGCCCGAGACGGAGGTGGCCAGGGCCTCCTGAGCGTGAGGGGACCCTCCTGAGTGGTGGGCGCGGCACTCCTGAGCGGTGGGGGGCGGCCCTCCTGAGCGGCGGGGGGCAGCCCTCCTGAGCGGTGGGGGGCGGTCCTCCTGAGCGGTGGGGGGTGGCCCTCCTGAGCGGTGGGGGCGGCGCAGTGTACGGCGCGGGTACGGCGGCTGTCAGCCGCCGTACCGGCCGTTGCGTCAGCTGTGGTGGTGATCCGGCCACCGAGCTGACGGATTGCCCGGGCGTGCTTTGGTGACCCCCGAACTCCCGGCACACGATCGGCGGACCAGACCGTCCACGTGTGCGAGGAGTTCACATGACCAGCCAGCCGCAGGCCGCGGACGGGCGCGTCGCGTCCGCCGTCACCACGGCCGCGCACCGCCCCCGCGGCACCTCCGGTTCCCGGGTCGTGGTGCGCACCTCGGGCGGGCTGGTGGCCGGCGAGCGCGCCGGCGCCGTGACCGTCTTCCGCGGCGTCCCGTACGCCGCCGCACCGGTCGGGCCGCTGCGCTTCGCCTCGCCGCGCCCGCCGGAGCCCTGGCACGGCGTCCGCCCCGCCGTGCGCTTCGCCGACGTCTCCTTCCAGAGCCCGGTGCCCAACCGGCCCGTGCCGCCCAGCAGCGAGGACTCGCTGTACGCCAACGTCTGGACGCCCGACACGCACGGCTCACGGCCCGTCCTGGTGTACATCCACGGCGGCGGCTGGCAGGCCGGCGGCGGCAGCCTGCCCACCTACGACGGCGCCCGCCCGGCCGAACGCGGCGACCTGGTCGTCGTCACCTTCAACTACCGGCTCGGCGTGCTCGGGTTCGGGCTGCACGAGGACCTCACCGACCCGCTGACCGGGCACTTCGCCAACTGGGGCGTGCAGGACCAGACGGCGCTGCTGCACTGGGTGCACGCCAACGCCGCCGCGTTCGGCGGGGACCCCGGCAACATCACCGTGTGCGGCACCTCCGCGGGCGGCGCGAGCGCCTGGCAGCTGGCCCTGCTGCCCGGCCTGCGCGGACTGGTCCGCCGTATCGTCTCCATCAGCCCCAGCCACGTCACCCCGCCGGGCACCGCACTGACCGCGGACGACGCGCGCACCGCCTGCGCGGCCGTCGCCCGGCGCCTGGGCACCACCGTCCCCGGTCTGCGCCGGGTCCCGGCCGCCGCGCTCGCCGCGGCCTGGGAGGAGATCTTCGCCGCCCCGCCCGAGGAGCGGATCGTCGCGAGCGGACGCTGGTACCGCGGCCCCGTCGCGGACGGGCGCACCATGCCGGCGTACGACCACGAACTGCCCACGCCCGACGTGCCGGTGCTGTCCGTGCACACCCGTACCGAGGGCTCCTTCTACACCGGCCCCGGCTCCCCGCAGCCCGCGCCCGTGCCGCGCGACGAGGCCGGACTGCGCCGGGCGGTGCGCGAGGTGCTGCGCCTGGTCGAACCGGACGCCGGCGACGACCTCGCGGCCGCCTGCCTGGCCGCCTACCGGGACGCGGCCCGCCAGGACGCGCTGCCGGACGACCCGCGGTCGCTGTGGACGGAGATCTGGGGCGACGCGGTCTTCCGGCACCAGATCGTCCGCTTCGCCGACCGCCACGCCCGCCGGGGCACCACCGCGCTGTACGCCATGGAGTTCGCCCACCCGGTGCTGGCGCCGCACTTCGGCACCCCGCACGAGGCGACCTCGCCGTTCCTGTTCGGCACCCACCGGCTGCCCCAGCTCGCCGCGGTCTTCGGCGACGGCCCGGCCGAACGGATGCTGTCCGACCTGTTCATCGACGCCGTGGCCGCCTTCGCCCGGACCTCCCGCCCGGCCGCCCCGGGCCTGCCCGACTGGCCGCCGTACACGCCCGGCGCCCCCAGCACGCTCGTGCTGGGCGGCCCCGCCACCGCGGAGGTCGCCGCCACCCCCAAGCTCGCCCAGCTGCGCTTCTGGGACGAGGCGGGCTGGGTGCCGCGCCTGTGACGAGGCGCCCGCCCGGCCCCCCCGGGCCGGCCGCCCCGGGCCCGGGCCCGGCAACCGACCGCCCACCGGGGCGGTCGCCGCCCCCATGGGCCGGTCGCCGTCCTCGGGCCCGGGCACGGCAACCGCCCACCGGCCCGCCCGGTTCCACGATCCGGCCGCCGGCCCCGGCTGCCGGTCCGGTCCGGCCCCCCACGATCCGGTCATCGGCCCGGCCGGTGGTCCGGGCCCCCGCGAACCGGCCGCCCGTGGCCCCCGCGAACCGGCCGCCCGTGGCCCCCACGAACCGGCCGCCCGTGGCCCCCACGAACCGGCCGCCGGCCCCGCGCACCTCCGTTCCGCCTGTTCCACCCGTTATGCCCGTTACCTCCATTACGCCCGCCCGCACACCGCGGCCCAAGCCGCGTCGCCGTCGCTTTCTCGTCTGGAGACATCCGTGGAGAATTCGCTGCTCGACATCGACATCGATCCCAAGACAGCCGCCCAGCAGCCGGTCTGGGACGACCCGGCCCAGGTACGGCGCATCCGCTCGGACCTGTCGGCCCGGCCCGCACTGGTGCGCGCCGAGGACGTACGCCTGCTCAAGCGCCAACTGGCGCGGGTGGCCGCGGGCGAGGCCCTGGTGGTGCAGGCGGGGGACTGCGCCGAGGACCCCTCCGAGTGCACCGCCGGGGACGTGGCCCGCAAGGCCGCCGTGCTCGACCTGCTGGCCGGCTCGCTCCGGCTGATCACCGGAAAGCCGGTGATCCGGGTGGGCCGTATCGCCGGACAGTTCGGCAAGCCCCGCTCGCAGCCCACCGAGCACGTCGACGGCCTCGAACTGCCCGTCTACCGCGGGCACATGGTCAACGACCCCGACCCCACCCCGGAGGGCCGGCGCCCCGACCCGCTGCGCCTGGTCACCGGCTACATGGCGGCCGACGACATCATGCGCCACCTCGGCTGGCACCGCAGCTCGCCCCCGCCCCAGGCGCGCATCGACCCGGCGATGTGGACCAGCCACGAGGCGCTGCTGCTCGACTACGAGGTCCCGCTGCTGCGCCGGACGGAGGACGGACTGCTGCTGTCCTCCACGCACTGGCCGTGGATCGGCGAGCGCACCCGCCGGCCCGACGGCGCGCACGTCGCCCTGCTCGCCGACGTCATCAACCCGGTGGCCTGCAAGGTCGGCCCCAGCACCACGCCCGCGGACCTGCTGGAGCTGTGCCGGCGGCTGGACCCGCGGCGCGAACCGGGACGGCTGACCCTCATCGCGCGCATGGGCGCCGACAAGGTGGCCGACGTCCTGCCCCCGCTGGTGGAGGCCGTGCGCGAGGCCGGCCACCCGGCCGTATGGCTCACCGACCCGCTGCACGCCAACACCGTCACCACCCCCGGCGGGTTCAAGACCCGCTACGTGGAGGCCGCCGAGCGGGAGGTCGCCGCCTTCCACCACGCGGTCGTCCGGCACGGCGGCGTCGCCGGCGGCCTGCACCTGGAGACCACGCCCGACGCGGTCATGGAGTGCGTCCCCGACGCGCGCGCCGCCGACCTGGTCGGCGACTCCTACCAGAGCTTCTGCGACCCGCGGCTCAACGTCGGCCAGGCCGTCTCCGTGGTGTCCGCCTGGCACCAGTGACCCCCGGCGCACAGCGCACGTCCCCGCCCGCACGGACCGAGAAGGAGAGGCACGACATGGAAAACAGACTGGCCCTGGTCACCGGTGCCGCCGGCGGCATCGGCGCGGCCGTGGCCCGCGAACTGGGGGAACGCGGCGTCGCGGTGGCCGCGGTCGACCGCGACCCCGACCGGCTCGAGGAGGTGGTGGCCAAACTCGGCGTCGACGGCCTGCCCGTCGCGCCGTTCCCCGCCGACGTCACCGACAGCGCGGCGGTCGACGCCCTCGTCGCCGACGTCGAGCGGCGCCTCGGCCCCATCGACCACCTGGTCAACGCCGCGGGCGTGCTGCGCCTGGGCGAGGTCACCGACTTCAGCGACGACGACTGGATCAGCACCTTCGCCGTCAACACCACCGGCGTCTTCCACCTGTCACGCGCCGTCGTGGGCCGTATGGTGCCGCGGCGCCGGGGAGCCGTCGTCACCGTCGCCTCCAACGCGGCCGCCACCCCCCGCACCGGCATGGCCGCCTACGCCGCGTCCAAGGCGGCGGCGGAGATGTTCACCAAGAGCCTCGGCCTGGAGGTCGCCCGCCACGGCATCCGCTGCAACATCGTCGCCCCCGGCTCCACCGACACCCCGATGCTCAACTCGATGTGGCAGGACGACAGCGGCCCGCGCGCCACGCTCGCCGGCAACCTCGAGGCGTTCCGCGTCGGCATCCCGCTGGGCAGGCTCGCCCAGCCCGCCGACGTCGCGCAGGCCGTCGCGTTCCTGCTGTCCGAACAGGCCCGCCACATCACCCTGCACACCCTGACCGTCGAC
Source organism: Streptomyces sp. NPDC004065 (assembly GCF_044903565.1). Taxonomy (NCBI): domain Bacteria; kingdom Bacillati; phylum Actinomycetota; class Actinomycetes; order Kitasatosporales; family Streptomycetaceae; genus Streptomyces; species Streptomyces sp. NPDC004065. The sequence continues at coordinate 15,820 of NZ_JBJDQT010000030.1, read as the reverse complement.
GGGGGCGCGGCACTGGGCGCGTAGCGGTCCCGCGCGCCGATCCGCGGGGCCTTCGCGGGTCCTTCGGGCCGGGTGGGTGATTACGCCGTAATCACCCACCCGTCATCCCCCACCCGGCCCGGCCGGCCGCCGCTCCGGTCGGCCCGCCGCTCCAACGGGGCGGTTCCCTCCGGGAGTCGGCGCCGCCGCCCCCGCGAAACGCCCTCTTACGCCCCCGTACGCCCCCATGCGGCCCCCTACGGCCGCCGTACCGCCGCCGCCCCTGGACCCGCCGAGAAAGGAACACCGAGACGTCATGGCCGCCGGTCTCCCGACCATCGAGTCCTATCCGCTGCCCACCGCGCCGGAACTGCCGGCGAACACCGCACCGTGGACGGCCGACCCGGCACGCGCGGTGCTGCTCGTGCACGACATGCAGCGCTACTTCCTCCAGCCCTTCCCCGACCCGCTGCGCGGACAACTCGTCCGGAACGCCGCCGAGTTGCGCGAGCGCTGCGCCGCACTCGGCATCCCCGTCGCCTACACCGCCCAGCCCGGCGGCATGACCGCCCACCAGCGGGGCCTGCTCAAGGACTTCTGGGGCCCGGGCATGCGCCCGGCCCCCGCCGACCGCGCCGTGGTCGACGAGCTCGCGCCCCGCGACGGGGACTGGCTGGTCACCAAGTGGCGCTACAGCGCCTTCCACCACACCGACCTGCTCACCCGGATGCGCTTCCACCAGCGCGACCAGCTCATCGTGTGCGGCGTATACGCCCACGTCGGCGTGCTGATCACCGCCGTCGAGGCGTTCAGCCACGACATCGAGACGTTCCTCGTCGCCGACGCCGTCGCCGACTTCACCGCGGAGCAGCACCGCATGGCCGTCGAGTACGCCGCCGCGCGCTGCGCCGTGGTCACCACCACCAAGGAGGTCCTCGCATGACCGGCGCACCCACCGGCCGGCCCCGCGACGGCGGCGGCCCGCTGGACCAGATCCTCGGCCCCCAGCCCCCGCCGTTCGCCCTGCTGCACCGCCCCGAGGCGGCCGGCCCGGGCGTGATCGACGTGCTGGTCGGCACCACGGCCCAGGCAAAGACCCTGGCCGGCATTCCGCTGCCCGCACCGGGCGGCCCCACCGGCGCCCCGCGGCACGACGTGCTCGCTCTCATCCCCTACCGGCAGATCGCCGAACGCGGCTTCGCCGGCCACGACGACGGCACCCCGCTGGTCGCCCTCACCGTCACCGGCCAGCAGACCCTCGACCTCGCCGGCGTACTGCAGCGGCTGCCCGACGAGCCGATCCGCACCCACGGCGCGCACTTCGACGTGGACGACGACGCCTACGCCGAGACCGTACGGCGGATCATCACCGACGAGATCGGCACCGGCCAGGGCGCGAACTTCGTCATCAAGCGCACCTTCACCGCCGACATCTCCGACTACAGCCCCCGCAGCGCGCTGACCTTCTTCAAGCGGCTGCTGGAGCGGGAGAAGGGCGCGTACTGGACGTTCGTCGTGCACACCGGCGAGCGCACCCTGGTCGGCGCCACCCCAGAGCGGCACATCAGCGTCCACGGCGGCACCGCGGTGATGAACCCCATCAGCGGCACCTACCGCTACCCGGCCTCGGGCCCCACGCTGCCGGAGGTCATGGACTTCCTCGCCGACCGCAAGGAGGCCGACGAGCTGTACATGGTGGTGGACGAGGAACTGAAGATGATGGCCCGGATCTGCCCCGGCGGCGGCCGGGTCACGGGCCCCTTCCTCAAGGAGATGGCCCGCCTCGCCCACACCGAGTACTTCATCGAGGGCCGCACCGACCGCGACCCGCGCGAGGTGCTGCGCGAGACCCTGTTCGCGCCCACCGTCACCGGCTCCCCGCTGGAGAGCGCCTGCCGGGTCATCGAACGCTACGAGCCGCAGGGCCGCGGCTACTACAGCGGCGTGCTCGCGCTGATCGGCCGGGACGCGCGGGGCGCCACCGCGCTGGACTCCGCGATCTGCATCCGCACCGCCGACATCGACGCCTCCGGCCGGGTGCGCATCGGGGTCGGCGCCACCCTGGTGCGCCACTCCGACCCGCGCTCGGAGGTGGCCGAGACCCGCGCCAAGGCGGCCGGGCTGCTGGCCGCGCTGGAGGGCGGCGGCGCCACCCGGTTCGCCGCCCACCCCGAGGTGCGCGCGGCGCTGGAGCGGCGCAACGAGACCATCGCCGGGTTCTGGCTCGCCGACGGCGCGGCGCCCGCCGCCGGGACCTTCGCGGCCGCCGGCCGGCGGGTGCTGGTCGTGGACGCCGAGGACACCTTCACCTCGATGATCGGACACCAACTGCGCTGCCTGGGGCTGGAGGTGACGGTACGTCGCTTCGACGAGCCGTACGACCTCGACGGCCACGACCTGGTCGTGATGGGCCCCGGCCCCGGCGACCCGCGCGACACCTCCCACCCCAAGATCGCCCACCTGGACGGCGCGATCACGCGGCTGCTGCGCGAGCGCCGGCCCTTCCTGGCGATCTGCCTCAGCCACCAGGTGCTCAGCCGCCGCCTCGGACTGGACCTCAGGCGCAGGGACGTGCCCAACCAGGGCGTGCAGCGCGACGTCGACCTGTTCGGGCGGCGTGAACGCGTCGGCTTCTACAACACGTTCGCCGCCGTCAGCGACGACGACAAGATCGAGGCGGACGGCGTGGGCGTGGTCGAGGTCGCCCGCGACACCGTGAACGGCGAGGTGCACGCCCTGCGCGGCCCGCACTTCGCGTCGATGCAGTTCCACCCCGAGTCCGTGCTCACCCAGAACGGGGTGAGCATCACCGGCGACCTGGTCCGCGGCCTGCTCGAGGACACCTCCCTCGCCCTGGCCGAGTGACACCGCGCGGCGGCCGGCCCCGGTGGGTGACCACGGGGGCCGGCCGTCGTCCGCCGTCCGCCGTCCGCCGTCCGTCGTCCGCCGTCCGCCGTCCCGATGTCTGCGTGCGCGTCTGATGCACGCGTCCGGCGTACGCGTGTCGCCCACGCGTCCGGCGTACGCGTGTCGCCCACGCGTCCGGTGTACGCGTGTCGCCCACGGGATCGGCGTACGCGTGTGGCCCACGGGGTGGGCGTACGCCTCCGACGTCCTCATCTGACGTACTCCGCGGGGACCTGACGGGTTCGCCGGCCGGGCTTTGCCGCCCGCCCGCGCCGACCTGGAGCATCGCTTGCGCGGAAAGGCCCGAATCACCGAAGAAGGGTCACACAATGATCACCACGGGTACGGCCCGGTCCGGTCGCAGGGCTGCGGGCATCGCCATCCTGGGCACGGGCTCCTGCCTGCCCTCCCACGTGGTCGGCAACGACGAGGTCGCCGCCGCGACCGGGGTCACCGACGAGTGGATCCACCGCAAGACCGGCATCCGCGCACGCCGCCGCGCCAAACCGGACGAGGCCACCTCCGACCTGGCCGTGGCCGCGGGCCGGGCCGCGATGGAGGCCGCCGGGATCACCGCGGCGGACCTGTCGCTGATCGTCGTCGCCACCTCCACCCCCGACCAGCCCCAGCCGCCCACCGCCAGCGTCGTCGCCGACGGCCTCGGCGCGGGCCGCGGCGCCGCCGCCTTCGACGTCAACGCCGTGTGCAGCGGCTTCGTGTTCGCGCTGAACGCCGCCGAGCACGTGCTCGCCGCGGCCGACTCGCCGTACGCCCTGGTCATCGGCGCGGACGTCTACTCCCGCATCCTCGACCCCACCGACCGGCGCACCGCCATCCTCTTCGGCGACGGCGCCGGAGCGGTGGTCCTCGGCCCGGCCCGGCCCGGCCGCGGCCTGCTCGCGTCCCGGCTGGCCGGCTTCGGCGCCGAACGCGACCTGATCGAGGTGCCGGCCGGCGGCAGCCGTCTGCCGGCGAGCGAGCAGACCCTCGCCGAGGGCCGGCACTTCTTCACCATGAACGGGCGCGGGGTGCGCGACTTCGTCGACGCCACGGTCACCCCGGCCATCGGCGCCTTCCTGCGGGACGCCGGCCTCGAACCCGGCGCCGTCGACCACTTCGTGCCCCACCAGGCCAACGGCCGGATGCTGGAGGACCTCTCGGCCCGGCTCGGCATCCCGGCCCACCGTATGCGCCTGACCTACGAGGACTTCGGCAACACCGGAGCCGCGTCCGTCCCCGTCACCCTCGACCGCGCCGCGCGCCGGGGCGAACTCGCCGACGGGGACCTCGTGCTGCTCGCCGGCTTCGGCGGCGGCATGGCCATGGGCCTGTCACTGCTGCGCTGGCAGCACCCCTGACCCCACGCACAGCACCACGAACGACCCCCGCACAGCCCGCAGCACAGCACCAAGTTCGACCCCCCACGCACAGCGCCACACACGGCACCACGCACGCCTAAGGAGACGGTGATGTTGGACGGCATCATGGAGGAGTACCTGCGCCGGATCAAAGCGGTCCGGCCCGAACGCCCCGACCTCGCGGGACTGCGCCACCTGACGGAGCGTCACCTGCTGTCGGTGCCCTTCGAGAACCTCGACTACCACCTGGACGAGGAGATCTTCATGGACGAACGCGTCCTGGAGAAGATCGTCCGCAAGAACCGCGGCGGCGGCTGCTACGAGGTCAACCCCGCCCTGTCGTTCCTGCTCACCTCGCTCGGCTACGAGGTGGACATCCTGCCGGGCTGGGTGCACCGCCCGGGCGGCGTGCTCGGCCCGTTCCTCGGCCACCTCGCGCTGCGCGTGAAGGCCGACGGCGAGGACTGGCTGGTCGACGTCGGCTTCGGCCGCAACAGCCGCTACCCGCTGCGCCTGGCCTCGCGCGAGGTCCAGAAGGACCCGCACGGCGAGTACCAGCTGCACGACGTGGGCGACGGCGTCGTCGACGTGTACCTCGGCGGCAAGCCGCTGTACCGGGTGGCGGACCGGCCGGTGAGCATCGAGGACTTCGCCCCGACCCTGTGGTGGTACCGCACCTCGCCCGACTCCTCGTTCCTCCAGGGCCTGTTCTGCTCCATCCGCACCGTCGACGGCCTGGTCACCCTCAAGGGCAACACCCAGATGAGCATGGTGGCCGGCGAGGAGCGCAGCAAGCGGACCCTGGAGAGCGAGGCCGAGGCGTTCGAGGCGTACAAGACGTACTTCGGCATCAGCCTGGACCGGCTGCCCAAGGAGCCCGCCCTCGGCGTCACCGCCGGCGTGCGGACGGAATGACGGCGATGAGCGAGAACACCACCGGCACCTCGCCCGGCACCGGCACACCGCCCGGCACCGGCACACCGCCCAGCACCGGCGCCGGCACCGCGCCCGGCACCGGCGCCGGCAAGAAGACCGCCGACGCGGCGCCCGACATCGACGTCCTCGTCGTCGGGGCCGGCCCGACCGGGCTGCTGACGGCCGTCGAACTGCTGCGCCGCGGCATCCGGGTGCGCGTCATCGACCGCGCCACCGAACCTTCCACCATGCCCAAGGCGCTGTCCGTGTGGCCGCGCGCGCTGGACATCCTCGAGGACGCCGGACTGGCCGAGGGCATACGGCGCGAGTCCGTGCACATCAGCCGGCTCAGCTACTTCTCCGAGCGCAGCCCGCTGGCCTCCTTCGCGCTGAACGAGGACACCGCCTGCCGGGTGCTGCCGCAGCACGTCACCGAGCGGCTGCTGGCCGAACGCCTGGCCGAACTCGGCGGCAAGGTCGAGCGCGGGGTGCGGCTGCTGGCCCTGGAAGGCGTCGACTTCTCCGGCGGCCTCGGCGCCGGCGACGGCGTGACCGCCGTGGTGGAGCGGGCCGACGGCGCGGTCGACCGCATCCGCGCGCCCTTCGTGGTCGGCGCCGACGGCGCCGGCAGCGCGGTGCGCGGACAGCTCGGCATCGGCTTCCAGGGCAGCACCTACGAGATGGCCTTCGCGCTGGTCGACGCCCGCTTCGAGGGCGAACTGCCCGACGACGAGTGCCTCTTCTACCAGACACCCAGCGGCGCCCTGGTCGTCGTACCGATGCCCGGCGGCGTGCACCGCTTCCTGTCCGTGATGCCCCAGGGCCGGCACGAGGTGTCCCTGGAGCTGATGCAGGAGATCCTCGACGAGCGCGGGCCGCGCGGAGTACGGCTGACCGAGGCGGTGTGGCAGGCGGTGTTCCGTGTGCACGCCCGCCGCGCCACCGACTTCCGCGTCGGACGGGTCTTCCTCGCCGGCGACGCCGCGCACGTGCACAGCCCGGCCGGCGGCCAGGGCATGAACAACGGCCTGCAGGACGCCCAGAACCTGGGCTGGAAGCTGGCCGCGGTGATCCGGGGCACCTCGCCCGCCTCCCTGCTCGACAGCTACGGCGCCGAGCGCTCGGAGGCCACCCGCCAGATCCTGCGCGACACCGATCTGCAGACCCGCGCCTGGGTGGCCGGCAGCCGGGCCAAGGTGCTCGCCCGCGACACCGCCTTCCGCCTGCTGGACCGCACCGGCGTCGTCTCCCGCTACTACACCCCGGTGATGGCCGGGCGGCGGCTGGCGTACCCACCGGTGCGCGAGACCCAGCGGCCCTCGGGGCCGGCCGGCTGCAAGGTCCGCGGCAGGATCCCCGGCGGCCTGAAGGACGGCGCCGTCTTCCCCCGGCGGCACGCCCTCGCGCACGGCATCAGCGGCCCCGGCACCGACCCGCACGCCTGGACCCTGGTCCTCGCGCCGCCCTCGGCCGCCTGGCGCGCCGAGGCCGGGCACGTCGCGGCCCGCCACCCGCAGCTGCGCACCGTCGAACTGCGGCGGCGCGAGAGCGCCTTCGCCACCGGCTGCCGCCGCCCCGGCTACTGGCTGGTGCGGCCGGACGGACACGTGGCCGCACACGGGCACGAGGCCGATCTCGGCCGCCTGGAGGCCGAACTGAAAACCGTCCTGACCGGCAAGGACGCCCCGCCCGAAGCGACTTGACATTAAAAACGTCGGGCCCTTCTGGCGGACATCCCCGATGCGTAATGTCCAGGACATGAAGCTGAGAGAGGGCGTGGAGTGGGCAGTGCACTGCTGCATCAACCTGTCGTGGATCTCCCACGACAGGGCGGTGCCGGCGGCGAAGCTGGCCGAGTTCCACGACCTGCCCACGGCTTATCTGAACAAGCAGATGCACGCACTGGGACGGGCCGGCATCGTCTCGTCCCGGTCCGGCCCCCGCGGCGGATACCGTCTCGGCCGCAGGCCGGAGGAGATCAGCCTGATGGACGTGGCGGTCGCCATCGACGGTTCGGCACAGGCCTTCCTGTGCACGGGCATCCGCCACCGGGGCCCGGCCGGACGCATCACCGGCTCGGCCGGCCGCCCCGCCGGTCCGGACGGCCACCGCGCCGGTCCGGACGGCCACCGCGCCGGTCCCGACGACCGGAGCACCGGTCCGCACGGCCGGAGCGCCGGCCCGGACGTCATCGGTGCGGACGTCCGCGGCACCCCCTGCACCGTGGCACAGGCCTTCTCCACCGCGGAGCTGGCCTGGCGACGCCGGCTCGCAGAGCAGACGATCGCCGACCTGGCGGACGCGGTACGGCGGGCCAACCCCGCCGCACCCGACCGCGTACGCCAGTGGTTCGACCAGAACTGACCGCTCACCGCTCACCGCGCACCGACCGCTCACCGCGCACCGACGAGCACTGACCGAGCACCGACCGCTCCCGCGCACCCCAGTAACCGCCGGGTCACCTCCCCGGCGGCGGCGCCCTCGTGCGCCTCCCTTCCGACCCCGTAGTGAAAGGCACAGTCATGCCGTCTCCGGCCACAGGCGCTGCCACCGAGGCACCGCGCCGGCGCCCTGGACTCCTCCTGGCGCTGCTGGCGTTCGCGCAGCTGATCATCTCCATCGACTACAACATCGTGTACGTCGCGCTCCCCGAGATCGGCACCGGTCTCGGCTTCAGCTCCCAGACCCTGCAGTGGGTGATCAGCGCCTACGCGGTCGCCTTCGGCGGGTTCCTGCTGCTCGGCGGCCGGGCCTGCGACCTGTGGGGACCGCGCCGTATCTTCATCCTGGGCCTGTCCCTGTACGGGGTGTCCTCCCTGCTGGGCGGCCTGGCCACCGACCCCGGAGTGCTCGTCGCCGCCCGCGCGGTGCAGGGCATCGGCGGCGCGTTCCTCTTCCCCGCCACGCTCACCCTGGTCTCCACCCGGTTCGCCGAGGGCAAGGAGCGCAACCGCGCCTTCGCCGTGTGGGGCACCGCCGGCGGCTCCGGCATGATCCTCGGCTCGCTGCTCGGCGGCGTGCTCACCGAGGCGTTCGGCTGGGAGTCCGTCTTCTTCGTCAACGTCCCGCTGGCCGCGCTGGCCATCGTGTTCGCCCTGCCGCTGATCGCCCGCGACCAGCTCGGCGGCTCGCGCCGCTCCTTCGACCTGGGCGGTGCGCTGACCGCCACCGTCGGCACCACCTCCGTCGTCTTCGCCCTGGTCCAGGGCCCGGAGTCCGGCTGGGGCTCGGGCCTCATCATCGGCGCCTTCGTCCTCGGCGTGGCGCTGCTGGCCTCCTTCCTGGTCATCGAGAAGCGCAGCAGCGACCCGCTGATGCCGCTGCGCCTGTTCGGCAACCGCAACCTGAGCACCGGCGCCGCGGTCACCTTCTTCTACATGGCGACCTTCGGCACCCTGCTGTACTTCCTGACCGTCTACTTCCAGGGCGTGCACGGCTACAGCGCGCTGGAGACGGGCCTGGCCTTCCTGGTCCCGATGGCCGCCATCTCCGTCGGCGCCCAGACCGCCGGCCGCCTGGCCACCAGGTTCGGCCTGCGCGCCATCATGATCGCCAGCCTGCTGGTGGGCCTGGTGGGCACCGTGATCGTGGGCCTGACGCTGACGACCGACGGCTCCTACCTCTCGCTGGTCCCCGGCATGATCGTCCTCGGTCTCGGCCAGGGCGCCGGCTACACCCTGATGTTCGGCGCCGCCACGGTCGGCGTGGACCCGATGGAGCAGGGCATCGCCTCCGGCTGGGCCTCCACCACCCAGCAGGTCGGCGGCGCGGTGGGCCTGGCCGTCCTGGTCGCCGTCGCCAACTCCGGCCTGGACGGGCTGCACGGCGAGGCGCTGCGCTCGGCCACCAACGACGGCCTGCGCACCGCGGTGTTCATCGCCGCGGCCGGCATCGCGCTGACCGCGCTGGTCGCCCTCGGCCTGCAGAAGCCCGACAAGCGGCGCGAGGCCGTCGCGCAGAACTCGGCGGCCTCCGCCGAGGAGCCGCAGGCCGCCCAGGTCTGACCCCCGGTCTCCGGCGCGCCCCCCGGGGCGCGCCGGACGCCGGACCTCCGTCGGTGATGTGTCCCCCGCGGCCGCGGGGGTCCGGTCGTTTCCGGCCCGGACCCCGTGCGCGACGCGGTCCTCCCCTTTTTCCGGATCCCTTTTCTCCAAGTCCTCTGCCTCAGCAGGGGACTTGACGCATAGAGCGGGCGCGGATTGCCGGTGCGCGGGGCCCCTCGCAACGATCGGTGCATGTCGAGAACAACGGTTGCCGAGGCGTCTTCGGCGACAGCGCGCACGGCGCCGATGGCCGCCACCGTGACGACCGTGTCCGTCATGGGCGTGCTCGTGGTGGGCCAGATGTACGTGACCATCCCGCTGATGCCCGAACTGGCCCGCGCCTGGGGCGTGCCCACCCAGTCGGCGGCCCTGTCGACCACCGCGTTCGCCTTCGCCCACGCGGCCGGCTCGCTGATCAGCGGCCCGCTGTCCACCCGGTTCGGGCGGCGCACGGTGATGGTCGCCAACGTCCTGGCCATGGCCGTCGTCACCGCCCTGCTGCCGCTGGCGGGCGGCCTGGCCACCGGTGTGGCCCTGCGTGCCGCCCAGGGCCTGTTCGCGGGCTCGTTCATCCCCATGTCGTACGCCTACCTGCACGCCCGTATCGCCCCGCACCGCGTCGCCCCGGCGCTGACGGTGGTGTCCGCGTGCATGGGCGCGACGGTCGTCGTCGGACAGGTCGAGGCCCAGCTGGTGGCGCAACTGGCCGGCTGGGTGTGGGTGTTCTGGGCGACCGTGCCGCTGCTGCTGGCCGGGGCCGCCGTCTCCTGGCGGGTCCTGCTGCCCGAGCCGCGGCAGCCCCGGACGACGGCCGGCCGCCGCCCCGGCCCCTCGGACCTGCGGGCCGCCCTCGCACCCGGGCTGATCCCGCTGTATCTGGTCATCCTGGTCGCCGCCGGCAGCCTGACCGCCGTCTACACCGGCGTCCAGCTCTACGGCCCCGACGACGTCGCGGGCGGCGGCGCGCTGCTGGCGCTGCGCGCGAGCGCCCTGCCTGCGCTGCTCGGTGCCGTACTGCTCGCCCCGGCCCTGGCCCGCGTCCCCGCGCCGCGCCGGGCGGCCGGTGCCCTGGCGGTCACCGTCGCGGCCCTGCTCGCCGCGGCCCTCGGCGGGGACGGCGCGGTGGCCCTGGGAGCCGCCCTGTTCGCCTTCATGGCGGGCTTCGCCACGCTCGGGCCCGCCCTCATCCAGTCCGTCGGCGCACGGGCCGCCACGGCCCAGACCACGGCGATCGCGCTGTACGGCTTCACGCTGAACGTGGGGGCCGGCGCGGGCGCCCAACTCGCCGCGGTCTTCTCCCGCTTCACCGCGCTGGCGCTGTTCCTGGCGCTCGCCCTGGCGCTGGCCGCCGCGGTCGTGCGGTACGGCGCCCGGGAGACCTGACGCACTCGCCCGGCCGCCGTTGCCGCGCCGGCGCCGCCCGCCCCAGGATGCGCAGGACCCCGTACTCCGCCCGTACTCCGCCCGCACTCCGCCTGTACTCCACCCCCGCACTCCACCGCGCGCACGACCCCGCACGCCGACGTGCGCACGACCCCGCACACTCCACCCCGCGCACGACCCGCAACTCCGCCCGAACGCCACCACCCGTACGCCAGGGAGCGCACGACCATGACCAACGTCGCCGTCATCTACTACTCGTCGACCGGCTCCACCCACAAGCTCGCGCTGGCCGCCGCCGAGGCCGCCACCAAGGAGGGCGCCGAGGTGCGGCTGCGCCGGGTGCCCGAGCTCGCCGCCACCGGCCGCCCCGGCTCCGAGGAGCACGCCGCCGAGGCCGCCGACATCGCCGAGGCGACCCTCGAGGACCTGGAGTGGGCGGACGCGGTCCTGCTCGGCACGCCGGTGCACTTCGGGCTCGCCGCGCCGCAGCTGATGCAGTTCATCAACACCTCCTCGCCGCTGTCGATCCACGGCAAGCTGCTCAACAAGGCCGTCTCCGCCTTCGCCTCCGGCTCCGCCGAGCACGGCGGGCAGGTGACCGCGATCCTGGCGCTGCACAACGCCATCTGCCACTGGGGCTCGGTCATCGTCGCCACCGGCTCCGCCGACCCGGTGCTGTACGAGAAGAACAACGGCAACCCCTACGGCGCCTCCACGGTCGCCGGCAGCCGGATCGGCTTCATCCACCCCGAGAACGCCGGGGCGATCGCCTACCAGACGCGCCGCACCATCGAGGTCGCCGCCGCCCTGAAGGCCGCCGAGGCCGCCCGGACCGCCGCCTGACCACCCGACCGCGGGCCCGCGCCGCCCGCCCGCCCGCGCCGCTCGTGCCGCCCGCCCGCGCCCGAGTCACCGCAACGAGGAGACACCATGGCAGTCAGCGACCCGGCCCAGCTGCCCGAGACGTTCGTCAAGGCCTTCAACGCCAAGGACCTCGCCGCCATCGACCGGCTCTTCGAGCCGGACGCGGTGCGGGTGCTGCGCCCGGGCGTGGTGGTGACCGGAGACGGACGCCGCCAGGCCACCAGCAGCTTCCTGGCGCTCGGCGTCCCCATCCGGATCACCGTGCGCCACACCTACGTCTACGACGACACCGCCCTGATCATCGGCGACTTCGTGATCGACGGCACCAAGCCCGACGGCGAGCGGATCCACCTCACCGGCACCGCGACGGACGTGGCCCGGCGCGGCCCCGACGGCCTGTGGCGCTACATCATCGACAACCCGCCCGGCGTCGAGGTGGGCGACTGACACCCGGCGGCCGGGCGAGCCCGCCCGGGGGAGACGGGGGGAGACGGGGGGAGACGGGGAAGCAGGGGAGAAAAGCGCGGAGGCGACGGCACGGCGGCCGGTCTGGCGTGAAATACACGCGACTTGACGCACTGTCGGGTGAAAAGTGGCTGCCCCGGCACGGCCGGGGCACGATGGGCCCGAACCGCCGGCCGGACACGGCGAGCGCATCATTCACTGAGGGAGCAGTACGGCCATGACCAATGTCGCCATCATCTACTACTCGGCCACCGGGAACATCCACAAGCTGGCTGTCGCCGCAGCCGAGGCGGCGGAGAAGGCCGGTGCCGAGGTGCGGCTGCGCCGGGTCGCGGAGATCACCGACGAGCCGCTCGCGCCCAACTACACCGAGTGGACCCAGGCGAACAACGAGCACGTGGCCACGAGCCGGGACGTACCGGTGGCCACCATCGACGACCTGGACTGGGCCGACGCCGTCGTCTGGGGCACCCCGGGCCGCTACGGCCTGCTGGCCGGCCCGCTCAAGCACTTCATCGACCAGACCTTCGAACTGCACGCCCGGCGCGGCCTGATGAACAAGGCCATGTCCGCGTTCACCTCGACGGGCACCCCGCACGGCGGCCAGGAGTCGACGATCCTGTCCCTGAGCAACGTCTTCTACCACTGGGGCGCCGTCATCGTGCCGCCCGGCGTGACCGACGACATCCTGCTCACCCCGAGCAACGGCAACCCCTACGGCGTGAGCGCCACCTCCGGCCTGCAGGCCATCCCCGGGCACCTCGCGCAGAACGTCACCGACGACAACCTGGCCGCGGTCGGCTACCAGACCGTACGCACCCTGAAGGTGGCCGAGGCCCTCAAGAAGGGGCTCGGACAGGGCTGACGCCGGGGGAGGGACACCCCACGACGACCGGTTCCCGTGGCCGGGCCGCACACCGCGGCCCGGCCACGGGCATTTCCCGGTTACCGGTTACCCGGTTTCCCGGTTTCCCGGCGGAATTTCGGTGAGATGACGCATTACCGGCCCCATCCTTTTCCGCCAAAGGCCCTTCGTGGAACGGTTTTCCACGGGAGTTTTCCGATTCACGTGTGCCGGTAACCATGAGGAAGAGGCCTGATGTACAAGGTTCCCAAGAGCAAGAAGATCCTCTACCTCGGGGTCGTCTCCGAGCGGGCCGCCGAGAAGTACGGCAGCACCCCGATCACACTCGACCACGACATGGAGGTCTTCCCCGAGGCGGGCCGGACGCTGACCGTCGCGGAGTTCGCCCGGTACGTGGCCGACACCGCCGACCGGCTGTGGGCGGCCGGCGTGCGCCCGAGCGAGCACGTCGCCGTCCACAAGACGTCGAACTTCGACATCACCGTACTGGCCTGCGGCGCCGCCCGGATCGGCGCGGTGCCGGTGATGCTCTCCCCGCACCTGGACGGGGAGAGCATCGGCAAACTGCTGGAGCGGCTGCAGCGCCCCACCCTGCTGACCGACCGGGCGAAGCTGACCGGTTCGCTGTCCGGGCTGCCGCTGGCCGAGCTGACCCAGCGGGTGATCAGCGCCACCGGCTCCCACCCGGGCGCGGTGTCCTTCGCGGACCTCGCCGGCGCCCCGCGTCGCCGCCCGGTGCTCCTGGACCCCGACCAGCCCGCCCTGATGACCCACACCTCCGGCACCACGGGCATCCCCAAGCTGGTGGTGCACTCGGCGCGTTCGCTGGGCGCGCGGGGCAACTGGCAGGACAAGGTGGTGCGCCTGATCCGCAAGCGCGAGACGGTCGCCATGCACGTCTCCTACGTGCACTCGCGGATGTACCTGGGTCTGGCCGTGCTCCAGACGCGCGGCATGCCGATGGTCTTCCTGAACGACGGGAACCCCGAACACGTCGCCGACATGCTGGTCCGGCACCGCCCGGGCGTCCTGGAGACGCACCCCAACTCCTTCCTGGAGTGGGAGCAGATGCTCGACGACCCGCGCCGGCCGATCTCCAACGTCAAGTACTTCAACAGCACCTTCGACGCGATCCACCCGAGCACCATGCACAAGTTCCTGCACGCCTCCGACCGCAGGAGCCCGGTGTTCCTCCAGGTCTACGGCCAGAGCGAGTGCGGCCCGCTGGCCGCCCGCACCTACCGGCGCCGCAACGCCCTGAAGGCCGACGGCCGGTGCCAGGGCTACCCCACGCCGTTCATGACCAAGTACCGGCTGGTCCCGCGCGACGGACAGAAGCCGTCCAAGGAGACGCCCGGCTACATCGACGTGGCCACCTCCGGCCGCGCGCTGAGCTACCACGGCGAGCAGGAACGGTTCGACAAGCAGGTCATCGGCGAGTGGTGGCGCGGCGGCGACGTCGGCTACCGCACCAAGTGGGGCTGTCTGCACCTGCTGGACCGCGAGGTCGACGTCATCCCCGGCATCGAGTCCACGCTGGAGATCGAGGACGAGGTCCTGCACAAGCTGGAGGAGCTGACCGAGCTGGTCATCGTGCCCGGCCCGGACCAGCAGCCGGTGCCGGTGGTGTGCACCCGCGGCGACCGGCCGCTGGACACCCGGCGCTGGCAGGAGGCGGTGGCCGGTCACCCGGCCCTGGTGGAGCCCGTGCAGCGCCGGCTGTCCGACCTGCCGCGCACCGCCACGATGAAGATCCGGCGCCTGGAGCTGGCCCGGCAGCTGGCCGAGGAGCTCGGCCCGCGGTCCGCCGAACCGGCCGCCGCCCGCTGACACCGGGCCCGGCGAGCAGCCGGCGGGGGCCCGGGGACCGGGAGCCGGCGGGGGAGCCGACCGGAGGGAGAGGAGAGCACGGGTGACAGCGCAACGGACGCAACGGACGCCGCCGCAGGCGGCGCGGCAGCCGGAGCCGGACGCGGCCGCCGGGACGGCGGACTTCCTCGCGACGGCCGAGAACCCGGGCTTCCTGGAGATCTGGGCGCACTCCGCCCCGATCCGCCTGGCCGGCTACGAGGACGACCTCGCCGAACCGCACATCCTGCCGGGCATCGACTGACGGCCCGCCCGACGCCCGACCGACCGGGCCGCCCGCATCACCGCTTGGTCCGGACGACACGGCACGGCATGGCATGGCACGAACCGCGCCCCCCGCACACCGGCCGGCTGCCGGGGACCGCTCCCTCCCACGGGGGCCGTCCCGGCAGCCGGCCGTCCGCGTCGACCCATCGGGTTTCTCGATAGAAGTAGAAAACCCGCGTGCGGGTTTGTTTCTCTGGTGGTGGAGGAATGACCGCTGTGAAAGGGCAGACATGTCGAATGACCGCATCCGCGTGGCCGTGATCCTGTCGAGTGTGCGCAAGGGCCGCTTCGGACCGACCATCGCCAACTGGCTCGTCGGCACCGCCGGCCAGCGCGAGGACATCGAGGTCGACCTGGTGGACCTGGCGGACTTCCCGCTGCCCACCGCGCTGACCGACGAGCCGGCGCCCGAGGTGGCCGAGCTGCTCGGCGCGTTCTCGTCCCGGCTCTCCGACGCGGACGGCTTCGTCGTGGTGACCCCGGAGTACAACCACAGCTTCCCGGCCTCCCTGAAGGCGGCGCTGGACTGGACCCAGAACGAGTGGCACGCCAAGCCGGTCGGCTTCGTCGGCTACGGCGGCCTGGCCGGCGGCCTGCGCGCGGTGCAGCAGCTGCGCCACATCTTCAACGAGCTGCACGCGGTGACCGTGCGCGACGCCGTGAGCTTCCACGGCCCGTGGGAGCAGTTCGACTCCGACGGCAACCTGATCGACCCCGCCGCCGCCGAGGCCGCCGCCAAGGTGCTCTGGGACAAGCTCAGCTGGTGGGCCCTGGCCACCAAGGAGGCCAAGTCCCGCCGCCCGTACGACAACTGACAGTGAGGATGTTCGTGAGCGTCTCCCGGCGGGGTCTGACCCAGCCACTGACTGACCTTGGGTCCTCAACGGGATCTGTCGGCCCCGGCC